>JAOPWZ010000074.1 GCA_025965435.1 Aeromicrobium sp.
TCTCGGCGCGCCCGCCGTAGTTGACGCACATCGTGAGCGTCAGGACGTCGTTGTCGCGGGTCAGCTCCTCGGCGGTCTCGAGCTCCTTGATGACGCTGCGCCACAGCCGGGGACGCCGTCCGGCCCAGCGGACCCGAACGCCGAGCTCGTGCATCTCATCGCGGCGACGGCGGATGACGTCGCGGTTGAAGCCCATCAGGAACCGCACCTCGTCGGGTGAGCGCTTCCAGTTCTCGGTGGAGAACGCGTAGGCCGAGATGGCCTTGACGCCGATCTCGATCGCGCCCTCGACGACGTCGAAGAGCGCGGCCTCCCCCATCTCGTGGCCCGCGGTGCGCGGCAGGCCACGTTGCTTGGCCCAACGACCGTTGCCGTCCATGACGATCGCGACGTGCCGTGGAACCTGCTCGACCGGGATGGCCGGCGGTGTCGCGCCGGAGGCGTGCGGGACCGGCGGGCGGACGGAGCGCCTCATCAGCGGTCCACGTGGCTGAGCGAGCGCAGCCCGCGCTCGAGGTGCCACGACAGGTAGGCGCTGATGATGCTGCTGGCCTCGCGCCGCGACCGCTCGTCGGAGGTGCCGACCGACGGCCAGTCACCGCTCAGCAGGCCGCCCAGCAGGGTGACCGTGAACGGTGACGGTGCGGCCGAGCCCGCGACGCGGCAGTCGTCGCACAGCATGCCGCCCGAGGCCGCGTGGAAGTGACGGTGCGGGCCCTCGAGGCCACACCGGGCGCAGCCGTCGAACGTCGGCGCGTATCCGGCGATCGACAGCGCCCGCAGCTGGTAGGAGTCGAGGATCAGGCCGGGTGTCATTCGTCCCTCGGTCAGGGCGCGCAGCGCACCGACCAGCAGCTGGAACTGGGCGACGGCCGGCTCTCCGTCCTCCTGCACGAGCCGCTCGGCGGTCTCGAGCATCGCGGTGCCGGCGGTGTAGGCCGCATAGTCGAGGCCCAGGTCCTTGGCGAACGCGTTGACGGTCTCGGCCTGCGTGATGATGTCGAGCGAGCGCCCCTCGGCCAGCTGCAGGTCGACGTGCATGAACGGCTCGAGCCGACCGCCGAAGCGTGACGTGGTCTTGCGGACGCCCTTGCCGACCGCCCGCACGATGCCGCGCTGGCGGGTCAGCAGCGTGATGATGCGATCGGCTTCACCCAGCTTGTGGACCCGCAGCACGATGCCGGTGTCGCGGTAGAGACTCACCCGTCCATTGTGCCGTGCGGGGGTGACATCAGGTTCTCGGCTCGCCGCCGATCCCGGCATCGCGTGCCCGGGCGACCGCCTCGGCCCGGGTGTGGGCCTGCAGCTTGGCCAGGACGTCGCTGACCCGGTTGCGCACGGTCTTCTCCGACAGGAACAGCCGCCGGGCGATGCTCGCGTTGTCGAGGCCGCGCGCCATGAGCTCGAGCACCTCCCGCTCCCGTCCCGTGAGGTCGGGAAAGGCCTGCGGCGACGACGACCCCGCGCCCGCGAAGAATCCCACCACCTGCTCGGCGACCCGCGGGCCGAACACGGCCTCCCCGCGCATGACGGCGGCGATCGTCCGCTCGACGTCCTCGGCACCTGACTCCTTGAGCAGGTAGCCGCGGGCCCCCGCCCGCAGCGCCGCGAACACCGAGTCGGCGTCGTCGTTCATCGTCAGCACCACGACCGCGGCACCCGGGTGCCGCTCCGTGATGCGCGCGGTGGCGGCGAGCCCACCCATGCCGGGCATGCGCAGGTCCATCAGCACGATGTCGGGCCGCAGTCCCGGGACCAGCTCGACGGCCGTCTCACCGTCGGGGGCCTCCCCCACGACCTCGACACCGTCCATCCCGGACAGCACCGCCGTCATCCCGGCGCGGAACACCGCATGGTCGTCGACCACCAGCACCGTCGTCATCCACCGACCTCCTCGTGTGATCTCAGGGTGCCGTCGAGGGGCAGGACGACCCGCACGATCGTCCCCCCGCCGGGCGCCGGCGCGTGCTCGACCCGTCCGCCGACCTCGGCGGCCCGCTCGCGCATGCTCGTGAGCCCGACGCCGGCCCGGGGGTGGGCCGGCATGCCGCGGCCGTTGTCGGTGACCCGCAGGACGAGCTCCGCTGCCGTGCGGTCGACCTCGACGCTCACGCGGCTGGCGGCGCTGTGTCGTGCGACGTTCGTGACCGCCTCCGCCGCGATGACATAGGCGGCGACCTCGGCGGCCGCCGGGAGCTGGCCGGTGTCCTCGACGCGCGCCCGTCCCTCGATCGTCCCCAGCCCGCCGACGAGCTGTTCCAGCGCCCCGCCGAGCCCGACCTGGTCGAGGATCGGCGGACGCAGGCCGTGCGACACGGCGCGGACGTCGCGGACCGACTCGCGGGCGCGATCGCGCACCCGGCGGGCCGCCGTCGCGAGAGCGGGATCGCCGGCCTGCTCGAGCCGCCGCGACAGCGCGTCTAGCTCCAGGGCGATGCCGGCGAGGCTCGGGCCGACGCCGTCGTGCAGGTCGTTGCGCAGTCGACGGCGCTCCTCCTCACGGGCGAGCACGATGCGCGAGCGGCTCTCGGCGACGTCGCTCACGAGCATCGCGGCATAGGCGAGCACGCCGACGTGGACCGTGACCTGCTCCAGGACGTCCCGCTCCTGCGGGCTGAAGCCGCTGGACCCCCGCCGACGGCCGACCTCCAGGACGCCGATGTCGTGCCCCAGCGCCGTCACGTCCACGGTCTCGACGTCGTGGGGGCGGGTGCCGTCGAGCGCCACGAACGGACCGTCGAACGCGACGTACGGCAACCGCAGCTCCCGCCGGAGGGCCGCGAGCAGGAGCGCCAGCGCATCCCGTGGGTCGGACGTGCCGCCCGCCGCGGTCAGGATCCGCCGAGCCAGCGCCGCCGAGGCGGTCCGGTGCGGGAACCACCAGCGGTCGACCCGTCGCTGCAGGACGTCACGGGTCACGACCGCCGCCACGCCGAAGGCTGCCACCAGCAGGATGCCGGGGCGGGAGCCGGTCAGGTCGGGGCTGATCGCCAGCACCACCGCGACCCACGCCCCGCCCACGAGGGCGACCACGACCACCAGGACCAACGTCCGGCTCAGCGCGAACTCGACGTCGAACAGGCGGTGGCGGACCATCGCCACGACCACCCCCAACGGCGGGCCGACCAGTCCCACCGCGAACAGGGCATCGCCCACCCGCAGGTCGCGGGCCGCCTGGGACAGCACGATGCCCACCACGAGCCAGACGCCGCCCAGCATCAGCCACTGCAGCTGGGCACGCTCGACGCCCACCGACCGGCGCGTCCGCTGGACGAGATGGACGACCGCCGCCGGGGTGGCCACGACGATGCAGAAGTACGAGCCGGCCAGCACCACCCAGTTGAGCACCTCCAGGCCCGGGACGCCGATCGGGTTGCGGATCGACGGGTCGGTGTCGGACCGCTCCGGCACGATCATCCGCGCCACCACGGCACACGTGGCGACCACGACGACCGTGCGGGCGAGACGGTGCCACGGCCGTCCCGCCGGCCGGCCCTCGGGGAACAGCAGCGGCAGCAGGGGCAGGACGTAGAAGTAGACCCCGAAGCCGAACATCGAGACCCAGTCGGTCACGGCCGCCCCCGGAAGCGGCTCGTCCGCGACCCGGGCGCTCCAGAGGCTGTACTGGCTGAGCAGCTCGTACACCGCGAGGGAGCCGGTGGCGAGCAGCAGCCAGCCGCACACGTTGCGGGGCTGGGCCCGGACGATCGCGGCGCCCGCGAGGGGCCACCCGGCTCCGACCACGATGTTGCCGATGTAGAGCGGTGAGACGTCGGCGCGCGCCTCGATCATCTGGTGCACCACGACGGCGGCGACCGCCGCCGACACCGCGAGACCAGCGGCGACGTAGCCGAGCCCACGCACCTGCGCATCGCCCAGGCGCCTGCTCGAGGCGGTGTCAACGGCCATCGGCTCATCCTCACACCGGGTCGGGCCGCGCGTCCTGCGTTCGACGGAGTCCGCGCCCGTCCCGCCGGTCCGGGATGTACGCCTCTCCTGCCCGGGACATCTCCCGCCCTACCGTCACGGCATCACCCGGTCCTCGCAGGCCACCACCCCACAGAAGAGGCTCATCATGACGAACATCGACACCCTCCGCGCCGAGCAGTCCACCCGCCCCGCCGGCCGCGGCCGCTGGCCCGTCCTCGGCATCGTCGCCGGCATCGGCGCGGTCGTCGCGACCCTGGCGACCGACCTCCACCCGGCCGACAGCCCCACGACCTTCACGGCCGACATCGTGGACGAGGTGAGCTCCGGCAAGGCCCACGCCAGCATCATCGCCGGCTACCTGACGGTCGCGCTGCTCCTCGTGCTCGCCGGCGCCTGGCGGCGTCACGTCGAGCCACGCGCGCTCGCCAGCACCGCGGCCCGCGTCGTGCCGCTCGGTCTGACCGCTGCCGCGGGTGCCCTCTCGCTCGGCTACGGCTGGAGGGGCGCCATGGGCCTGTACAACGGGGGCAGCGAGGACGGGGCCTTCGACCAGGCCGGGCTGTACGTGCTGTTCGTCCTCAACGACTTCGGGGCGTACATCGGCTACCTCGGGGTGAGCGTCGCGGCCGGGGCCGTGGCGTGGATGGCCCTGCGAGAGCGCCTGGTCTCGCGCTGGATCGGCGTCTTCAGCCTCGTCACGCTGCTGCCGGTCGTCGGCACGGTCGCCGCCTTCGGGCTGCCCGGCTTCCCGGGCGTGGTCAGCGGACTGTGGCTCGTCGTGACGTTCGCCGGGCTGACCTTCGGCCGCAGCACGATCAATCGTTGATCTCGTCGCGCTGGGCCGGTGCCGTCAGGTGCCGGCCCAGTCGTCCGCGCGTCCGGCGTCGACGATCAGTCGAGGCAGAACTCGTTGCCCTCGGGATCGCGCATCGTGATGAACCCCAGCTCCATCGGGGGCGCCGGCTCCACCCGGTACGCCCGGGTCGCGCCCAGCGCCTCCAGCCGATCGGCTTCGCGCTCGAAGGCCGCCATCCGCTCGTCGCCGTCGAGGTTCTCGGCGACCCGGACGTCGAGGTGCACCCGGTTCTTGACCGTCTTGCCCTCGGGCACCTGCTGGAAGAACACCCGCGGACCGTCGCCGTCGACCGGCAGGATCGCCGACTTGGAGTTCCACTGGTCGCGGGGCACCCCGAACGCCTCGAGCGCGGCGTCCCACGAGTCGAAGCCCTGGGGCGGCGCCTGCACCTCGTAGCCCAGCACCTCCGCCCAGAACGCCGCGAGACCCGCGGGATCGGCACAGTCGAAGGTCACCTGGAACTCTCTGCTCATCCGACCACTCTCCTCTTCGGACCACTATGGCTCCGACGGCCGACAGAATCGAGCCTCCGACCGCGCCACTGGCAGGATCGAGGCATGGCGGTGCTCGGGGTGGACGGATGCAAGCTGGGCTGGGTCGGCGTGGTCTGGGACGGCCGGTCCACCGACGTGATCATCGCGCCCACGATCGGCCAGCTGGTCGACCGGGCCGGGGACGTCGAGACCGTGGCGATCGACACCCCGATCGGCCTGCCGTCGTCCGAGCCGCGCGTCGCCGAGAAGCTGGCCCGCGGGCTGCTGCCGGGGCGCGCGTCCACCGTGTTCAACGCCCCCGCGGCCTCGGTGCTCGGCCAGCCCGACTACCACGCCGCCAACGCGGCCAACCGTGCCGCGCTGGGCCTGGGACTGAGCAAGCAGACGTGGTACCTCGTGCCGAAGATCCGCGACGTCGACGAGTGGCTCCGCACACGCCCCGGCGTACCGGTCGTCGAGGCCCACCCCGAGGTCTGCTTCGCGGCGATGAACGGCGGCGTGCTCGTGGACGGCAAGACGACCACGGCGGGCGAGGCCCACCGGCGTCGCCTGCTCGCCGACCACGGGCTCGACGTGGTCGCGGACCGCCGGCGCGGTGTCGCCACCGACGACATCCTCGACGCCGCCGCGACGGCGTGGACCGCTCGCCGCTACGCCGACGGCGTCGCCGATCGGCTGCCCCCCGAGCCACGCGACCAGCAGCACCCCGCGATCTGGACCTGAGGACCCCCGCTCACACGGCTCCCTGCTCCGCGAAGTGCCGGCCGGCCTGCGTCGAGAACAGCGTCTCCAGCGGGATGTCCTCCTGCTTGATGAAGCCCGTGCCGGCCAGCTTGCCCTCGGCCACGAGCTCGACGACGCTGACGGCCGAGGCCGCCGTGGTCCACGAGATGGCCCGCCAGGTCCGTCCGGAGATGTCGAGCGGCTTGTAGGCGCGCACGTGGTTCTCGCGGAACGGCTGGCCGTTCTTGCGCCCCTCGACGGCGGCGTGGATGTAGACGACGTCGTCGTTGACCGGCGGCTTGGAGTCGACCAGCATGCGGCCCACCAGGTCGCGCTGCTCGCGCAGGTTGAGCTCGTCGAACAGGAAGTGCATCTGGTCGAAGTGTCCCGGGTAGCGCAGCGTCTTGTAGTCGAGCCGGTGGACCCGGCCCTCGTACGTCTCGCACATCGTGCCGAGCCCGCCCGAGGTCAGCGCCGCCTCGAGCTCGATGCCGCCGATGAGGACACGCTCCTTCTCGGTCATCGCCGGCACCATCTGTCGGTGTCCCTGCCGGAGCACCTCGCAGTCGTTCAGGTACTCGTTGACGACGCCCTCGGGTGACCAGTTGATGGCGTAGCCGAGCAGGCCGGTCGGATGCTGCGGGAGCGCACCCACCTTCAGCTCGATCGAGCGGATCTCGTCGAAGGTCTTGGCGATCGAGGCGCCGATGATGCCGATCAGCCCGGGGGCGAGGCCGCACTGCGGGGCGAAGGCGGCACCCGGCCGACCGCTGCCGGCCTGCTGCGCGGCGAGCTCGATGACCCGGTTGGTCGTGGGGACGTCCTCGGTCAGGTCGAAGTAGTGGGTGCCGGCGTCGTACGCGGCCTCGGCCACGTCGATGTTGAGGTGGTACGGCAGGCACGACACAACGGCGTCGACGCCGCGCAGCGACTCGCGCAGTCCCGCGGTGTCCTGCACGTCGAGCGGCTTGACCTCGAATCCGAGGTCGTCGCGGGGGGCGGCGTCGTAGCCGACGACCTTGAAGCCCGACTCACCCAGCATGACAGCGACGAGCTCGCCGACCTTGCCGAGGCCGAACACTGCGACCTGGTTGATGATGCGCGCCACGGCTCCTCCTCACGACCGCGGTGGGTCCCACCACGGCACGACGGTGCGCCGAAGGGTGATCGGCGTCACGTCGAGGGTAGCGCAAGAA
>JAOPWZ010000098.1 GCA_025965435.1 Aeromicrobium sp.
TCGGCCGAGACGCTGCCGGCCTCGTTCGACAGGTGGATGGCTCCGGACGCATCGGACAGCACCTCCGCCGCGAGGCCACGGGTCTCGGCGTCCACCGCCGTGGCGATGTCGCAGTTGTTCGTCATGAAGCCGACGATCGTCACCGTGTCGACCTGCTTCTCCTCCAACCACTCGGCGACGCCCTCACCGCTGAAGGCGCTTCCGTAGACCTTCGAGGCCCGCTTGAACTCGGGCTTCAGGCGGCGCTCGATCTCGGGGTGCAGCGACCAGCTGGGTGAGTTCACCGCGAACACAGGCGCCCCCTCCGGCATCTCGTGCTGCAGCACGACGACCGGCAGGTCCAGCTCGGTGGCGACGTCGAGGGCTCGCGTGATGTTGGCCAGGGACTGCTCACGCGGCGGGTGCTGGATCTGCAGCACGCCGTCGAAGTACTCGTTCTGGACGTCGACGACGATGAGGGCGCGGCGCTTGGCGGTCACGATGATCTCCTTGGTTCAGGGCGGATCTCCATCCTCGCCGCGTCCGGCGGCTATCGTGAGTGGCGCAGATGCCAGCTTTCGATGGATTCAGGACAGACAATGAAGATTGCGATCCACGCCTTCGACGGCATCAGCCTGTTCCACCTGTCGGTCCCGACGACGGTCTTCGCCGAGGTCAGGCGCCTCGGCCTCGACACCTCGTGGGAGACCACGGTGTGGAGCGCCGAACCTCGGGTGACGACGGCGGAGGGCATCGCGCTCGATGACCTCCGTGGTCCGGAGGCCGCCCTCGAGGCGGATCTGCTCGTCTTCCCGTCGTGGCACGCAGACCTGCGTCCGGCCAATGACGACGTAGCCTCCGCGATCGCCGACGCCGCTCGTCGGGGTGCCCGCTTGGCCGGGCTGTGCCTGGGCGCCTTCCCGCTTGCCGGTTCGGGCCTGCTGGACGGGCGATCCGTCGTCACCCACTGGGGTGCCGCCGACGAGATGCCGACCAAGTACCCGTCGGTGCTGGTCAATGCCGACTCGATCTACATCGACCACGGGGACGTGCTGACGTCCGCCGGCACGGCATCGGCGATCGACGCCTGCCTGCACATCGTCCGTCGAGAGCTCGGGTCGGAGGCCACGGCGACGCTGGCCAGGTACCTCGTCGTCGCCCCGCACCGGGACGGCGGGCAGGCGCAGTACATCACCCGCCCCATGCCCGAGCCCGACGGAGTCGGGCAGCTCGGAAGCACGATCGAGTGGACCCTGACGAACCTGGACCAACGGATCAGCGTGGACACGATGGCGGCGCACGCCCAGATGAGCAAGCGCAACTTCACCCGCCGCTTCACCGAGGTCACCGGATCGAGCCCGGCACGATGGTTGATGACCCGGCGCCTGGACGAGTCGCGCCGGCTGCTGGAGCGCACGACCCTGCCGATCGACACGATCGCGACACGCAGCGGCTTCGGCAGCGTCGTGACGTTCCGCCAGCGCTTCGGCGACGCCTACGGCACGACGCCCACCTCGTACCGCCGCCGATTCGCGGTGCACGCCGCCGGCTGACCTCGCGAGACGCCCCGACGTCGCGGTCGTCAGAGGCCGGCGGCGAGCCGGTAGTAGGCCTGGTTCCAGCGGAGCTCCTTGAGGAACGTCCGCGGCGTGGTGTCCGCATCGATGTGCAGCAGCTCGGTGCTCAGCATCTCGGCGAGGTCGTCGAACTCCTCCATCCCGATGGCCGTCGTCAGCACGGTGTGGTGCGGGCCGCCGGCGATGATCCACGCCTCCGCCGCCGTGACGAGGGACGGGTGCGCCTGCCACACCGCGCAGGCGACCGGCAGCCGCGGGAGCGCCTCGTCCGGCTCGACCAAGGTGATGTCGTTGGCGGTGAGCCGGAAGCGGTCGCCCAGGTCGGACAGGCCGACCACGATGCCCTCGCCGGGATCGGCGATGAAGCGCATCCGCACCGGGTCCTCCCGGTTGCCCATCGAGAGCGGGTGCACCTCGATCGTCGGCTTCTGCGACGTGATGCTGGGGCAGACCTCGAGCATGTGGGCGCCGAGTGACTTCTCGTTGCCGGGCTCCAGGTGGTACGTGTAGTCCTCCATGAAGGACGTGCCGCCGGGTCGACCCGCGGCCATGGCCTTGGTCGTGCGGACGAGGACCGAGGTCTTCCAGTCCCCCTCTCCCCCGAAGCCGTAGCCGTCGGCCATCAGCCGCTGCACCGCGAGGCCCGGCAGCTGGCGGAGCCCGCCGAGGTCCTCGAAGCTCGTCGTGAACGCCCCGAAGCCGCCCTCCTCGAGGAACTCGCGCAGACCGGCCTCGATCCGCGCGCCGTAGCGGAGACTGCCATGTCGATCTCCCCCGGAGCGCAGCTCGGCGGCGATGTCGTAGAGGTCCTCGTACTCCGCGACCAGCTTGTCGATGCGGGTGTCGTCGACAGCGTCCACGACATCGACCAGGTCGTTGACACCGTACGTGTTGACCGAGACGCCGAACTTGAGCTCGGCCTCCACCTTGTCGCCCTCGGTGACGGCGACGTCGCGCATGTTGTCCCCGAACCGGGCCAGCTTGAGCGACCGCAGCTCGGCGGCGCCGGCCGCGGCCCGGGCCCACGCACCTACCCTGCGACCCACGGCGGGGTTGGACACGTGGCCGGCGACGGTCTTGCGGGCCACGCCGAGGCGGGTCTGGATGAAGCCGAACTCGCGATCGCCGTGCGCCGCCTGGTTCAGGTTCATGAAGTCCATGTCGATCGTGGACCACGGGATGTCGCGGTGCGCCTGGGTGTGCAGGTGCAGGAACGGCTTCTGCAGCGCGTCGAGCCCCTGGATCCACATCTTGGCCGGAGAGAACGTGTGCATCCAGCCGATCAGGCCGACGCAGCCGTCGTCGGCGTTGGCCTCGAGGATCGTCCGGCGGATCGCGTCGGACGAGGTGAGCACCGGACGCCACACGACCCGCAGCGACAGCTCCGGACTCTCCGCGAGCACGCCGGCGACCTCACGCGACTGCTCGGCGACCTGGCGCAACGTGTCCTCGCCGTACAGGCCCTGGCTGCCGGTGAGGAACCAGATCTCGCGGTCCGCGCTGCCCATGGACGTCTCCTTCTGACGGTTTGCACGGCTCACTGGCCATACGCGTTCTGGTAGCGGTCGAACAGGCTGGACACCTGCTCCTGCGCGATGGGCACCGGCTCGCCGAGCTGGCGGGCGATGTGGGTCGTGCGGGCGACGTCCTCGCACATCACGGCGGCCTTGACCGCCGAGCGGGCGTCCCGGCCGATCGCGAAGACGCCGTGGTTCTGCATCAGGACGGCCGGCGAGCGGCTGCCGCGCAGGGTCTGCACGATGCCCCGGCCGATCGAGTCGTCGCCGATCAGCGCGAACGGTCCGACCGGGATCTCACCGCCGAACTCATCGGCCATCATCGTCAGGACGCACGGGATGGGCTCGGCCCGTGCCGCCCACGCCGTCGCGTACGTCGAGTGGGTGTGCACGACGCCGCCGACCTCGGGCAGGTGCCGGTAGACGTACGCCTGCGCGGCGGTGTCGGACGACGGCGCGAGGTCACCCTCGAGCACCGTGCCCACGAGGTCGGTCACGACCATGTTGTCCGGCGTGAGGTCGTCGTAGCTGACCCCGCTCGGCTTGATCACCATCGCGTCGGCACCGGGGACCCGGGCCGAGACGTTGCCGGCCGTCCAGACGACCAGCTCGTAGCGCGTCAGCTCGGCGTGCAGCTCGCACACCTCACGGCGCAGACGCGTGATCGTCGACCGGACGTCCTGCGTGACCGTCATGACGCACCACCGCCGAGCACCTCGCGGCGCAGCGCACGCAGGCGGTGCATGACGTCGTTGCCGCCGCGACCGAAGTGGTCGTGCAGCGCGGTGTACTCCGCGAAGAGGCGGTCGTAGGTTTCTGAGCGCCCCTCATCGGGCAGCACCGCTGCCCGATGGAGGGAGCCCATAGCCTTCGCGGCGGCGCGTATGTCCGCGTACGCGCCGGCCGCGACGGCGGCATGGAGGGCAGCGCCCAGCGCGGGGCCCTGCTCGGACCCGATCACCGCGAGCGGCAGCCGGGTCACGTCGGAGTAGATCTGCATCAGCAGCGGGTTCTTGGACAGCCCGCCCGCGATGACGAGCTCGTGGACCGGGACCCCACTGGCGTTGAACGCCTCGATGATCGTGCGGGTGCCGAACGCGGTCGCCTCGATCAGGGCCCGGTAGACGTCCTCGGGGCGCGTCGCGAGCGTCTGGCCGAGCACGAGCCCGGTCAGCTCGTGGTCGACGAGCACCGACCGGTTGCCGCTGTGCCAGTCGAGGGCGACGAGGCCGTGCGCGCCGACCGGCTGGCGCGATGCCAGCTCGGCGAGGTGCTCGTGCACGCTGGTCCCGGCGGCGGCCGCGGCTTCGCTGACGTAGGCGGGGACGCCGTGCTCGACGAACCAGCCGAAGATGTCACCGACGCCGCTCTGACCGGCCTCGTAGCCCCACGTGCCGGCGACGATCCCGCCCTCGACCACGCCGCACATGCCCGGCACCTCGCGCAGCACCTCGGCGCTCATGACGTGGCACGTCGAGGTCCCCATGATCGCCACCATCTGGCCGGCATCGACGGCCTGCGCCGCCGGTGCGGTGACGTGCGCGTCGACGTTGCCGACCGCCACCGCGATGCCCTCGGGCAGCCCGGTCCAGCTCGCCGCCTCGGCCGTCAACCCTCCGGCGCGATGACCGAGCTGACCGATCGGCTGCGCGAGTTTAGCGTTAACAAAATCGGCAAAACCAGGGTTGAGCCCGGCCAGGAAGTCGTCCCCCGGGTAGGCGTCGTCCTGCAGGATCCCCTTGTAGCCGGCGGAGCAGGCGTTGCGGACGTACGTGCCGCTCAGCCGCCAGACGATCCAGTCGGCGGCCTCGACGAAGCGCTCCATCGTCGCGTAGACCTCCGGATCCTCCTCGAGGATCTGCAACCCTTTGGCGAACTCCCACTCCGAGGAGATCAGCCCGCCGTAGCGCGGCAGCCAGGCCTCACCGCGCTGGTCGGCGAGGGTGTTGATGCGGTCGGCCTGCCCCTGCGCGGCGTGGTGCTTCCACAGCTTGACGTACGCGTGCGGCCGGTCGGCGAGCTGCGGCAGCTCGTTGAGCGGGGTGCCGTCGGCGAGGGTCGGCACCATCGTGCACGCCGTGAAGTCCGTCGCGATGCCGATGACCTGCGCGGGGTCGATCCCGGCGGCCCGGACGGCGTCCGGCACGGCGTGGCGCAGCACGTCGATGTAGTCCGCGGGCACCTGCAGGGCCCAGTCCGGCGGCAGCGGCACGCCGGGCGTCGTCGGCAAGGCGTCGGTCAGGACGGCATGCGCGTAGACGTGCACCGCACTCGCGAGCTCACGACCGTCCCCGACCGCGACCACGAGCGCCCGGCCGGAGAGGGTGCCGAAGTCGACCCCCACGACGTACTGCTCGCTCATCGCTCCGCCTTCCGCGTCCCGACGGGCGACGCGCTCGACCGGCGGATCAGCTCCGGCTCGATGAGCCGCGGGAGGTCCTCGTCCTCCCCGAGGATCGCCGCGTGCAGGACCGCGATCGCCCGACGACCGACCTCCTGGAAGTTCTGCCGGACCGTGGTCAGCGGCGGGTTGAGGAACTCGGCCTCCGGTGTGTCGTCGAATCCGACGATGCTCATGTCGTCGGGGACCGTCAGGCCCGCCTCGTCCAGCGCCCGCATCAGGCCGATCGCCATCTGGTCGTTGGCGACGAACACCGCGGTGGGCCCGGGGTCGGACACCAGCGCGCGGCCCGCGACGTAGCCGCTGCGGGGCGTCCAGTCGCCCAGGAGGAGCGGGCCGACGGCCTGCCCCGCCTCGCGCAGGGCGTCCTCCCAACCCTGCCGGCGTGCCTCCGCCTCGGTCCAGGCGAGGGGGCCGCGGACGTGCGCGATCGAGGTGTGGCCGAGCTCGAGCAGGAGCCGCGTCGCCTCGTACGCGCCGCGGTGCTGGTCGACCCCGACCGCGGACTTGGCGCGGGACAGGTCGCCCTCGACGACGACGAGCGGGACGCCCGGGTCCTGGCGCCGGATGGCGTCGAGCGCCTCGTGCTGCGCCGCGATCATGACGATGCCCTCGACCGACTGCCGCATCAGGTGGTCGATCGCGTCGGTGAGCGACTGCGCGGTGACCGTCGAGAGGCTCACCGACCCGGCGAAGTAGCCCGCCTGGCGAGCGGCGTCCTCGACGGTGCGGCGGACGCTGTTGGGGCCGTACAGCCCCGACTCGGTGCTGATGATCCCGATGGTGGACGACTTGCGCGTCACGAGCGCCCGGGCCGCGGTGTTGGGCCGGTAGCCCAGCTCCTTGATCGCCGCCTCGACCCGCTCGCGCGTCGACGGCCTGATGTTGGGCATGCCGTTGATGACCCGGGAGACCGTCTGGTGGGACACCCCGGCGACCTTCGCGACATCGGCCATCACCGGCGGCGTCGACGTCACGCGGGCCTCCGCGTGAAGATCCGCTGGATCATGACGAACACCAGCAGCAGCACGCCGATCGTGATCTTGGTCCACCACGAGCTGAGATTACCGTCGAACGAGATGAACGTCTGGATGGTTCCGAGAACCAGCACCCCCAGCGCGGAGCCGAGCACGAGGCCCGAGCCGCCGGTCAGCAACGTCCCGCCGATGACGACCGCGGCGATCGCGTCGAGCTCCATGCCGACGGCGTGCAGGCTGTAGCCCGAGAGCATGTAGAGGGAGAACAGCAGTCCGGCCAGCGACGAGCAGAAGCCGCTGATGACGTACACGCCGACCTTGGTCCGGGCGACCGCCAGCCCCATCAGGAGGGCCGACTGCTCGCTGCCCCCGACGGCGTAGACCGTGCGGCCGAACCGGGTCATGTGCAGGGCCCACGCCGCGATGACCAGCACGACGAGGGAGATCACCACGGCCGGGGTGATGAAGTGACCCCCCGGCACCTCGATCGTGCCCATCGCGAACGACGTGAACGTCTCGTTCTTGATCGGGATCGACTCGACGCTGATCAGGTAGCAGAGGCCACGGGCGAGGAACATCCCGGCGAGCGTCACGATGAACGGCTGGATCTCGAAGTAGTGGATCACCAGGCCCATCAGCAGACCCAGCACCGAGCCGGTCAGCAGGACCGCGATGATCGTCAGCGGCGCCGGCCAGCCGGCCCGCAGGGTGGAGGCGGCGATCATCGTGGACAGCGCGACGACCGAGCCGACCGACAGGTCGATGCCGCCCGTCAGGATCACGAACGTCATGCCGACCGCGAGGACGATCAGGAAGGCGTTGTCGACGAAGAGGTTGAGGATGACCTGCGGAGACGAGAACCCCTCGTAGCGGATCGTGCCGGCGCCGAACATGCCGACGAACAAGGCGAAGGTCGCGATGACTGGATAGAACCGGGGCGGTGGCGTGTATCGGCGGACCGATTCCGGCAGCGAGCTGCCGAGGTCCTTGATCACGGGGGCCTGCACGCTCATGCGGCCGAGCCTTTCGTGAGGAGGGGCGACTGTCGTCGGACGGACAGCGCCGCGCGAGCCTTGGGCGACTGCAGGAGGCAGACCAGGATGACCACGACGGCCTTGAACAGGTAGTTGGTCTCGGACGGGATGCCGATCGTGGGGATCGTCGTCGCGAGGGTCTGGATGAACATCGCGCCGATCAGCGTGCCGGTCAGCGAGAACCGGCCGCCGGCCAGCGACGTGCCGCCGATGACGACCGCGAGGATCGCGTCGAGCTCGATGAACAGGCCGGCGTTGTTGGCGTCGGCCGCGCTGGTGTTGGACGCGATCATCACCCCGGCGATGCCGGCGCAGAACGCGACGAAGACGTACACCGTCCAGGTGATGGTGCGGGCCCGGACGCCGGCGAGCCGGCTGGCCTCGGGGTTGATGCCGACGGACTCGATCAGCATGCCCAGCGCGGTGCGCCGGGTCAGCACGGCCGTGACGGCGAAGACCGCCATGGCGATGAGGATCGCGACGGGCAGACCCAGCACGAAGCCCGCGCCGACCTTCTTGAACAGGGCGTTGTTGACCGTGATGATCTGGCCGTCGGTGATCAGCATCGCCAGGCCGCGTCCGGCCGTCATCAGCACCAGCGTGGCGATGATCGGCTGGATCCCGAGCACCGCGATCAGGAACCCGTTCCAGAGCCCGAGCAGCACGCAGACGCCGACCGCCAGGCTCATGGCGACGATCGCCCGGCTCACCGAGCCCTCGTCGGGCGAGCCGGCCAGGTACGTGCAGGTGACCGCGCCGGCGATCGCGACGATCGCGCCGACCGACAGGTCGATGCCGCGGGTCGCGATGACCAGCGTCATGCCGAGCGCGATGAGCAGCGTGGGGGCACCGTTGCGCAGGATGTCGATCAGGCTGCCGTAGAGGTGGCCGTCCTGGATCCGGATCGAGAAGAACGACGGCGTGGCGATGACGTTGACCACGAGCAGCAGCGCCAGCGCCAGGAGCGGCCAGAACAGGGTGTGACGGGTCAGGCTACGCATCGTCGCGCACCTCCCCCGCGATGATCTCCAGGACGTCCGCGACGCTCACGTCGTCGTTGGAGCGCTCGTCGATCTTGCGCCGATCGCGCATGACGACGAGCCGGTCACTGAGACGCAGCACCTCCTCGAGCTCGGCCGAGATGAAGACGACCGACACCCCCTGCTGGGCCAGGTCGGCGACGAGCTGCTGGATCTGTGCCTTGGCGCCGATGTCGATGCCGCGGGTCGGCTCGTCGAGGATCAGCAGCTCCGGCTCGGTGATGAGCCAGCGGGCCAGCAGGACCTTCTGCTGGTTGCCGCCGCTGAGGTTGCGCATCAACGCGTGCGGGTCGGTCGGGCGGATGTCGAGCGCGTCGATGTACTGGGTGACCAGGCGTTCCTTGGTCTTCGCCGGGAGGGGTCGCAGCCATCCGCGCGAGGCCTGCAGCGCGAGCACCATGTTGTCGGCGATCGACAGGTCACCGATGACGCCCTCGGAGCGCCGGTTCTCGCTAGAGAAGGCGATCTTCTGGTCGATCGCCTGCCGAGGGGTACGCAGCTTGGTGCGACGAGCGCGCAGCTGGATGTCGCCGTGGTCGGCGGCGTCGGCACCGAACAGCAGCCGGGCGAGCTCGGTGCGCCCCGACCCCAGCAGACCGGCGACGCCGATCACCTCGCCCTCGAAGACCTGTAGGTCGACCGCCTCCACGCTGCCCTTGCGGCCCAGGTCGAGCACCTCCATCAGCGGGGTGCCGGTGGCCCGGACGGTGTTCTGCTCGGCCTGCCGCTCGATCTTCTCCAGCGTCTCGAGCTCGCGGCCGATCATGGCCTGGACCAGCTGCAGCTGCGTGGTGTCGGCCGTGACGTACTCCCCCACGAGCCGGCCGTTGCGCAGGACCGTCATCCGGTCGGAGATCTCGAAGACCTGGTCGAGGAAGTGCGAGACGAAGACGATCGCCACGCCCTCGTCACGCAGGGTGCGCATGACCTCGAACAGCTTGACCACCTCGTCGGCGTCCAGGCTGGAGGTGGGCTCGTCGAGGATCAGCAGCTCGGCGTCGATGTCGACGGCGCGGGCGATCGCGACGAGCTGCTGGATCGCGATGGGGTGCGAGCCGAGCAGGGACCGCGGCTCGATGTCGACGCCCAGACGTGCCAGCACGCTGCCGGCCCGGCGGTTCATCTCGCGGGTGTCGATCCGCCCGAAGGAGCGGGGCTCACGGCCCAGGAGCATGTTCTCGGCGACGGTGAGGTTGGTGCAGAGGTTGATCTCCTGGTAGACGGTGCTGATGCCGGCGGCCTGCGACTCGGCCGGGCCGGAGAACGTCCGGGGCTCCCCTCCGACGATGATCGTGCCCTCGTCGATGGAGTAGACACCGGTCAGGGCCTTGATCAGGGTCGACTTGCCGGCGCCGTTCTCGCCCATGAGGGCGTGGACCTCGCCGGGTCGCAGGGTCAGTCCGACGGACTGCAGCGCCTTGACGCCGGGAAAGCTCACTGACACGCCGCTCATCTCGACCACGGGCTCTGCCGTCCGGGTGGCCTGCGCGGGTGCGGCTGACATCTGGGTCATCTCGATTCCTCGTCGGTGGGATGGGGCCCTGCGCGCTGTGGCGCAGGGCCCCGGACCTGATGGCGTCAGTACTGACGATCGGCCAGGACGGCCTTGGCCTGCTCCTGGTCGAACACGGTCTCCTCCGTCACGACGCGCTCGGGGACCTCTTCACCGGCGACGACCTTCTTCGCCAGCTCCATCAGCTGCGGACCGAGGAGCGGGTTGCACTCGACGATGAAGTTGATCTTGCCCTCGGAGAGTGCCGTCATGCCGTCCTTGACGGCGTCGACGGTGATGATCTTGATGTCGACGCCCGGCTTCTTGCCGGCCGCCTCGATCGCCTCGATCGCGCCCAGGCCCATGTCGTCGTTGTGCGCGTAGACGACGTCGATGTCCTGCTGCGACTTCAGGAACGACTCCATGACCTTCTTGCCACCGTCGCGGGTGAAGTCACCCGTCTGCGAAGCGGCGATCTCGATCGTGTCGTCGGCGGCGATCTTGTCCTCGAAGCCCGTCTTGCGGTCGATCGCCGGAGCGGCACCGGTCGTGCCCTGGAGCTCGACGACCTTGATCGCGCCGTCCCCGTTGGTGTCGGACGTCTTGGCGTTGTCGACGAGCCACTGGCCGGCCTTCTCGCCCTCGAGCACGAAGTCGGACCCGAGGAACGTCTTGTAGAGCGAGGTGTCGTCGGAGTCGACGGAGCGGTCGGTGAGGATCACGGGGATCTTGGCCCGCTTGGCCTCGGCCAGCACCGTGTCCCAGCCGGTCTCCACGACCGGGCTGAAGGCGATGACGTCGACCTTCTGCTGAATGTACGAGCGGATGGCCTTGATCTGGTTCTCCTGCTTCTGCTGCGCGTCGGAGAACTTGAGGTCGATCCCCGCCTCCTCCGCAGAGGCCTGGATCGACTTGGTGTTGGCTGTCCGCCAACCGCTCTCGGCGCCCACCTGGGCGAAGCCCATGGTGATCTCGTCCGAGCCCCCCGAACCTCCGGCTCCGCCAGATCCACCGGACCCGCCGTCGCCGTCGCTTCCGCATGCGGCCAGCCCGCCGGCAAGCACCACGCCCGCGGCTACCGTCATCAGTTTCTTGAACACGATTTCCTCCATCTGATGGGACCCGATGCCACTCGACTTCGGGACAGCAAGGACGGTGGCGGGCGGACATCCGCTTCGCGTCCCAGGTTTCGCCTCGGGAGAGGTTCGGCCCTTCTTCCGGTTCCGGTGAGCCGTGAAGTGTGATCTGGACCACGAAACCTTGAGTTGAATTGTTAGCGCTAACAATTCAGTCGTCAAGGGGTTTCCGTCACAAATTTCCGGGTGCCGTCCCGCTCCCGCCGGCGCCTCCTACCTGCGGACCTGAGCGGTCGGCGCGGCGCCCTAAGGGAGCCCGGCTTCGTAGGCGGCGATCACGAGATGGACCCGGTCGCGAGCGCCCAGCTTCGCGAGGATGCGGCTCACGTGTGTCTTGGCGGTCAGCGGGCTGACGACCAGCTCGTCCGCGATCTCGTGGTTGCTGCGGCCCGCGGCGACCAGCCGAAGAACCTCGCGTTCGCGTGCCGTCAGGCTGGCCAGCCGTTCGGGCGCAGGCGCGTCGGGGCGGCTCAGCGCACGGGTGATGACTGCCCTGGTCGCGCCGGGCGACAGCAGCGCCTCCCCCGCCGAGACGGTGCGGACGGCGTCCAGCAGCGCGTCCGGACGGGTGTCCTTGGGCAGGAATCCACACGCCCCCGCGCGCAGGCCGCGCAGCACGTTGGTGTCGGTCTCGAACGTGGTCAGGATCAGCACTCTGCTGCCGCTCGCTCCCCCGTCAGCGAAGATCTGCCGGGTCGCCTCGATGCCGTCGGTGCTCGGCATCCTGATGTCCATCAAGATGACGTCGGGGCGCAGGTCCCGAGTCAGTATCACCGCTTCGTCGCCGGTGGCGGCCTCACCGACGACCTCCATGTCATCAGCGGAGTTGACCAGCAGCGCGAACGCGCCGCGCACCAGGGTCTGGTCGTCGGCGAGCAGGACCCGGATCACGATGGCACCCGCCAGATCTCGGGCAGCGGCAGGCTGGCGCACACCTCAAATCCTCCGGACTCCCCCGGGCCGGCGGACAGCTCGCCGCCGACGGCCTGTGCACGCCCGGTCATCCCGGCGATCCCGAAGCCCGCCGGTGTCGCGGTTGAACGCGGTCGCGCGGGCCCGTGATCGATGACCGCGATCCGCAGCTGGTGGCCGTTCTGGTCGAGGCGGACGGTTGCGCGATGGGCCGTCGAGTGTCGGATGACATTGGTGAGCGACTCCTGGATGATCCGATAGGCCACGACGGACACGGTCGACGGCAGCTCGTCCGGGAGCGCGTCAGCCTCCACGTCGACCCGGACATCGGCCGCCTCGGCCATCTCCACCAGACGCTGCAGCTCGCCGAGGTGGGGCGCGGGCTCGGTTGGCTCGGTCTCGCCTCCATGAAGCACGTCCAGAACGGCACGCAGCTCGTGGAGCGTGGCCCGGCTCGTGTCCGACAGGTCGTGCAGCGTGCTGGACAGCTCCCGCAGCGACGCATCCCCGCGCATCGGCAGCTGGTCGATCAGGTGCGCAGCGACGGACGCCTGGACGTTCGCGACCGCGAGGCCGTGCGCCAGGACGTCGTGCAGCTCGGCAGCGATCAGCACCCGTTCCTCGGCGACCCGCCGCTCGACCTCATCGGCACGCTCCTGTTCGAGCCGCGCGGCGACGGCGGCCGTCCAGTTCTGATGGAAGCGGACCGCCAGCCCGGCAAAGAAGGCCACGAACAGCCAGCCTGCGCCGAGAAGAGCATCCCCAGGTCCCCCTGATGCCTCGTCGGCGAGGACCGGCACGGTCACCGCGGCCACCGCCACCAGGGCGGCGACCGCCCGCCGCTGCGGTTCGCTGTAGCGCGCCGCGGTGAACGCCGCCACCAGTGAGGCCGGCATCGTGGCCTCATGGGGATAGTCGAGCAGGTGGTACGGCGTCGAGACGGCGACGACCGCGAGGACGACCAGGATCGGCCAGCGCCGGCGGGCCAGCAACGGTGCCGACATCACTCCCAGGAGCACGATCGCCCATGGATCCACGCTTCGCTCGCCGTCGAAATCGACCGCCTCGAGCGTGATCGCGACGACAATGCCGAGCATGAACGACCCCGCCGCCAGCAGCCGATCGACCACTGGCGGACGGAGCGCCGTCATCGTTCACACACGGTCATCGACACTGTCCTCACTCGCGCGCCAGAGCTTGCTGGGCCACCAGATCCGCGAACCCAGCGACATCGTCAGTGCGGGAACCACGATGGACCGCACCACCAGGGTGTCGATGAGCACGCCGACGGCCACCAGTATGCCAATCTCCACGAGCATGACGAGCGGCAAGGAGGCGAGCACCGCGAACGTCGCCGCCAGCACGACACCAGCCGAGGTGATCACGCCACCGGTCGTTGCAAGGCCCCGCTTCGTGCCCTCGACAGTGCCGTGCCGGTTGGCCTCTTCACGTACCCGGGTCATCAAGAAGATGTTGTAGTCGACACCGAGGGCGACCAGGAAGAGGAACCCGATCAGGGGCACCGACGACTCCATCCCGGCGAACCCGAGCACATGGTCGAACAGCAGGTTGCACAGTCCGAGCGCCCCGAAGTACGGCACCACGACGGTGGCGACCAGCACCAGCGGAGCGACGATGGCCCGTAGCAGCAGCCCGAGGATGACGAGCACCGCCAGCAGGATCAGCGGCATCACCAGATTGCGGTCACTCTTGTTGGTCTCGGCCTCGTCGAGCTTCTCGGCACTCGGACCGCCGACCAGCGCAGCCTCACCGGCGACCTCGCGGACATTCTCCCGGAGTTGCTTGATCGTTGCGGTCTCACCCGCGCTTTCTGGCGAGTCGGCCGGGATCACCGAGATCTCCACCCAGTCGTCACTGGTCCGGCCGATCTCGGCGCTGACAACCCCCGACATGCTCCCGACGGCAGCCAGGACCTCACGGCTGTGGTCCGGTCGACTCATCACGGTCAGCGGCTGACCCCCCTGGTCGGGATAGCGCTCTTCGATCAGCTTCGCCCCGGTCACCGACTCCGGTGTCGAACGGGCGAACTGGTCCAGCTGCGGAAGGGCGCTGTTGACACCGATGGTGCCCAGCGCGAGACCGCCCAGGATCATCAGCGGCGCCACCCAGCCGACGACGCGGCGGCGCGCGACCAGCTCGCCCAGCCGAGCCCACCGCGACCCGGATGCGCGCACCTCAGCCCCGAGGCGCGGCACGAACGGCCAGAAGACACGGCGCCCGAGCAGCACCAGCAGGGCCGGGAAGAGCGTCAGCATGACCAGCAAGGCAGCTCCGATGCCCGCCGCACCCACCGGGCCGAGACTGCTGATGCTGTTGAGATCCGCGGCCAACAGGCACAACAGGCCGGCGACCACGGTCGCCGCCGAAGCGAGGATGGCCGGCCCGGCTCCACGCAGCGCCGCCAGCATCGCGTCGATCGGTCGTGCGTGGCGGTGCAGCTCCTCGCGGTAGCGAGCCACGAGAAGCAAGGCGTAGTCGGTACCCGCGCCGAAGACCAGGACGATCAGCAGTGCTGAGCTCATGCTCGTGATCGTGAAGTCGAAGACTTGGGTCAGTGCGTAGACGACGCCCATCGACGTGATCGCCGCGACCCCGACCGAGGCGAGCGGGACCAGCCACAGCAGTGGACTGCGGTACGTCAGGATCAGGAGGAGCGCCACCACCACGGCCGTGGCGAGCAGCAACCTCGAGTCCACGGCATCGAAGACCTCGTCCATGTCCGCCCCCAGCGGGGTCGGACCGGTGACGTACACGTCCAGACCGTCCGGCTGGCCGGTGAGAAGCTGACGCGCATCGGCGGTGCTCCCGGCGTCCTCGGCGACCGCATCACCCTCGAGCGACAACGTGTACATCAGGGCCGTGCCGTCGTCGGATTCGACGATCTGGGGCGGCGCATCGGCGTCGGTGCCGAATCGCTGCGCCAGCTCGGCGTGGCCGCGCACGACCGCCTCTCGATCGCCCGGTCGGAGGCCGTCGGATCGTTCGGACACGACCACGAGCAGGCCGTTCTCGCCGCCGGGCAGCTCGGTCTCGGCCTGGAGCACCTTGGTCGACTGGGCGCTGGCGGGCAGGTAGTCGGCCTGGCCGTCGCGGGTCACCGAGTCGAGCTTGCCGGCGAGTGAGTAGCCGCCCACCACCAGCCCGATCCACACAGCCAGCATGAGCCACGGCAGCGCGGTCTTGGCCCGCGATCCATTCGGTCTGGTATCGGCACCGGAGTGGTCGGGCGCCCGTAGTTGAGAAGTCATGGCCATCACGCTGTCAGGCTGGCGGCGCTCATTCGTCTGGCCACGGCAGACACTTCGACGTACTCCGTGCGGAGTACGAAGGACGGCTGGGGCAGGGGGCCCGGGCGGTGGCTGCGGCGGACGACCGTGGATTCCCGGGGGCATCCCGCCCCTGTGGTCGACGGGCGCTCTTCCGGTGAACCTCATGGTTCGCGCACCGGGAGCATCATGGACGTTCGTCGCCTGCTGTCATCGATGGCACTGGAAGTGCAGAACCTCACGCCAGACGAGGCGTTCGAGCGGATCGCGCACTACACCCGGGTGGCCGTCCATGCGGATGACTCCGGCATCCTCCTGGCGAAGGCCCGCGGGGCGGTCCACCCAGCCGCTGGCACCTCCGACAACGTCGACAAGGCACACCAGCTGCAGGTCGATCTCCATGAAGAACCTTGCCTGGACGCCATCCGCAGTGACGACGCCGTCTACGCCACCGTCGACGCGGCTGTCGTCGGTTGGAGCGGCGACACGACAAGCTCGTGGCCCAGCTCTTCGGCGGGGCGGGGCGGGCTCCACAGGTGGCCTTGCCCGTACCGACAATCGAGGCGTCGGAGCTCGGCCAATTGTTCGGGTCTCTCAATGCCCTCGGCCACCGCGCTGATGTCGAATGCGTGGGCCAGCTCGATCACGCTGCGGGCAATGACACTGTCGTCGCGGTTGCGGCCAAGACCCGCGACAAAGGAGCGGTCGACCTTGAGGAGATCCACCGGGAAGCGCTTGAGGTAGACCAACGAGGAGTAGCCGGTGCCGAAGTCGTCGATGGCGATACGGACGCCCAGAGACTTCAGTCGTTGCACGACGCGAAGCGCTGCCGCCGCGTCGTCCATCAACGCGCTCTCGGTGACTTCGAGGATGAGCGCCGTCGGATCCAGCCCGGAGTCGGCCAGAGCCGCTTGCACGGTGTCGACCAGTCGCGCGCCGTGGGTGAGCTGGCGCCCCGAGACGTTGACGGACATGGTGGGCCGTCGGCCAGAGCGGCTTGCCCGTTGCCATCGTGCGCCTTGGTGGCAGGCCTCGCGCATGACCCAGTCGCCGATCGGGACGATCAGGCCGCTGCGTTCGGCAAAGGGGATGAAATCGTCGGGGGGGACCAGGCCGCGTGTCGGGTGCTGCCACCGGAGGAGCGCCTCCACCCCGACAACGGACTCCTCGACGATGTCGACGACCGGCTGGTAGAAGAGTCGGAGCTCGCCGTTCGCTGTTGCGCGGCGCAAGTCCGAGAGGAGCTCCAGCCTTGACGCCGCCATGCTGCGCAGGGTCTCGTCAAAGAGCTCGATGACGTTGGGCCCCTGACGCTTGGCCTTGTACATGGCTTCGTCAGCGTCGCGCAGCAACGTGTCCGAACTGACGTCGTCGCCGTGCCCGGCCAGGGCTACTCCGATGCTCAGGGTGGTCTCGATCTCGCCGATGCTGGTCGGGATCACGGCGGCCACTGCTGCGCTCAGCCGGGCGGCGACCATGGCTGCGGTGCCGGGATCGGCCAGGTCCTCGCACAGCACGACGAACTCGTCGCCGCCCATCCGCGCAGCGGTGTCCTGGGGTCGTATCGTCGACAGGATCCTGGTCGCGATGGTCTTGAGAACGGCATCACCGACCTGATGACCGTAGGCGTCGTTGATGTTCTTGAATCCATCCACGTCGCAGAAGAGCAAGGCTAACTGCCCTGTCCCGGTTGTCCGGCGCTCAAGGGCGTGTTGAATGCGGTCGGTGAGCAGCGTTCGATTGGGCAGCCCGGTCAACGCATCGTGCTGCGCGAGGTGTGCGAGGTTGGCCTCGGCGTTGCGCTCGCTGGTCAGGTCGGTGATCGTCAGACAGGTGATGTGGGTCTGGTCCACGGTCAGTGCCGAGGCCCCGACCAACGCTGGTACCTCTTGCTTGTCGACGGTCAGCAGGACCGCCTCGATCGAGCCGCCAGGGCTCGCCGGGCCGATCATGTCGCGAACGCGAGGCCAGCTTGGCTCGGTGAGCAGAGCGAGAACCGGCTGGCCGACAATTCGTGAGCACGAGGCGCCGACGAGGTCGGCCAGCGCCTGGTTGGCGTACAAGATGATGCCGTCGGCCGAGACGGTGGCCGCTCCGTCAGACATGCCCTCCACGAAGTTCCGGTAGGTCTGGTCTGCTCCGGTGAGCGTGAAGAGCTGCTCTTCCCCGGCCACCGCACCGATCACCAGAGCGTCCACCTCCCCGTGCCGAATGGCCCGCAGGGTCTCCTCGGCGTCGGCAAGTCGAGCGCGTAGGGCTTCGAGCTCGATGGCGTCGTGGCTGGGGCTCATCCGCCGAGGGATGTCGGAGACGGGGCACGCGTGGCTCGGATGTCCAGAGCGGCCAGCACCCGTGCAGTGTCGGAGAGGTCCCCGACCAGCATCCGTTTCGGCAGCGGCCACTCCTTGATGAGGGTCGGGGCGGCGACAACGTCGTGCGCCGACATCATGGAGGGGTCGCGGTGCACGTCGACGACCTCGAGCGAGTATCGATTGGGCAGGTGTGCGTCGCACAGCGCCCGCACGTTGGCTATCGCCCGTCCGGACATCTCCGAGGCTCCGGTGACGAACAGCGTGAGCACGTACGATTCGGACCTTTGCTCCTTCAGCCGTGCCTCGTAGCGGACCAGGGCGTCGGACGGCTCGTTCATCGGGCGTTCTTCGGTCGCAGCTGGAGGCCGACGAGCACGCGGTCGGTGTCGGACAGGTCGCCGATGATCTTGCGCATCGGTGCCGGCAATCGGCGAACCAGTGTCGGGATCGCCAGGATCTCGTCTCCGCGGGCCAGCCGCGGGTTGAGCAGCAGGTCGACGATCTCGATCTCGTACGGATGATCGATGTGCGTCTCGCACAGTGCCTTCAGGTTCGCGAACGCGTCCAGCGACTTCGGCGACTCTCCGGCGACGTAGAGTCGCAGATACCAGGTCTCCGCGCCGTCGTCACCGTCGCTACCGGCGTCGGAACTGCAGGCCTCGCTGTCGAAGCTCATGAAGCTGGCCGATAGACGTCGGTGATCTCGAGGCCCTCGTGGCTGAGCACGAACTCACGTATCTCGTGAGAATGTGCCATCCCTCGAGACTTGAGGACGTAGATCACTCGATGCCGCGACCCGTCACCTTCTTCGAGCTTGGCCATCACCCAGGTGTCGATCAGCGAGCCGATCAGCTGCTCGTTGCTTTCGGAATCGCGAGCCACGTTGAGGCTGGTGAACAGTGCGGTCACACCGCTGCTCTTGAGGTAGTCGACCTCGCGCGTGAGCATCTCGAAGACCTCGTCGCCGTCACCGGAGTGCAGCAGGTCCGAGATGGGGTCCATCACGACGACGTCGGGCCCGAACTCAGAGACCAAGTGCTGCATCGAGGCGAGGTGCGCCTCCAGCCCCAACAGGCTGGGTCGCACACAGCGGAAGTGCAGCAGCCCCTCGTCCACCCAGTGCTGCAGGTCGATCCCCACGGACGTCATGTTGCGAATGATCTGGGACTCGGACTCCTCGAAGGCGAAGTAGAGCGCGCGTTCTCCACGAGCGCACGCAGCAGCGCAGAACTGGGCCGCGATCGTTGACTTGCCGGTGCCTGCCGTACCGCTGATCAACACCGAGCTGCCGCGGAAGAGACCTTGACCGCCGAGCATGTCATCGAGACCGTCGACCCCGCTGGAGACCCGCTGATGCGAGGCTCGGTGCTGCAAGCCGATGGAGGTGATCGGCAGCACCGAGACGCCGTTGCGGCCGATGAGGAAAGGATATTCGTTGGTCCCGTGCAGGGATCCGCGATACTTCAGCACCCTCAGCCGTCGCGTGGACGTCTGCCCGTTGACGCGATGGTCCAGCACGATCACACAGTCCGAGACGTACTCCTCGATCCCGTGACGCGTCAGCGAACCGTCCCCGCGCTCGCCGGTGACGATGGCGGTCACGCCGCGTTCCTTGAGCCAGCTGAACAGCCGTCGCAGCTCTGCGCGGAGGGTCGCGACGTCGTCAAAAGCGCCGAACAACGTCTCGATGGTGTCCAGGACGACTCGTTTCGCGCCGACCTCGTCGATCGCGGCGCCGAGCCGGACGAAGAGACCTGACAGGTCCCAGGCTCCGGTCTCCTCCAGGTCGCCGGGGGCGAGCTGGACATGGTCCATCACCAGCAGATTGTCATCCTGCAGCTGCTGCAGATCGAAGCCCATCGAAGCGACGTTCTGGACGAGCTCGTCCACCGTCTCCTCGAAAGAGACGAAGACTCCCGGTTCGCCGAACTCGGTGATTCCGCGGACGAGGAACTCCACCGCAAGCAGAGTCTTTCCACAACCGGCCGGCCCGCAAACCAGCGTCGGTCGGCCCAGCGGAAGTCCGCCTTGGGTGACCTCGTCGAGCCCGCTGATGCCGGTTGCTGCCTTTCGCAGACCCCGACGCTCGAGCAACGAGGACGGTGGCACAGCGATGGCCGAGGGGTACGGTTCGTCGACGGACACTAGGTCACTTCTTCTCAAACCGCGGGCGTGGCACGATGACCACTTACCAGGATGATAACAGTCGTGACCCGCTCGCCGACCCCGATTCACAGATCGTGCGTCGAGCCGGTGCCACTCTGACACGCAGTGTCTACGCCGTGGTGACCTGAATCGCACAGCAGCGTCTCCCCGCACCAGCCACCGCGCTTGACTGGCCTCATCGCGGACGCAGTCCGACCGAGCCCGCTCGTCGCTACTTGCGATAGTGAACTTGAGCATCAAGTGGCCGGAATGGGCGGCTATCGCAGTGCACCAGTGGCAGCGAAGGGCGGGAGTCTGGGGAGAGGGCCCTGTTCGACACCGATGCCAAAGCACTGCCGGCAACAGCCGCGACACCCAAACCCACGACCGCATCGACAAGCCCGGCGCAGTGACGCTGCGAGTCAACGGCAGAATGCACCACAGGCCTTGCGCAGGAATGTCTCGACCGTAACCCGATCCTTTGCGCTGCGATCTTGGTCCACGGCAGCGAGCGCATCGACGAGGGGCTCGTGCTTCCGCCAGATCGCGGCAGAACTGTCGCCTCTCACATGTCGAGAAGGCGATCCCCCGCTCGACCAGCCAGTGCGCGGACCCAGTCGTCCACGCGAAACGCGTCGTGGGAGGGTGCGTCGGCGGCGGCGGACTGCGCCGTCGTCACGAGATGAGGCGGTAGATCGCCGTGCTCCAGGGACAGATGCAGCCGGTAGTCCGCGGCGAATGCCTGCAGGACGTCATCGACCTGCAGATCGGGCTCGAAGTCGTTCAGACCTCCAACCGTCGTCGACTCGAGCTTGTACCCGAGGACGGCGGAAACTCGTGAGATGGCTGCGGCCACGGCGCCCGAGACGTCGACCTGGACGACGGTGCTGAACAGGGAGCCGCGCCCTGTGATGCGCTGAGCCGAGCCGACGACCTTCACCGCGCCGGCGATGTTCAGGCTGAATTCGCCCGGGCAGTACTCCCCGGCCACTTCGCCAACCCTGACGTCGGCGACCCGCAATGTCGACAGGACGCGTGCGTGGGCATGCGCGTTGGCTTCGAAGGTACGAACGATCTTGGAGTGGTGGATCGTCGTCGGCACCAAGTGATCGATCACCACCGCCCCCCGGTCGTAGGCCACCATACGACCGCCGGGCGAGCGCACGACCGGAGTGAAACCTTCCTCTCGCGCAACGCGAACGGCGAGATCGAACTGCGGAGACCGAGCATCGCGGGCGCTGAACGCCACGGTTGGGCCCGCGGGCACGTACAGGTGGACCAGCTCCGCCGTCGGCGACGCTGTGGATCGCAGCATGAGGGCAGGAAGAGCGAGTTGAGCGATGACGTCGTCCAGTCCATCGCTGTCGACGACCAACCGACGGAGACGATCGCTAGAAGACATCGATGGGAGCCGCACCCTGGACCTCCTCCACGCAGGCACGGCACACGTGGGGCACGAGGGCCGTGAATCGCACATCGAACAGCATGGGCCAGTTCGTCGCGACGACGCCGCAGGCGGTCGTGCGAGACCCTACGTGCCGAGCGTGGGCCGCGCCCGCCGGCAGCCACGTCGCCATGCCTCGCTTGTCGGCCCGACGCGCCACGTGCGCCGCCGTTGTGAACCATTCCGGCAACGGGCGGGGTCCGCCGAGCCGTCCCGCCGCGGTCAGTTCGGTCATGGTGCCTCCCGGAGCATGTTCGTCACGACCTAGAACCGGCGACTGAACGCCTGAGCCGCCTCGACGAGAGCCGGAACTCCGGCTTCCAGCGAGGGGCCGAACGTTCTGTCGTCGGGTCGTTCTCCGTCGAGCCAACGAGAGTAGATGGCTTCGCAGAAGATCGCCGCCTTCCACAGCGCCAGCGTCTGGTACCAGGCCAGTCCAGACACATCGAAACCCGTCAGGTCCGCGTACTCGGCCACCAGATCCTGACTTCGGCGGTATCCGGATTCCGCCGTGACAGGACTCAGGTGCAAGGGTGTGCGCGGGCCACCGGGGTCGCTGTAGGTAGCGGTGAGGTACCCCAGATCCGCCAGAGGGTCACCCAGCGTCGCGAGCTCCCAGTCGAGAACTGACAGGATCCTCGCAGGAGCGCTGCGACCCAGCATGACGTTGCCCAGCCTGAAGTCGCCATGGACGACAGACGCAGCCTGCGTCGCCGGCCTGTTCGCGTCGAGCCAGTCCGCAGTTTCCTCGATGGCGGGAAGGGGCCGGGTCGCTTGGCGATCCCACAGGTCACTGAAGCGGCGCACCTGACGTTCCAGGTAGCCGGCCGGCCGGCCCAGGTCAGCGACCTTTCCGCTTGTCACAGGCACCGCGTGGATGTCTGCCAAGGCGTGTACCAGACAGGAGCTGGTCCGGCGCCGCTCGGCCGGCGAGTCGAGCTCCCCGGGCGCTGTGTCGGTGACGACCACCCCGTCGATCCAGTCCATGAGGTAGAACGGGACACCCAGGACCGACTCGTCGTCGCAGACGTCCAGGATCTGCGGCACGGCTACGCCCTCGGCACCCAGAACCTGTTGGATCGTGGCCTCCCGGACCATGTCATGCGTCGAGGGCGGATGCGGTGGACGCGGCCCCCGGCGGAGAACAAAGGCGTCAGTCCCCCTGGCCAGCTTGTAGGTGATGTTGGACTGTCCGTCACCGATGCGCTGCCACGCGACCGGGCCGTGCCCCAGGCGTCGAGAGTCGAGGTAGTCGGTGATGGCGTCGATCACGAGCAAGGCAGGTCGTTCGCATCGCTCGGCCTCACGCCGCGTCGCGACGACCTCTGCGCCATCCGGGTTGGTGCGCATCAGAGTTCGCTGTCCGCGCGAACAACCGCGGTGCCTCGGGACGACTCGCCGC
This sequence comes from Aeromicrobium sp., assembly GCA_025965435.1. Taxonomy (GTDB): domain Bacteria; phylum Actinomycetota; class Actinomycetes; order Propionibacteriales; family Nocardioidaceae; genus Aeromicrobium. The sequence continues at coordinate 22,656 of JAOPWZ010000098.1, forward strand.
CGGCCACGGCGCGCGCCCTGTCAGCGCTGGCACGGCGCGAGATGGCCCACTTGTGAGTTTCGTTGGAGCCGTCGTAGATGCGGAAGGGGCGGACCTCGTTCGCGTACTGAGCCAGCGGGAGACCGTCAGACACGCCGTCGCCGCCGCAGATCTGAATGGCACGGTCGACCACTCGGTCGATCGCATCGGAGCAGTGGACCTTGGCCACCGACGAGAGGGCGGACCCAGCCTTCGGGTCCGATGCCAGCAGGGCGCCGGTCTTGGCGATGATGGCGTCGGAGGTCTCGATGTCGATCACGGATTCGGCGATCAGATGCTGGGCCAGACCAAGGTCCTTCAGCGGTGCGCCGAACATGCTGCGGGACTCCGCGCGGTCCAGCGCGATGTCCAAGGAGCGACGCGCCAGGCCGAGCCACCGCATGCAATGGGTCAACCGTGCGGGACCGAGACGCACCTGCGCGTACCTGAAACCTCGTCCCGCCTCGCCCAGCACTGCAGCCTCCCCGACCTGCACGCTGTCGAAATGGACGTGAGGGTGACCGCCGTCGATCGCCCGGTCGACCGTGTGGATGGGGTCGCCGATGCGTACGCCCTCGGTGTCCATCGGCACGAGGAACATCGTTGCGCCGGCAGGCGACGTGCCGTCGGCCTCCGTGCGCGCCATCACGATGCAGAACGCCGCGCCGACTGCCCCGCTGATGAATCGTTTGTGACCATCGATGACCCATCCAGCATCGTTCCGAGTCGCCACTGTCGACAGAGCTTCTGGGTCCGAGCCGGCTCCAGGATGCGGTTCGGTCATGCCGAAGCAGGACCGCACCGCGCCCGACGCCAACGGGACGAGGAACTCCTGCTTCTGCTCGGGCGTCGCGATCACGTTGAGCATGTGCATGTTGCCCTCGTCGGGCGCCATGCAGTTCAACACGCTTGGTCCGATCGGTGAGTAACCCGCCTCCTGGAACACCGGTGACCACCACTCGATCGGCAGACCTTGCCCCCCGAGCTCGGTCGGCACGTGGGGCGCGAAGACCCCCGCAGCCTTCGCGGCTTCCTGAAGCTCCGAGCGGATCGCGGCAGAGAGCCTCTCGCCCGGGACCGGCTCGCGCGGTATGACGACGTCCCGAATGAACGCGCGCGTACGGATTCGGAGGTCTTCGACCTGCTGAGGCCACGCTGTGGGCATATTTGGAGTTCCTCTCAATGAGCCTGCGGTGGAGGTGTCAGACGTGCTGCAGCGAGAGCCGCGCGTCGAGAATGGCCTGCTCGATACTGCGCGGGGCGTAAGCATCACCGACCGTGATGACCGTCGCCCCGGTGTCCTTCAGCGCTCCCTGCAAGTCGGCGAGGGGGCTCGGTGCGCCGATCCACACCAACACGTCGACATCGTCGATCGTCTGCGTGGCTCGGGCGTAGCCGCGCCGGACGACCAGCGCGCCAGGCTCCGATCCAACGACGTCCGTCACGGGCGAAAACTCCACACCGCGTTCGCTCAACGACTGGAACTCAAGCCGCCAGTTGGTGACCTCAAGGGCGGATCCCGGATACTGCTCCGGCGTCACGTAGTGAACGACACAGCCCTTCTGCACCAGCACCCGAGCGACATTGAAGCCCTGCCAGTCGGCCAAGGTGTCATAGACGACGACGCGCCCGTCAACGCCTCCCTGCAGTGCGTCGTCGAGGCCCACGATTCGCACGTCGGAGTACAGCTTCTCGACTGTCTTCTGCGTCAGCAGGGGGCCGGGCACCGGTCCCATAGGGTAGGTCGATCCCGTCGCAACGACGACCACATCGGGCTTGGAAGACATGACGGACTTGGCCGTCGCCTCTTCGCCGAGGCGGATCTCGACGCCGGCCTCGACGCACTCCTGCTCGAGCCACTCGACGAGCGACGAGAGCTCCCCGCGGTCCGGGGTGCGCGACGCAGTCCATGCCTGTCCACCGACCCGGTTGTCGCGCTCGATCAGCGTCACCCGATGCCCGCGCACCGCCGCGACGCGTGCGGACTCCAAGCCACCAGGTCCCCCACCTACGACCACGACCCGCTTGCCGCCTTCGCCCGGTTCGACCTCCTCCGGAAGCTCCAGCTCATGCCCGACACGCGGATTGTGGATGCAGCGGATACCGTGCCCCTTCTCCAGGCTGTCCATGCAGTTCATGGCGCCGATGCAGGGTCGGATGCTCGCCGTTCGTCCGGTGCGCGCCTTGTCGGGCAGATGCGGGTCGGCGATCAGCCCTCTAGCCATGACGACGGCGTCGCAGGCCTCGGCCTCCAAGAGGTCCTCAGCGGTGCGTGGGTGATTGACGCGGCCCACCATGAACACCGGGACATCGACGACATTCTTGACCAGCCGACCGTACTTCTGCCACAGGCCCGGGACGAATGTCATGTTTGGGACGTTGCGTGCTGTGTTCAGAGCGTCCGTGTAGTGCCCCATGGTCAGGCTCACATAGTCGAGCAGATCCCACGTCCCCATGGTGCCGATGACCTCGGCCATGTCCATGTCGTCGAGATCGCCCTTGTCGAGGCCTGCGGCGGTCAGTCGTGCGCCGACTGCCAGATCGGGCCCGACGGCTTCGCGAACCGTTCGGGTGATCATCTCCGCGAAACGCAGACGATTCTCGAGGTTGCCGCCCCAGTCGTCGGTCCGGAGGTTGGTCTTGGGCGACATGAACTGCTCCGGCAGGTTGCCGTGGGCGAAGTGCAGCTCGATCCCGGACAGGCCGCCTTCGCGGCAACGGCGGGCGGCAGCACCGAAGGCTTCGATGATGTCGAGAATCTCCGGCTCAGTCAGCTCGTGGGCGACGCGCCACCGCCCTCCGAGGTAGCTGGCGGGCAGGCTCGACGGCGCGACGAAGACCTCGGCACCGTTGCCGGCGTACTCGCTCTGGCTGCCGGGGTGGAACAGCTCGGCGCTGTAGAACGCTCCGTGCTCCTGCACGGCCTTCGACACTTCGCGGTAGGCGGGGATCACGCTGTCGTCGGAGTTGAACAGGTCGAGGTAGTCCCCTGTCACCGACGTCGCCTGCGACACGATGAGGGCAGCACCGCCGCGTGCACGTTCGCGGTGGTACTCGATCAGTTGATCGGTGTACGCACCGCCTCGCGCGTAACCGGTCTGATGCGCGGAGTTCACGATTCGATTTTTCAGCGTCAGCGGGCCGACCTGGAGAGGCGAGAACAGCAGGGGGTACTCGGGGTGCTGCTGAGTCATGACGTGCACCTTCCGACGATGCGCTGAAGACTTGAAGACGTGTATGAATGCAGCAGTGCATTCACTGGCACATACAGTAGTCTTCTCCTAACGCAATCCGCAACCGCCGAAAGGCTCTCGATGACTGAAGCTACGCTGTCCCTAACCGATGAGGCACATCGTCGGATCCGCGCCGACATCATCGAGGGCCGCATCAGGCCGAACATGCACTTGGTCGCAAACGACCTCGCCCAGCAGCTGGAGATCTCCCGTACCCCCATTCGGGAAGCGTTGCAGCTGCTGGCCAGCGAGGGCTTGGTCGTCGCGACTCGCCGCGGATTCGTCGTCCGCGAGCATTCTTCCGAAGAGATCCGATACATCTACGAGGTGCGTGCAGCGCTGGAGGAAATGGCGTCGCGGCTCGCAGCCGAGCGCGCCACGGACGAGCACATCGCAGCTCTCGAACGTCTGGGCGCCCACACGGAGACAGTCGCTGACAGCCCCCGTGACGTCATCGTCGACCTCAACAACGCCTTCCACGAGGCTGTCATGACTGCCGCCGGCAACCCTCGCCTGCACAGCATCAACAGTCGCAACTCGGAGCACTTCTTCAACTACAACATCGCCAAGCTCTACTCCCACGATGAGGCCGCCCGAGCCATTCACGAGCACGAGCTGCTGCTCAAGGCGATCAAGTCGAGAAGCGGCGACGACGCCGCCAAGGCAGCTCGTGAGCACGTCATGAACGCTCTCGAGGTCACGCTCCGGAAGTTGCGCTGACGTCTGTCACCACCGCGCAGACGTCCACCCACTCCGCACCTGCGCAGATCGCAAGCTCTCCCGGGGTCGTCTCGACCACCCGAGTGCGGCTACCCGCTGCTGGATACACGAGGGCAAACTCCAGCAGCCCACGATCGCAGAAGACAGGCAGCGGTGAGAGATGGCCGACCGGCCCCACCCCACCGACGGGTTGACCGGTGATCCGCTCGGTCTCGTGTGGCGACGACAGGCATGGCCGCACCCCGAACCGGTCTCGGAACTTGCGATTGTCGAGCCGCGCGTCCCCGGGCATCACGAGCACCACGTACGACGGCGCGACCTCGACCAACAGGGTCTTGGCCACCTGCGCCGGTTCGACGCCGAGCGCGGACGCGGCCTCCATGATCGTCGGGTGACTTCCATTCAGCTCGAGAACGGTGGCAGCGGGAGCGACCTCCTTCCACCGGGCCCTGGTCCGTGCGAAGCTGGTCTGCTCGAGCTCGGCCGACTCCCGCGAGCCGTACCCTCTCACCGGCGCACGCGTCACGCGGCGCCGAGGTACAGGCGACCCACCGTCGGGTCGGCAAGGATCTGCTGCGCAGGCCCCTGCATGGCGAGCTCACCCGCGACCAGAACGACTCCGAAGTCCGAAATCTCCAGCGACTGGACGGCGTTCTGCTCAACGAGGAAGACAGTGACACCATGCAGATCGCGGGTATTTCGGACGGCGTCGAACATGGAGTCCATCATCGCCGGCGACAGACCCGCAGATGGTTCGTCAAGAAGCAGGGTCGTGGGACTGGTCATCAAGGCTCTTGCCAGGGCGAGCAACTGACGCTGCCCGCCCGACAAAGACTCTGCACGCACCTTCGACTTCGCGGCGAGATCGGGATAGGTGTCCAGCATCTCGGCGACCCGTTGGCGTCGCCGCGCCCGACCCAGTCGCGCCCCTCCGACCTCGAGGTTCTCCTGGATCGTCAGCGGGCCGAAAACGTTCGCGACCTGAGGGACGAAGGCCACCTTGTGCTCGATGACCCGGCGATGGGCCGACACCCCGGCGACCTCGGTTCCGTCCACCACAATGGAACCGATCGTGTGAGGGGTCTGCCCCACGACGGACCTGAGCAGTGTGCTCTTGCCGGAGCCATTCGGCCCGATCACCGTCGTGATGGCCTTGGTCGGCACGTGGACGTCGATGTCTCGGACGACAGAGACGCCCTTGACGTATCCCGCTGTGACCCCGCGCAGCTCGATGCTCATGAGTTCTCCTTCTTTGCGGCACTGCTCGCGACAGCTTTGCTGCCGCTGCGTCCCAGGTAGGCCTCGAGGACCTCGGGGTGGTCCGACAACTCTGACGGCGCACACGAAGCGATCATCCGTCCCCGGTCGAGGACGTAGACGCGATCGCACACGTCAGATATGAAGCGCATGTCGTGCTCGACGGTCAGCACCGTGACGCCCTCGGCCTGCAGAGTTCGCAGGTGCTCGGCCAGCTGCACTCTCAGACTCGGGTTGACACCGGCGGTGGGCTCGTCGAGCAGCAGGATCTTCGGATCACCCATCAATGCCATCCCGAGGCTGAGCAGCTTCTGCTGGCCTCCGGAGAGGTTGCCTCCCGGATGACTGGCGAGCTTGTCCAACTTGATCCGATCGAGGATCGACCATGCCTTGTCCGTGGCTGCGGCCTCCTCGTCGCGGACACGCGACCAGCTGAACAGTGAGTGTCGGATCGTCTCGCCACGGGCGAGCTGCCCTCCGACGAGCATCAGATCCATGACGCTCATTTTGGTTGGTAGATGTGCGTGCTGGAAGGTGCGCACCAGCCCGAGCTTGGCGACGTCCCACGGCTCCTTGCCGGTCACGTCGTTGCCGAGCAGCCGGACCTTTCCCTCGTCCGGCTGCTCGAATCCGGACGCGACGTTCAGCAGAGTGCTCTTGCCGGATCCGTTGGGACCGACCAGGCCAACTGACTCACCTGGCTCGACTTCGATGGATGCGCCGTCGAGAGCCGCGACGCCGGCGTAGTGCTTCTTGATTGCGTCAACGACGAGCATGAGCAGTCCTCACCTTCTCCGGCACGAGGCCTTGGGTTCGTACGAGCAGGAAGCCGAGAAGCACGACTCCGATGACGAGGATGCGGATGCCTGCCGCTTGGTCGGCTGAGATGTCGATCCAGTCGCGGACGAAACGCGTGCCGTCGTACAGCACCGTGATGAGCAGCGCGCCGACGACGGCGCCCGTCGTGTTGCCCAGGCCGCCGACGACGACCATCGTGAAAACGAGGAAGGTGGCGAAGGGAAGCAGCTGGCTGGGACCGATGAATGAGATGTACATCGCGTAGAACCCGCCGCACACCGAGGCCATCACTGCGGAAAGCGCCATGACACGAGCCTTCGCGCTCACGACGTCGTGCCGCAGGCTCGCGGCAAGATCGGGGTTTTCTCGGATGAGAACGAGGACTCGACCGTACTGACCGTTCCGGACGCGTCGGGCCACCACGTACGTGACGACCAGGAGGGCCGCGATCGTGGCAAAGGTCGCCGTGTCGCGAGCCGTACCCGACAGATTGGTCCAGAGCCCCGCCACGGCGCTGAGCCCTTGTGCACCGCCGGTGAACCCGTCTTGGTTCAGGGCCACCAGCCGGACGAGCTCGGCGAGTGCCAGCGTGGCGATAGCCCAGTAGTCGCTGGACAGGGTGCGGCCAAGCCGTCCGACAAGCGCACCGGCGACACCGGCGATGATCCCGCCGACGGCGAAGCCGACCGCCCAGTGCACCCCGTGGCTGTCGAGAATCGCGACGCTGTATGCGCCGATCCCCACGAAGGCCACTTGTCCAAAATTCAGCAAGCCGGTCACGCCCACCTGAAGGTTCAGGCTCAACGCGTTGATCGCGTACACCGCCGCGAGGATGCCGACGCCCAACAGATAATCAACCACGACGGACTGTCCTTCCCATGAGGCCCTGCGGTCGGAAGGCGAGCATCACAACCAGCAAGACGAAGCCGACGGCGGGCCGGTAGCCCACCTCGAGGTGGTACGCGCCTCCAGCCAGCGCACCCCAGTCGACCTGGAGCACGAAGGACTCCGCGAACGCCAGCGCATACGCCGCGATCGTGGCGCCCAGGGTGGAACCGAGACCACCAACGATGGCGGCCGCGAACACCGGCAGCAGCAGGTTGAAGCCGAGCTCGATACCCACTGCCGAGTCGATGGACAACAAGATCCCGGAGGTCGCCGCGAGCCCGGCCGACACCATCCAGACCACGTCGACGACCCGCTTGCGGTTGAGTCCCGACACGTCGGCCAGGTCCGGGTTGGCGGCCACGGCCCGGATAGCCCGCCCGAGCGACGTGAACTTCAAGACGACGGCCAAGGTGGCGAGCAGCGCCAACGCGATGCAGATCAAACGGATCTGGCTGGGCGTGATGAGCGCCCCGTGGAAGTCCATGCCGCGTTCGAGCGGAGTGGGAAGGTACCGTGGTCGCGATCCGAAGACCAGCTGCAGGACCGCCCTGATGATGATGGCTAGGGCCAGCGACCCGATCAGGGCGATCATGGTTCCCGAGCCGAGGAGCCGGCGGAACAGCAGTCGGTAGAACACCACTGCCAGGACCGCCACGATGACGACCCCCAGGACGGAGCTGAGCAGAAGGCCCAGCCCCGCACCGGTGAGGGCGACGGCAATGTAGCCGCCAAGGGTTGCGAACTCCATGTGTGCGATGTTCGCGAACTGCAGGGTTCCCTGGACAAGGGTCAACCCGACAGCGAGCAGGGCGATGATGCTGCCCCGTACTGCGGTGTCTATCAATACTTCAGTCATCGTTTGCTCCTCGACTCGGGCAGTGCCCTACTGGGGGACGATCTCGCCGTTCTTGACCTCGGCGATCACGTACGGCTGCTCGGATCGCTGACCGTCGGCGTCCAACACGACGGGGCCAGTCACTCCCGCGTACGTCTTGGAGACCTCGGGCAGGGCGGCGGCGATGGCGGCGGAATCGGCCGAACCTGCCGATTCGATCCCCTCGGCCAACAGGGTGACGGCGTCGTAGGCGTAACCGTTGAACGAGGAGATGAAGTTCTCGCCGTAGGTCTGCTCGTACAGGTCCGCGTAGGCCTGTCCGTCCGCCGAGGTCGAGTTCACGTCCATGCCGATGCGGCCTTCGACGGACTTGGGATCTGCATCGGGCACGTCCTGCGACATGTAGATGTCGAATACGGGCTTGTCGGTCAGCCCCAGCTCGAAGATCTCCTTGTTGATGACGGTGCCGTCCTTGCCGTACGTCGTGACCACGTAGGCGTCGGGCTCGGAGTCCTTGAGCCGGTTGAGCTCCTGGCGGTAGTCCGACTGGCCCTCGGTGTACAGGCCGCTCGTGGTGACCTTGCCACCGTTGGCCTCGAACGCCGCGGAGACCGAGTCGACGATGCCGGTGCCGTAGGAGTTGTTCGGCGCCAGGATCGCGATCGACTTGTACCCCTTCTCGGTCAGCGCATCGGCGGTGAACTTGCCGGCGACGTCATCGAGTCCGATGGTCGAGAACTGCAGCTCACCGGTCGACCGCAGGTCGATCGAGGAGCTGCCCGGGTTCACGCCGACGACACCCTGACCCTGCAGGTACTGCTGCATCGGGATCGAGTTGCCAGACGAGTACTCACCGATGACCGCTGACACCTTGCCCACGCTGACGAGCTTCTTCGCTGCCTGGATGGCGGCATCGGCGGTGCCCTGCGAGTCCTCGATGTCGACAACCAGCTTCTTGCCGAGAACTCCGTCGCCCTCGTTGATCTTGGCAACAGCGAGCTCGATGCCCCGCTGCTGATCCTTGCCGATCGTGGCGTTGGTGCCGGTGAGCGGCAGGACTGCACCGATCTTGATCTCGCCCTTGAGGCTGCTGTTGGCGGCCGGGAGGGCTGACTTCTTGGTGCTGGCCCCGTCCGAGTCAGACCCGCAGGCCGACATCGAGAGGGCAAGCACGAGCGGAATGGCAAGACCCAGTGCTCGGGTCCTGTTACGGCGAAGGTGCATTTCGTCTCCTTGGTCGGAATGCAGGAGCCTGCATTCGATGTGTTGGTGCGGACCCGAGTGGACGGACCCGCCTCCCCGAGCTCTGTTACGGACAGTCGCCGTTGACGGTGAAGCCACCGTCGACGGCCAGGACCTGCCCGGTGATGTAGGACGCCTTGTCGGAGGCCAGGAACAGCACCACCGACGCAATCTCGTCCGTGCTGGCGAGTCGACCCATGGGGATGCGACCGGTGAGGGCACCCTCGTCGAGCCGGCCCGAGTCGAAACCGGTCTGGACCATGTCGGTCATGGTCCATCCGGGAGCCACGGTGTTGACCCGCACTCCTCGCTTCGCCCATTCGACGGCGAGAGTTCGAGTGAGACCGGACAGACCCGCCTTGGCAGTGGTGTAGCTGACCCGTCCGCTGATCCCTCCGAGCGCGGCGACCGAGCCGACGTTGACGATGACGCCTCGCTCAGCCGCGAGCATGCCCCGAGCGGCGGCGCGCGCGCACCAGAAGGCCCCGTTGAGATCGGTGTCGATGACGGTGAGCCAGTCCGCGTCGGAGTAGTTCTCCGCGTCGTTGCGGACGATCACACCCGCGCAGTTGACGAGCACGTCAACCGTTCCGATGGTCGACGTGATGTCGGCGAAGGCAGCGTCGACGGATGCGGGGTCGCCCACGTCGATCCGACGCGAATGGGCGGTGAACCCCCGATTGGTCAACTCGTCTACCTCGCTCTGGAGTGCCGCCTCGTCGCGTCCGGTGACGATCACGTCGTAGCCGGCCTCGGCCAGGTGGCGTGAGATGGCCTGGCCGATGCCTTTCGCCCCGCCAGTCACCAGTGCGAGGCCGGTCATCGTCCCTTCCTTCGCGTGCGGACCTCGAACGGATCCATGGTCAGGGCGGGGGGTCGACCGGCCATGATGTCCGCGAGAAGGAGGCTGGACCCGCAGGCCATCGTCCAGCCCATGTGACCGTGCCCCGTGTTGTAGAACAGGTTCGTGTGGCGTGTACCGAGTCCGATGACCGGCGGGCCGTCGGGCGTCATCGGACGCATGCACGACCGGACTGATGCGTTGTCCCAGTCCGCGGCTGCGGGGAACAGCTCCTTGGCGGTCTTGAAGATGTTGTCGAAGTCGCTCGTGACGTAGCTGCGGTCGTAGCCGTCGAACATCGCTGTCGACGAGATGCGGATGGTGTCGCCGAGACGGGACCACGCGACGAGCGTCTTCTCATCGACACCGCCGAGCGTGGGCGTCGCCGAGTCATCGATCACCCGGGCCGTGATGGAGAAGCCCTTGGCGGGGTAGACCGGGATGTTCTGGCCGACTGTCCGCGACAGGATGGGACTCTGGATGCCGGCAGCGAGCACGAAGCTGTCCGCGGTGAACTCGCCACGATCCGTGATCAGGGCGGTGATCCGGCTGCCCTGGGCGACGAATCGTTCGGCGGTGACGTCGTTGACGAACGTGACGCCGAACTTGGTCCGACAGACCTCAGCGAGGTTCTCCGTGAACTTCTCGGAGTTTCCGCTGCCGTCCGCGACGCCGTGGATCGCGCCCTTCACGACCTCCGATGCTTTCTTGAACGCCGGGTCGAGTGACACGAGCTCGTCGGGGCTCAGCCGTTTGATCGGCTGGCCGTGATCGGCCAGGAGGTCCATCTTCTTGAGGCCGACCTCCAGCTCGTCCTCGTCGCGGTAGAGATAGACGGCGCCCTTCTTGACGACGTCGTACTCCAGACCCTCCTCTTCCTCGAGGCGGTACATCTCGGCTTGGCTGTACTGGGCGAGCCCGAGCTTGACGATCGTGTTGGCGCGGGCGCGCGTTGGTGTGCACTCGCGCATGAACTGCATGCCCCACCACAGGAAGCGGGGGTTGAGACTCAGCTTCACCCGGATCGCGGTTGCCTCGCCCATGAGCGACTTCACCAGCATCTTCGGCGCCTGCGGGGAGGCCCACGCGAAGGAGTGACTCGGGGCGATGAGGCCCGCGTTGCCTCCGGTGGCGTCGGTTCCCAACGTGGGAGCCTTGTCCAGGACGGTCACGTCGTGGCCGTCGCGCGCAAGGTAGTAGGCGGTGGTCACTCCGACCACGCCTCCACCGATGACGACTGTCTTCATAACTGTGATCCGTTCGTTGTCAGTTGCGTGCGATGGCGGTCGACTGGACCTCGACGACGAGACCGCCCAGGAGGAGCCCGGCCACGACAGCGGCCCGGGCGGGGCGGTGGTCGCCGAACTTCTCTGCCCAGGCTTTGTTGAAGGCCGGCAGGTGGTCCAGGCCCGGCACGAAGACCGTCGCGGTGACGATGTCGTCGAGGGTTCCGCCGACCTCGGCGAGGATGCGGGAGATCCGGTCGAGGATGACCACGGTCTGCTGATAGGCGTCACCATGCGCGACGACCTGGTTGTCGTCGTCCAGGGCGACCTGCCCGGCGATAAACACGAAACCATTGGCGACGGTCGCCTGCGAGTACGGGAACAGCGCCGGGCCGAAGTTGGAAGGGTTGACGATTTGGATGTCACTCATGATGATTCGATTTCTCCTGGGTGTCGGTTTCGTGGTCAGTAGGTGCCGGTGTAGCTGCGAGGTACGACTGCGTGATGCACGTAGTCGATGAATGAGGCCCAGTCGTAGACGGGCAAGCCGGTCGCATGACTGATGGCCGCGGAATAGGCGGGTAGGTCCGAGCACTCGGTCACGATGGCCCCGATGTCGGGGTTCTCCATCTGCAGGCGGAGTGCCCCCCCGATCACCTCGTCGGCGAATCGAGCAGGATCCATGGCGCCGACCTCGTCGAGGATGACCTCACGGAAGTGGGGGTAGTCCTCGAGCCCCCGCAGTGCGATCCGTTCAGTGTTGGTGAACCCGGCACCGGCCAGCAGCGCCGGTGTGATCGCCGCTGAATTGGCGGTGAGCACGCCTACCCGTCGATCGGGCCCGACCATGCGGGTGACCATGTCCAGCTGAAGGAGGCTGGTCAGGAACACGGGAATGTCGACCGACGCAGCGACGGCTTGCTGGAAAACGGCCATGAAGCCGCAGTTCGAGGTGATCGCGCGGACCCCCTCCGCTTCGAGGCCCTTCGCTGCGGTCACGATGAGATCGGTGAACTTGTGTCCGTCGCCTCGGAGAATCTCGCCGCCGATGAGCCCTGCGACCTCGACGTAGCGCATGGGGAAGGAAAAGGTGCCGGCATGGTTCAGGTCACCGGGGACGAATGGGATGTTCCACTGGGCGCAAAGCATCCCGATCGGATAACCGTTCGCGATCTGACCGGCGCGCGCCGTGACCGTGCTGGGAACGAAGGCGGTCATGCTGCACCGGCGCCGCTGCTCGGGCGCCTGGGGCCCGGAACGTGGATGGGGTGACCGAGGGCGACATGAGCGACCTCGTGGTGGAGCTCGGCCATCGTCGGGTGGGCATGGATGGTGCCTGCGATGTCCTCCAGATGTGCTGCCATCTCGATCGCAAGCGCCGCCTCAGCGATGAGCTCGCTGGCATGCGGACCGACGATCGTGGCACCGACAACGATGCCGGTGTCCCGGTTGTGGACGTACTCGACGAATCCCGTGCTGTCTCCCAGGGTCCGAGCGCGACCGGAGGCTGCGATGGGGAAGGTCGCGGTCACCGCGTCGTAACCGGCGGCGGCTGCCTCCGACGAGGTCAGACCTGCTTGAGCCACCTCGGGGTCACTGAACACGACGGCGGCGATGGTGGTCGGATCGAACACCTCGGCGCGTCCGGACAGCACGGCCGCCGCCACGTGCGCCTCAGCGCTGGCCTTGTGCGCAAGCGCAGGACCCGGGGTGACGTCGCCGATGGCTGCGATCCGTGGGGTGAGGAGCAGATCGGTTCCCACCGGAAGCCTGCCGTCAGGGCCAGGGGCGGCACCGAGAACCTCTAGACCGAGGTCGTCGATGTTCGGGATGCGTCCGACCGCGACGACCACGAGTTCGACCGCGAGTTCCACGGCGCCATCGGCGCGATCGATCTGGAGCGCGTGCCCCGTGTCGCCGGTGACCGAGCTGCTCGTGAGCACCTCGATGCCGAAAGTCTTGACATGTTTGGCCACGAGCGCCCCGATGTTCGGATCCATCGTCGGCAGCAGACGATCCTGGGCCTCGACGATCGTCACGGCCGAGCCGAGCTTGGCCAGAGCCGTCCCGAGCTCGAGCCCGATGTAGCCTCCTCCCACGACGGCAACTGACTTCGGGACGTCAGTGAGCTCGAGAACCTCCGTGGACGACACGATCCGTGCCCCGTCGAAGGGAAGGCGAGGCAGCTGCACCGGTCGCGAACCGGTTGCGATGATGCACGAAGCGAACTTCAGATGCGTCGGCGGACGGTCCGGGTCGGTGACCAACGCGCCTTGGTCCGGACGCGTGAACCGGAACCAACCGGTGCGCACATCCACACCGGCGCGCTTGAGCAACCCACGGACGCCATTGTTGAGCCCACCCACCACGTCACGCTTCCAGTTCTGAAAGGCGACCAGGTCGACGTCGCCTGCACTCGGCGCCGGCGCGCCGCGGCCGTGCCACGCCTGCCGGGCGTGGACGTGCGACGCCAGCTCGATGAGCGCCTTGGACGGGATGCACCCGACACGGACGCACACTCCCCCGAGTCCGTCCTCGCCGTCGGCGTCGACGAGCATCACCTTGCGTCCGAGCTGTGCCGCCGCAATCGCCGCGACATATCCACCCGGGCCGCCTCCGACGACGAGCAGATCGACCCCTTCGGGCATCTCTCCAACAACCATGGTTCTGGATCTCCTAGGACAGCAGCAGCAGAGGCTGGGCCACTGCGTCTGCGACTGCGTTGACGAATGTGGCCAGATGGGCGCCATCGTTGATGCGGTGGTCGGCAGCGACGACGATCGGAAGCATCGGTCGGACGACGGCGACTCCGTCGACCGCGACGACCTTGTCCGAGATGCGACCGAAGCCTGCGATGGCGACCTCCGGCGGATGGATGACTGGGGTGCCCATCCAGGTGCCGAACGACCCGAAGTTGGTGACGGTGAACGATCCGCCGGTCAACTCCTCCGGCTTGGCCGTTCGCGTCCTGGCACGTTCGGCGAGGCGCTCGACCTCGAGTGTCAGGTCGGTCAGGCCGAGGAGATCCGCGTCCTTGACGACCGGCACGATCAATCCGTCATCCGTGGCGGTCGCCATGCCGAGATGAATACCGGCATGCTTCGTGAGGGTCTCGGTTGCCGCGTCGTACGTGGCGTTCATCGACGGCTGGATCTCCAACGCCCGCATGACGGCTTTGAGCAGCAGCGGGAAGACCGAGAACCGGACCCCCTTAGCTTCGAAGATCGGCTTGAGTGCTGCGCGAGCGGCCAGCAGGTTGGTCGCGTCCACCTCACGGAACTCGGTGACGTGCGGAATCGTCAGAGCCTCGGTCATCGATCGCGAGATTGCGCGCCGAAGCCCCCTGAGCTCGACGACCTCGTCGGTGCGCCCCGATGGGACGCGTAGCGGCCGGACGGCCTCGCCTGCCGTTGCGGAACTGGAGGACGCTTGCACTGGGTTGTCGAGATCTGATGCGAGGATCCGGTCGTGCGGGCCCGTGCCCACGATCGTCGTAAGGTCGATGCCGCGCTGCACGGCGAGTCTCCGGGTGCGCGGGCTGGCGAGCGGACGTCGCCGTGGTTTCGCCGGGTCGGACACCTCGGTGGGGACCGCGGACGACGAGACCGGCGACGAACCCGTCTTGGTCTCCCCGTCAGCGTCCAACGGCACAGGAGCAGAGTCCTTCGGTACGTCGACGTGCTCGTCGAGGGCACCCGGCTCCCCGATGATCGCCAAGAGCTCCTCGACCCGGGCCAGCTTGCCCTCAGGCACGGCTTGCTTCAGCAGGGTGCCGGAGGCCGGCGCCGGTATCTCGACGATCGACTTGTCGGTCTCGACCTGGACCAGGGGCTGGTCCTCGGTGACGGTCTGACCGACCTCGACGAACCACTCGAGGATCTCGGCTTCCGCGATGCCCTCTCCCACGTCCGGCATGTGGAACTCGATGTGATCACTCACGGCGCGACCTCCATCAAAGCCTTGATCTCGCGCACCACGCGTGACTGACTGGGCACGTAGGCGTCCTCGACACCAGCGAGCGGATACGGAGTGTCCGGGGCGGTGATGCGGTGGACGGGAGCGATCAGGTCGTAGAAGCAGGTCTGCTGGATGGTGGCCGCGAGTTCCGCACCGAAACCACCGGTCAGCGGCGCCTCGTGCAGGACGACCGCCCGGCCGGTCGTGGACACGGCGGCTGCAACACCCTCCACATCGAGCGGGACCAGCGAGCGCAGATCCAGGACCTGGACGTCGACTCCGCTCGCAGCCAGCTCCTCGGCCGCAGCCAGTGCCAGCTGGGTGGCGGCGGACCACGCGATAACTGTGACGTCAGCGCCTTCGCGAACGATCTGCGCCTTGCCGATCGGCACGGTGTACCGCTCCTCGGGCACCTCATCTCGTTGGAGGCGATACCCCTTGAGCGGCTCGAGGAAGAGCACCGGATCGTCAGTCTCCAGGGCTGCCGTCAGCAGTCCCTTGGCGTCGTGGGCGGTGGCCGGCGCGACGACCTTCAGGCCTGGGCAGTGGGCGTAGAACGCCTCGAAGGCATCGGAGTGCAGCTCGGGTGTGCGGACGCCGCCGCCGAACGGGGCGCGGATCACCATGGGCACCGAGTGGCGGCCGGCGGATCGATAGCGCAGCCGGGCGACCTGCTGGCCGATCTGGTGGAACGCCTGGTGCCCGAATCCGAGGAACTGGATCTCCACGACGGGCCGCATCCCGCTCATCGCGAGGCCCAGGCCGGCGCCGACAATGACACCTTCGGCAAGCGGCATGTCGACGACACGGTCCGCCCCGAACTTCGTCTGGAGGCCCTCGGTCGCGCGGAAGACACCGCCGAGCTGACCGACGTCCTCGCCGATCACCATCACTCGCTCATCCCGGGCCATCTCGTCCGCGAGCGTCTCGCGGATGGATTCGATCATGGTCTTGACAGGCATGAATCAGACCTCCTTCGTCTGGAGCCAGGTGTCGCGCTGCTGGGAGAAGCGCGCGAACGGCTCGGCGTACACGTGGTCGAAGAGAGCCGACGGGCCCGCCGCTGGAGTCCCCTGCGCAACGCCCAAAGCACGTTCGACCTCCGCAGCGCACCGCTGCCCGATCTGCGCTCGTGCCGCGTCGTCTAGTTCGCCGGCCTCGCGCAAGTAGGCCTCGATCCGCTCGATGGGATCGGTGCCGATCCACGCTTCGTGGTCGGCGTCGGTCACGTACTTGGTGGGATCGTCCGCGGTGTTGTGCGCGCCGGCACGCCAGGTGAGGGACTCGATCAGCGTGGGGCCCTCGCCCGATCGTGCTCGTTCGACAGCCTCGGTCATCACGGCGTTCACGGCCAGCAGGTCGTTGCCGTCCACGTAGGCACCGTGAATGCCGTAACCGGCGGCGCGGTCCGCGAACGTGCGGCCCGCCGTCTGCTTGGCGCGAGGAGTGGAGATGGCCCACCCGTTGTTCTGCAGGAAGAAGATGACCGGTGCCTTCAAGACGCCGGCGAGGTTGAGCGACTCGTGGAAGTCCCCCTCGGACGAAGCGCCGTCGCCGACGAAGGTGGTGACGACCCCGTCCTTGCCCTGCTGCTTGAGACCCCACGCGACACCGACGGCCTGAGGCAGCTGCGCGGCGAGCGAGATCTGGATGGGCAGGATGTTGACGCCGTCAGGGATGACACATCCTCCGGGGTGCCCCATGAAGTACAGAGCGAAGTTCTCCAGCGGCATGCCGTGGCGAAGGATGGCCGGCAGCTCGCGGTACTGCGGAGCGATCCAGTCGCGAGACGGGTCGAGCGCCGAAGCGGCGCCTACCACGGAAGCCTCCTGCCCTCGGACGGACGAGAAAGTTCCGAATCGACCCTGCCGCTGGAGGCTCGTGGCCTTCTCGTCGAACGTGCGCGCCAGAAGCATCCACTCGAACGCCTCGAGCGTCGCAGCAGGGCTCATCTCGGTCGCGCCGAGTGGGCTTCCTGAGGTGTCAAGGAGCCTGAACGGCTCGATCGCCTCGACCGGCGGTGTGAATCTCGTCATGCATTCAGCGTTGCATGCAGACCTACATGTAAGCAACGATTTCCGAGAATTATTCTGTCCGTAACACTGTTAAGCCTGCAATTGCGGTGCATCAATCGCGCCAAGGTTGAGGTACGGTCGTCCAACACCTGACCAGAACGAGGCCGCAATGATTGAAAAAGGGAAGCGCGTCTTGGTGCGCGACGCAAATCACGACGCGATGCGGAATAGCAGGAGGATTTCAAGCATCGGGGGTATCTATCGCCCATCCGAGCGTCTCGCGGGATGGCTCCAATCGGCTTGTGATGCCCTAGATCCCGGCTCCCCCCGTTCGCCGGAGTGGGTCAAGTCCGGAGAGGTGTACCGTCTGCTCCCGATGTAGCGATGAACGCATCGACGCCGTCTTCAGCACCTGTTGAAACAGTAGGTCGAGGTCAGCTGGTGACACCCTTCCGAAGTGCCTGTTTTCCGTGTTACGAGCGCCCCGCCCGCCACCGCTCCGGGTCACCGAGCCGGGACGATGTGCCCGGTGTTGACCACCATTTGCGGGCACTTGTGTACGTAACGTCCCGGCCAAACCGTGCGCAGGTGCCCAGAAGCTGCGGTCAGCGTGAGACCGGACGTGACGAAGGCCCCTGATCAGCATTTCTGCTGGCCAGGGGCCTTCATTGGTAGCGGGGACAGGATTTGAACCTGTGACCTCTGGGTCAGAAGACCGACCGACGCTGGCTCATCGCGACCATCGCGCTCCCGGCCAACACTCTCGTGCCGTCCGCGTGGCGGAGCCAAATGGTGCATGAGGTCAAACCCGACGCATCGTCGATCTTCCCGACCCGGCCGCCGGCCACGAGCTCCTCGTCGGCGAGCGCGTTGCTGACGAACCGGACGTCGACATGCTTGACCAGCGCCGAGTTGCCCGTCCAGGCGATCAGCAAGTCCCAGACATACGCAAGGTTCGTCGGTCCCTGGTTGACGGGGCGTTCGTCGAGGCCGAGCTTCGATGCGACTTGTCCTTGCGCCCGCCGCCGCAAGGAGCGGGAACGGCGAGGCGAGCTGCCGAGCGAAGTGGTGCACGCGGAAACAGGCGCCGTCCGCGCCGACCTCCTCGGCAGCCACCGCCAGGTCGATGGACTGCAACAGCGCATCGGATGCCGTCCGCGCCTGCGAGTGTGGCGAGGGGGTCCAGTGACCAAACGACAGGAAGCCGATCTTCTTCATGGTGCGACAACCGACGACGCCGTCGCCTTCTTCCCGCGGCTCACCACGGGGAGCCTCGCCCGTTCGCCGGCGTAGGTCTTTCGAGTCGGGCTAGCCGACTGGTGGCGGTATGCAGCAGTCTTGTACGCGCTCGCCTCCAGGCTTGCGGATGTCCTGTCCGCTCTGCAGGCCGGAGTCGCGGTCCTGGCGGCTGTTGATAGAGCCCCGGCCCGAGCGCCTCGCGAGGGTCC
>JAOPWZ010000119.1 GCA_025965435.1 Aeromicrobium sp.
GTTGGGGCAGGCGGCCCGCTCGACCAGGCCCTCGCGCTCGAGCCGGTCGACCAGCCGCGTCAGGCCGGAGCGCGACAGCAGCACCCGGTCGGCCAGCTCGGTCATCCGCAGCCGCCGGCCCGGGGACTCGGCCAGCTGCAGCAGCACGTCGTACGAGGGCAGCGGCAGCTCGTGCTCGGCGACCAGGTCGGCCTCGAGCTTGCGGGTGATCTGAGCGTGCGCGCGCAGGAACGAACGCCAGGCCCCCAGCTCGGTCTCCGTCAGCCGCTGCAGCGTCGTCACGCCACCCAGTCTAGTTGCTCGCGCAAGAGTCGGTACCGTTTCTTCGTGCGCAGCGCCAAGGACTTCTTCCGCCCCCTCGCCGTCGGTGCCCCGGCACCCCTCCGCGAGATCCCGTGGTCACCCTCGCGGATGATCCACTTCTTCGACCCGAGCAACCCGAAGATGGCCGCCAAGGTGCCGGAGATCGCGACGAAGGTCGACATCATCCTCGGCAACCTGGAGGACGCGATCAAGACCGAGAACAAGGAAGCGGCCCGGCTGGGGCTCGTCGAGATCGCGAAGAAGACCGACTTCGGCCAGACGCAGCTGTGGACCCGCATCAACAGCCTCGACTCGCCCTGGGCGCTCGACGACCTCACGACGCTGGTCACCGAGATCGGCGACAAGCTCGACGTCATCATGGTGCCGAAGGTCGAGGGCGCGCAGGACATCCACTACGTCGACCGCATCCTCGCCCAGCTCGAGGCCCGCGCAGGCCTGACCAGGCCGATCCTCGTCCACGCGATCCTCGAGACCGCGGAGGGCATGACCAACGTCGAGGAGATCTGCGCCGCGAGCCCGCGCATGCAGGGCGTCTCGCTGGGCCCGGCCGATCTGGCGGCGAGCCGGCGGATGAAGACGACGCGCGTCGGCGGCGGCCACCCCGGCTACCTGGTGCGCCAGGACCCGACGGGCGACGACCTGACCGAGGGCCGGTCGACGTACCAGCAGGACCTGTGGCACTACACGATCGCTCGCATGGTCGACGCGTGCGCCGCCAACGACGTCCTGCCGTTATACGGCCCCTTCTGCGACATCTTGGACGTCGTCGCGTGCGAGGACCAGTTCCGCAACGCCTTCCTGCTGGGCTGTGTCGGCGCATGGAGCCTGCACCCCGTGCAGATCGACATCGCCAAGCGCGTCTTCTCCCCCGACCCGGCCGACGTGGCGCACGCCAAGCAGGTCGTGGAGGCCATGGGCGACGGCTCCGGCGCCGTCATGATCAACGGCAAGATGGAGGACGACGCGTCCTGCAAGCAGTGCCTCGTGATGCTCGACCTCGCCAGGGCGCTCGCGGAGCGCGATCCCGATCTCGCCGCCGCCTACGACCTCTAGGAGCCCCGCATGTCACTCGATGAACAGTCCGCCCCCGCGAAGGCCCTGCGCCCCCGCCGTTCCGTCCTCTACATGCCCGGCGCCAACGAGCGTGCCCTCGAGAAGGCCAAGGGCATCGACGCCGATGCGCTGATCCTCGACCTCGAGGACTCCGTCTCCCCCGACGCGAAGGAGCAGGGTCGCGCCAACGTCGTGGCCGCCGTCCGGTCGGGCGAGTACGGGCACCGCGAGCTGGCGATCCGCGTCAACTCGATCGGCACGCAGTGGCACGACGACGACCTCGCCGCCGCTGCGGCCGCCGGGCCCGACGCGATCCTCGTGCCGAAGGTCGAGTCGGCCGAGCAGGTTCGTCAGCTCGTCGCCGCGATGGAGGCCGGCGGCGCCCCGGACACGACCCAGCTGTGGGCCATGATCGAGACCCCCGTCGCGCTGCTGCACGCCGAGGAGATCGCCGCGGCGCACGAGCGTCTGACGGTCATCGTGATGGGCACCAACGACATCGTCAACGAGACGTACGGCCTGCACACGCCGGGACGCAACCCCGTCGTGCTGGCCTCGTTGGCGTGGACGCTGCTCGCGGTGCGTGCCGCCGGCAAGGTCGTCATCGACGGCGTCTACAACGATGTGAAGGACCTCGAGGGCTTCGACGCCGAGGCACGTCAGGGGCGCGAGATGGGCTTCGACGGGAAGACGCTGATCCACCCCGCACAGGTCGACCCGGCCAACATCGCCTTTTCCCCGTCCGAGGCTGACATCGTGCGGGCGCGGGGCATGATCGCCGCGTTCGACGAGGCGAAGGCGCAGAACAAGGGTGTCGCCACGTTCAACGGCAAGATGATCGAGGAGCTGCACATCCGCGACGCCCAGCGGATCCTCGCCTTCGCCGAGGCGCTCGCCTCCCGCTGAACCAACCGGGACGTCATCCCGGGTGAGCCTTCTGGGCTCCACCCGGGATGACGCCCCGCCCAGCTACTTGTTGATACGCATGCCGAACAGCTCGGAGTAGATCTTCTGCTTGTGCGTCTGGTCCTTGCGACGCTGACGCACCGACTCCAGGAGCACTGCGCGGTCGATCTCCGACAGCTCGTCCCAGGGACGCGGCTTGCGGGACTCGAAGAGTGCCACTGCCTTCACCCCCTCTCCAGTGGGTGTCGCCGGAGTGGGCTTCGTCGTGTTCTGTGCGGGCATGAGGTGTGGGTCGAGATTCGTGGTCATTGCGCGCCTCCTTTCGAAAAGGTCGGGTGGATGGATGGCCGCCCGGGCCGAGATGTCCGGACAACAAAAAAACCGCTTCAGATCCGTGGATCCGAAGCGGCAGACGTGCCGAGATGTCGGCTAGTCGAGGTGCACTGCTCCGGAGAACGGACCGGCGAAGAACGTGACGGCGTCACGACGCGTCACATTGGTCATCGCGATGATGGTCATCGGGGTGAGGTTCTTCATGGGTCCACCTCCTTCGTCAGCTGGGCGCTCCAACAGGAGCAATCGCAGAAAATTACCGCATCCGTCCGCGACCTGTCCACCCCCGGCCGCGATCGCCCGGGCCGCGGCCACCGTCAGGACGTCACGGTGGTCGCGGCCGCGGGTGCTACTTGGTGAGCTTCAAGGCCCGCGAGATCGTGAAGAACAGATCGGTCTGGTCGGTCAGCCCGACCACGTTCGCTGCCTGCGGACCGTAGGCGGCCACCCGCAGCTGGCTGCCGGTGTGCTGCTGCGAGCCACCCGCCGCGGCCGTGCCGTAGTTGATCGTCAACGGGCTGCCCTCGTTGGTGAGCAGGTTCGTCGTGAGGCCGGGCGTCGTGCTGCCGGCCTCGACGATCTGGCTCGTGTGGGCGTGGTCGGCCGTCACGATGACCGTGGTGTGGCCGTCCTTCTTGGCGTAGTCGAGCGCGACCTTCACGGCCTCGTCGAGGTCGACGGTCTCGCCGATCTGGCCGCACGCGTCAGCCGCATGGTCCTGCTTGTCGATGCTCGCGCCCTCGACCTGCAGGAAGAATCCCTTCGAGCGGGGCGAGTCCAGCAGCTGGATCGACTTCTTGGTCATCGCGGCCAGCGAGGGCAGCGATGACGTGCGGGCGGGGTTGGCGGCGCAGCGGGCCGGGGCCTTCTTGCCACCGTCGGCCGTGGCGGCGGGGCCGGTCCAGCGCACCGGGAAGTTACCCGGCGAGAACAGGCCCAGGACGGGCTTGTTCTGGTCGGCCTTCTTGATCGCGTTGAGCGAGGCGAGGTCGGTCGGCAGCTGGTAGCCCCGCCGGTCGGCCTGGTCGAGCAGCGTCAGGTTCTTGAAGGTGCCGGCCGTGGCCTTCTCCTGGAACGTGGCGGCGCCGCCTCCGAGGGTCACGTCCGGGCGGGTCTTGAGCAGCTGCTCGCTGATCGATCCCTTGCCGCCGTTCTCGAGCGCCGCCTCCGGGCACGTCGCCGTCGTCTTGACCGGGCCGTAGCAGGAGCGTGCCGAGATGTGGGCGACCTGCACGGCCGGCGTCGCGTCCTGGATCTCGGCAGTGCTGACGTTGCCGGTCTTGAGGCCACGCTTCTTCGCCAGCTCCAGCAGCGTCGACTGGGCCTTGCCGCGGATGTCGACGGAGACGGCGTTGTCGTAGGTCTTGGTGCCGGTGGCCCACGCGCTGCCGGTCGCAGCCGAGTCGGGGACGTAGTCGGCCTTGCCGTCCTTGGTCAGCGAGTACGTCGTGTACTGGCCGGTGAGCGGCAAGGCGTCGATGCCGGGGAACCGTCCCGAGGCGCCCTGCGCGTAGTTGCGGGCCGAGGTGATCTCGGAGTCACCCATGCCGTCGCCGATGAGGAGGATGACGTTGTCGGCCCGGCCACCGTCGATGGCCTTCTTGACCTTCTTGGTCTGGTCTCCGGAGAGGCGAGCCGCGTCGCCGTGACGAGAAAGATCGTGACCGGCGCCGATGGCGCCCGCCGTGCTGGCCCCCACGATGACGGTGACCACTGCAGCGCCCACCACGGCGCGTCTGCTGGTTGTTGGCTTGAGAGAGTTCATGCCACTCACACCAACGGGTCATGGTGAACGGTGGCCGAACACCGGACAACATCTGCCGCAAGAATGCCAGCCATCGTTGGACGTCCCGCTGCGCTCGCTTGGTTCAGGGTCTCGGCCACGGAACGCGCTCCGCGCGTGTCACGCGCCCCCGCAAGCGGGAGGTACCCCCAGACCTGACTTCACGCCGCGCCCCCGCAAGCGGGAGGTGCCCCCAGCTTCGCTCGCTTGGTTCAGGGTCTCGACCACGGAACGCGCTCCGCGCGTGTCACGC
>JAOPWZ010000123.1 GCA_025965435.1 Aeromicrobium sp.
CCACACCACCCTCCCCCAGCGCGTCCTGTGGGGAGGACCGGCGGCCTTGGCCGAGCTGGCGACCGAGCTGCAACGACTGGGGGTTTCACGGGCAGCGATCGTCTGCGGCGCGAGCCTTCACGCCCACCCGACGGCCCTGCCGCGCGTTATCGAGGCAGCCGGCGGTCGGGCCGTGACGACGATCGCCGCGGCCACGACAGACAGCCCGGTCGCCGCGGTGGAGCACGTCCGGGGCGCACTGATCCAGAGCGGGGCCGATGCCGTCATCGCCGTCGGGGGTGGAACCGCGATCGTGACGGCCCGCGCCGCGACGATTCTGCTGGCCGAGGGTAGGCACGCTGGTGACATCTCCACGACGATCGACGAGGACGGCAGGATCCGCAGTCCACGGCTTCGCGCCCCGAAGCTTCCCCAGATCGTCCTGCCGACGACTCCGACCACCGCCGCCGCGAAGGCCGGCGCCGCGGTGACGGACCCGGACCGACGGGTGCGGCACGCCCTGTTCGACCCTCGGGCCCGGCCCGCAGTCGTCCTCGTGGACACGACGCTGGCGCCGCCACCGCACCCCGTACGACGGGCCGCGGTCAGCAATGCCTACGCGATGGCGGTCGAGGGGCTGCTGTCACCGGCGTCGAGCATGTTCTCCGACGCCCTGCTGGTCGACGCGCTTCGCACCCTCGCCGAGGAGCTTCGTCGAGCCGACGACGAGCACGGCCCGCCGCGGCTGGACGAGCGAACGGTCCTGGCCGCCCTCCTGGCGGGCGAGGGCACCAACGTGGCGTCCGTCGGACTTGGCGCCGCCTGCTCCCACGCGCTCGGCCTGTGGAGCTCTCACCCGAACGGAATCCTCGATGCGGCGGTGCTCCCGCACGTGCTGGCCTTCAACCGCCCGGTCGCGGCAGCTCGCTGGACGACCCTCGCACGGGCCCTCGACTGCACCGACGACGACGTGATCGGTGCCGTGGTCGCCACGACGGGGCACGCGCGTCTACGCGATCTGGGTGTCAAGGCCGCTGACCTCGACGCCGTTGCCCACGCCGCCCTCGCCGACGTCGGCGCATGGCAGAACCCCCGATCCGTCACCCACAGCGACGTGCTGGAGGTGTTGCGCGCTGCCTGGTGACCCGCCCGCCCGCCGAGCCCTGAATCACCCGAGAGATAAGTCCCATGCCGATCCCGACGCCATATCCCATCCATGTCCCGCTCGAGGTGCTCGACGACCTCGAGGATCGTCTTCGCCGGACCCGCTACGCACTGGACGTGCCGGGCGACGACTGGTCCTACGGCTTCGACAGCCACTACCTGCGCGAGCTCGTGACCTACTGGGTCGAGGACTACGACTTTCGCGCCGTCGAGGCGAGGATCAACGAGCTGCAGCACTTCAGGACGACGATCGACGACGTCCCGCTGCACTTCGTCCACGAACGCGGCAAGGGTCCCGACCCGATGCCGCTGCTGCTGCACCACGGGTGGCCCTGGACGTTCTGGGACTACCGCAAGGTCATCGGGCCCCTGACGGACCCTGCCGCGCACGGGGGCGACCCGCACCAGTCGTTCGACGTCGTCCTGTGCTCCCTGCCGGGCTTCGGCTTCTCCGGCCCGCTCACCCGGCGAGGCGTCAACTTCCACGTGACCGCCGACATCGAGCACACTCTGATGACCGACGTTCTCGGGTACGACCGGTTCGGCACGGCAGGTGGTGACTGGGGCGCACTCATCGCCGCGCAGTTGGGGCACAAGTTCGCGTCTAGCATCATCGGCGTGTACTCCCACCTGCCGATGCCGCTCAGCCTCTACCTGCGAGAGCACCTGGACGTCCCGCCCGGTATCCGGTTCACCCGGGGCATGCCCGACCCATCGGAGTACGGGCAGGACGAGCAGGGCTGGGTCGAGCAGAATGCGCGCTTCGTGCGCGAGAGCGGCTACAGCCACGTGCAGCGGTCCGCACCCCAGACCATCGGTGCCGCCCTGGCCGACTCCCCCTCGGGTCAGCTGGCATGGATCGCAGAGAAGCGGCTCAGCTGGGCCGACACCGGCCGCGACATCACATCGGTGTGGACCAAGGAGGATCTCATCACGGCCGCCACGATCTACTGGGTGACCAACACCGGAGCCTCGTCCGCCCGTTACTACAAGGAGACAATGGCGAACCCGTGGAAGCCGTCGCACAGGCGGTTCCCGGTCGTCGAGGCGCCCACGGCTCTCGGAGTGTTCCCTGCGGACATCCAGCTCATGCCACGCCGGTGGTCCGAGAAGTACCACAACCACCAACAGTACCGCGTCCACAACCGAGGCGGTCACTTCGCTCCGTACGAGCAGCCGCAGATCTACCTCGAGGATGTGCGGACGTTCTTCGCGACGTTGCGTTGCTAGACCGGCTTGCACGTGCTGGACTCCGTACCGCATCTCCGTCGGTTCACATCACCTTTTTCGACTAACCGGTCAACTCCTCGACGCTCTTGAGCGGCTCCCGCTTGATAGGAGCTGTTTGCGACCATGCTCGCGCTGGATTGAGACGTGCCCGCCCCGTAGACGCCGAGGACGCTCGATGACAACTCGGAGGTGGAGCTTCTCGGAAAGTCATGAATCCCCCGGCGTGTCCGGAGACTTGGGTGTGTCCCGGGTTTCGCGTGGTTGATCAGAACAGACCAAGTTGTTCGATCAAACTTTCGGCCGCAGTGACGATGGCCTCACCGTGGTCAACGGCCTCTGCAGCCTCCGCCACGCTGGCATCGTCACCGGGTCGCTCTGGATATTCCAGTTCGTTACGACGCCGTCGCAACGCGCCGAACTGCCGGAAGCCTTGGCCGAATTGCGCGCGTACGGCTCGCTCGACCGCATAGTGTCCACCTCTGGTGGTGGGCCGAAGTCCCTGGTGAGCAAGCAGCGCCGTTACGGCCTGCCGTGCAGCGTCGTAGGCGAGGACGA
>JAOPWZ010000006.1 GCA_025965435.1 Aeromicrobium sp.
GGTCGCGGACGCTCGACACGCTCGGCTACGTCGTGATGGACGAGGTGCACTACCTCGCCGACCGCACCCGCGGGGCGGTGTGGGAGGAAGTCATCATCCACCTGGCCGAGTCGGTGTCGGTCATCGCACTGTCGGCGACGGTGTCGAACGCCGAGGAGTTCGGCGACTGGCTGACGGCCGTGCGTGGCGACACCGTCACGATCGTGGAGGAGCGCCGCCCCATCCCGCTGCACCAGCACGTGCTCGTCGGCCGCAAGATGTTCCCGCTGTTCGAGCCGAGCCCGGACGATCGCGGCGTCGAGGTCAACCGGTCGCTCGAGCGCCTCGCCCGCGAGGACTGGCAGCTCGGCCGGATGATGAAGGGCCACAAGGGCAAGGGCGGCAAGCGGCCCCGCAGCAACAACCGCACCCCCAGCCGCGTCGACGTCGTCGAGCGCCTGGACGCGGAGGGCCTGCTGCCCGCCATCACCTTCGTCTTCAGCCGGGCCGGATGTGCGGCGGCCGTCCAGCAGTGCCTCGACGCCCGCCTCACGCTGACCACCGCGGAGGAGCAGGCCGAGATCGGCGCGTTCGTCGACGCTGCCTGCTCCCACCTGCCCCACGAGGACCTGCAGGTGCTCGGCTTCCACGAGTTCCGCGAGGGGCTCGTGCGCGGCATCGCCGCTCACCACGCCGGCATGCTCCCGACGTTCAAGGAGTGCGTCGAGGACCTGTTCAGCAACGGCTTCGTGAAGGTCATCTTCGCGACCGAGACCCTGGCGCTGGGCATCAACATGCCCGCCCGTTCGGTCGTGATCGAGAAGCTGTCGAAGTGGAACGGCGAGACGCACGCCAACATCACGCCGGGGGAGTACACCCAGCTGACCGGCCGGGCCGGCCGCCGCGGCATCGACGTCGAGGGACACGGCGTCGTGCTGTGGCAGCCTGGACTCGATCCCAAGCAGGTCGCCGGGCTCGCGAGCACCCGCACGTACCCGCTCAACTCCTCGTTCCACCCCTCGTACAACATGGCGGTCAACCTGGTCGGGCAGGTGGGGCGCGGAGTGGCCCGCGAGCTGCTCGAGCAGTCCTTCGCCCAGTTCCAGGCCGACCGCGCCGTCGTCGGCATGGCCCGCCAGATCCGCAAGGCCGATGACGCGCTCGACGGGTACCGCGAGAACATCCACTGCGATCGCGGCGACTTCATGGAGTACGCCTCGCTGCGTCGGGAGCTCAGCGACATCGAGGCGTCCGGCTCGAGGGCCCGTCGCCAGGCCGACCGCGAGGAGATCGTGGCGTCGCTGACCAGGCTCAAGCCGGGTGACGTCATCCATGTGCCGATCGGCAAGTTCGCCGGCCTCGCCGTCGTGCTCGACCCGGGCCGCATCACCGACAACGACGGGCCGCGCCCCATGGTGCTGACGGCCAACCGGCACGCGCGGCGCCTGGCGATGATCGACTTCACGGTGCCCGTGACGCCGCTGACCACGATGCGCATCCCGAAGTCGTTCAGCCCTCGCAACCCCCAGGCCCGCCGCGACCTCGCCTCCGCCCTGCGCACCCGGGCCGACGGTGTTGCGTGGCAGCGCGAGAAGCAGAACCGCACGCAGAGCACCCGTGAGGACCCCCGCATCGGGGCGATCCGCGAGAAGCTGCGCGACCATCCCTGCCACCAGTGCCCGGACCGCGAGAAGCACGCCCGGTGGGCGGAGCGCTACCTCAAGCTCGAGCGCGACACCCAGAACCAGCGCGGACGCATCGAGCAGCGCACCAACACCGTCGCCCGTCAGTTCGACCGCGTGTGCGAGGTGCTCGACGTGCTCGGCTACCTGGACGGCGACGAGGTCACCAACGACGGCAAGAAGCTCAAGCGTCTCTACAGCGACCTGGACCTGTTGGTCAGCGAGTGCCTGCGCGGCAAGGTGTGGGACGGCCTCGACGCCGCCGAGCTCGCGGCCGTGGTCAGCGGACTGACGTTCGAGTCGCGCAGCGCCGACGACCTGCCGTCACCGCGGTTCCCGACGCAGCGGACGCGTGAGGTCGCGGCCACCATGACGGGGCTCTGCACCGATCTGCAGCAGCTCGAGCGCGAGCACCGGGTCAAGTTCCTGCGCCAGCCCGACTTCGCCTTCGCGCAGGCGGTCTGGCAGTGGTGCAACGACGCGACGCTCGACGACGTGCTGAGCGAGATGGAGCTCGCGGCCGGCGACTTCGTGCGCGCCATGAAGCAGCTCATCGACGTCGTCGCGCAGGTCGCCGACGCGTCCGGTCCCGGACCGCTGCGCGACACCGCCCGCGAGTCACTCGACCTCCTGCGCCACGGCGTCGTCAGCTACACCAGCATCACCAGCTGAGCTCACCTCCCCGCTGAGTGTGACGTTTCGTCGCGCCGTCGAGCGGCGCGTGCCGACGAAACGTCACACTCAGCGGGGAGGGAAGGCCGTGAGGGCGCGCTCGACCGCGCCGCCGAGGCCCCAGGTCTCTCCGAACGCCGTGAACGCCTCGACGTCCGGCGTGCCGGACAGGTCGGGCACGCCGCACACGTCGCGTCGCACGGCGACGACCTCGCGCGCCGCGGTGATGTAGTCGCCGGAGGCCAGCAGGGACGTGCGGACGCGCGGGGTGATGGACGAGCGGATGTTCTTCGCCGCCGCCAGGATCCCGTCGAGGTCGCCGAACTCCTTGAGCAGCACCGCGGCGGTCTTGTCACCGATGCCGGCGACACCGGGCAGGCCGTCGGACGGATCGCCCCTCATCACCGCGAAGTCGACGTAGTCCGAAGCGTCGATCGCGTACTTCTCGCGGATCCAGGCGTTGTCGACGACATCGTGCTTCGCGACGCCCTTGGCGACGTACAGCACACGGATGCTGCGGTCGTCGTCGACGAGCTGGAACAGGTCGCGGTCGCCGGTGACGATGTCGACCGGACCGTCCCACGCCTCGGCCAGCGTGCCGATGACGTCGTCGGCCTCCGCATCGGCGGCACCGACGACCGGGATGCCAAGCAGCCCGAAGGCCTCGGCGATGAGCGGCACCTGCGGCCCGAGCAGGCCGTCGGTCGTGTCGGCCTCGCCACCCTCGGCGTCGAGCCGCTGCGTCTTGTAGCTGTCGAGCAGGTCGACCCGCCACTGCGGACGCCAGGCATCGTCCCAGCACGCCACGACGGACTCCGGCTGGTACTGCGTCGTCAACGTCGAGGTGAAGTCGAGGATGCCGCGCAGCGCGTTGACGACGGTGCCGTCGGGTGCCGTGAGCGTCTTGGGGATCCCGAAGAAGGCCCGGAAGTACAGGCTCGCACTGTCGAGCAGGAGAAGTCGTCCGTGAGGCATGGCCTGAGCCTAGGACATG
>JAOPWZ010000013.1 GCA_025965435.1 Aeromicrobium sp.
ACGTTCGACTCGGACACCGATCCGGAGTTCCGCGACCTGTTCATCAACCAGGCCAGCGCCGAAGGCATCGCCAAGGTCCAGGTCGACATGATCGCCGAGCAGATCGGTGACGCGGGCGACATCGCCAACCTCTCGGCGGCCGCGAACGCGACCACCCAGAACGCCTGGATCGACCTGATGAAGGCCGACCTCGAGGCCAACCACCCGAACATCAAGCTCGTCGACACCGTCTACGGCGACGACGACGACCAGACGTCGTTCGACAAGACGTCGGCCCTGCTGCAGAAGTACCCGAACCTCAAGGGCATCGTCTCGCCGACCACGGTCGGCGTCGCCGCCGCGGCGCGCTACGTGTCCGACTCGGACTTCAAGGGCAAGGTCAAGGTCACCGGTCTCGGAACCCCCAACCAGATGCGTGCCTACGTCGAGGACGGAACCGTCGACGCGTTCGCTCTGTGGAACCCCGAAGACCTCGGCTACCTGGCTGCGTTCGCCGCCAAGGCCCTGGTCGACGGCGACATCAAGGGTGAAGAGGGCGACACGTTCACCGCCGGCAAGCTCGGTGACTTCACCGTCGGCGCGGACAACACCGTCCTGCTCGGCGACCCGTTCGTCTTCAACGCGGACAACATCGGCGACTTCGACTTCTGAGTCGAGCGCCACGTCCGGCCGGCGGTCCTGGAGACCGCCGGCCGGGCACCCCCTTCTGCTGTTCGAAGAACCCCGAAAGGTCCGATCGATGCGTCGTGTCTGCTTCCAGCTCCAGGTCAAGCCCGAGCGGCTGGCCGAGTACAAGGAACGTCACGCGGCGGTCTGGCCCGACATGCTCCGAGCGCTGGCCGACACCGGCTGGCACAACTACTCCTTGTTCCTGCGAGCCGACGGCCTGCTGATCGGCTACCTGGAGACCCCCTCGCTGGCCGAGGCGCAGGCCGGCATGGCGCGGACCGAGGTCAACGGCCGCTGGCAGGCCGAGATGGCGGAGTTCTTCGTCGACCTCGGCGACGCGGCCCCCGACACGGGCTTCGCCGAGCTCGAGGAGGTCTTCCACCTCGAGGACCAGCTCGAGGCCCTGGACTAGTTCCGGGTCGTGCTTGGCGGATGCCACTCCGCTGTGATTGAATCGATTTAATACGTGCCGCGGGCACAGGACGAGAGAAGCAGATCATGACGACTTTCAGCGCGATCAGTGCGCAGCTCGAGGGACAGGCCATCGAGGTCCCCTCGTGGGCCTACGGCAACTCCGGCACGCGCTTCAAGGTGTTCGGCTCGGCCGGCACGCCGCGCACGGTCGAGGAGAAGATCGCCGACGCCGCCCAGGTCAACCGGTTCACCGGCCTCGCGCCGCTCGTCTCCCTGCACATCCCGTGGGACCAGGTCGACGACTTCGCCGCCCTGCGCCGCTACGCCGAGGACCTCGGCATCGGCCTCGGGACGATCAACTCCAACACGTTCCAGGACGACGACTACAAGCTCGGCGCCCTGACGCACACCGACAGCCGGATCCGCCAGAAGGCCATCGACCACCACCTGCGGTGCATCGACGTGATGGACCAGACGGGTTCGCGCGATCTGAAGATCTGGCTCGCGGAGGGCACCAACTACCCGGGCCAGGGCGACATGCGCGGCCGCCAGGACCGGCTCGCGGACTCGCTCGCGACGATCTACGCGGCGATCGGCGACGAGCAGCGGCTCGTGCTGGAGTACAAGTTCTTCGAGCCGTCGTTCTACCACACCGACGTCCCGGACTGGGGCACGTCGTACGTCCAGGTCGCGGCCCTCGGCGACAAGGCCCTGGTGTGCCTCGACACCGGCCACCACGCCCCCGGCACCAACATCGAGTTCATCGTGGCGCAGCTGCTGCGGCTCGGAAAGCTCGGCTCGTTCGACTTCAACAGCCGCTTCTACGCCGATGACGACCTGATCGTCGGTGCCGCTGATCCCTTCCAGCTGTTCCGCATCATGTTCGAGGTCATCCGCGGCGGCGGCTACGGCCCCGACAGCGAGGTTGCGTTCATGCTCGATCAGTGCCACAACATCGAGAAGAAGATCCCCGGCCAGATCCGGTCGGTGCTCAACGTCCAGGAGATGACGGCCCGCGCGCTGCTCGTCGACACCGCCGCGCTGACCAAGGCGCAGGAGGACGGCGACGTGCTGGGAGCCAACGCGATCTTCATGGACGCGTTCTACACCGATGTCCGGGCGGACCTGGCCGGTTGGCGCGAGGAGCGAGGGCTGCCGGGCGACCCGATGGCGGCCTTCGCCGCGAGCGGCTACCAGGAGCAGATCGAGGCCGACCGCGTCGGCGGTACCCAAGCCAGCTGGAACTAGAGCAGAGATCAGGACTGAGAAGAACATGACATCCAACGAAACGGCAGCAGAGCTGATCGCCCGGTCCAACCGACTCGGTGCCGACGCCCGCAACACCAACTACGCGGGCGGCAACACGTCGGCCAAGGGCACCGAGACCGACCCGGTCACCGGCGAGGACGTCGAGCTGCTCTGGGTCAAGGGATCCGGCGGCGACCTCGGCACCCTGAAGGAGAGTGGCCTGGCGGTCCTGCGGCTCGACCGCATGCGCGCCCTCGTCGACGTCTACCCGGGTCTCGACCGCGAGGACGAGATGGTCGCGGCGTTCGACTACTGCCTGCACGGCAAGGGTGGCGCTGCGCCGTCGATCGACACGGCCATGCACGGCCTGGTCGACGCCAAGCACGTCGACCACCTGCACCCCGACTCCGGCATCGCGATCGCGACCGCGGCCGACGGCAAGGTGCTGACCGGAGCGATCTTCGGCGGGAAGGTCGTGTGGGTGCCGTGGCGCCGCCCCGGTTTCCAGCTCGGTCTGGACATCGCCGAGATCAAGGCCGCCAACCCCGACGCGATCGGCTGCATCCTCGGCGGGCACGGCATCACGGCCTGGGGAGACACCAGCGACGAGGCCGAGCAGAACTCGCTGTGGATCATCGAGACGGCGGCCGCGTACATCGAGGCGAACTCGCGTCCCGAGCCCTTCGGACCTGAGCTCGCCGGCTTCGGCGCGCTGCCCGACGACGAGCGACGCGCCAAGGCGGCCGCCTTGGTGCCCACGATCCGCTCGATCGCCTCGCAGGACCGGCCGATGGTCGGTCACTTCACCGACAGCGACGTCGTCCTCGACTTCCTGGCGGCCGCTGAGCACCCCCGCTTGGCGGCGCTCGGCACCAGCTGCCCCGACCACTTCCTGCGCACCAAGGTCAAGCCGCTCGTGCTCGACCTGCCCGCCGACGCCTCCGTCGAGGACTCGATCACGCGGCTGCGCGAGCTGCACGCCGCGTACCGCGAGGACTACCAGGGCTACTACGACCGCAACGCGGTCGAGGGATCGCCCGCCATCCGCGGCGCCGATCCGCTCATCGTGCTCGTGCCGGGCGTCGGCATGTTCAGCTTCGGCAAGGACAAGCAGACCGCTCGCGTCGCCGGTGAGTTCTACGTCAACGCGATCAACGTCATGCGCGGTGCCGAGGGCCTGTCGACGTACGCCCCCATCGACGAGGCGGAGAAGTTCCGCATCGAGTACTGGGCACTGGAGGAGGCCAAGCTCCAGCGCATGCCGGCGCCGAAGCCGCTCGCGACCCGCATCGCCCTCGTCACGGGAGCCGCCTCGGGCATCGGCAAGGCCATCGCCAAGAAGCTCGCCGCGCAGGGCGCCGTCGTGGCGATCGCCGACCTCGACCTGGCCAAGGCGCAGGCAGCCGCGGCCGAGATCGGCGGCACCGACGTCGCGATCGGCGTCCAGGCCGATGTCTCGGACGAGGACGCCGTCCAGGCGGCCGTCGACGCGACGCTGCTGGCCTTCGGAGGCCTCGACCTCGTCGTCAACAATGCGGGACTGTCGCTGTCGAAGTCGTTGCTCGACACGACCGTCGCCGACTGGGACCTGCAGCACAACGTCATGGCGAAGGGATCGTTCCTGGTCTCCCGCACCGCGGCGAAGGTGCTCATCGAGCAGGGGCTGGGCGGCGACATCGTCTACATCTCCAGCAAGAACTCGGTGTTCGCCGGGCCGAACAACATCGCGTACTCCGCGACGAAGGCCGACCAGGCGCACCAGGTGCGCCTGCTGGCCGCCGAGCTCGGGGGCCACGGCGTGCGCGTCAACGGCATCAACCCCGACGGCGTCGTGCAGGGCTCGGGCATCTTCTCCAGCGGCTGGGGCGCCAACCGCGCCGCGGTCTACGGCGTCGACGAGAAGGACCTGGGAGCGTTCTACGCGCAGCGCACGCTGCTCAAGCGCGAGGTCCTGCCGGACCACGTCGCCAACGCGGTGTACGCGCTCGTCGGGCCCGACCTGACCCAGACGACCGGCCTGCACATCCCGGTCGACGCGGGCGTCGCTGCCGCGTTCCTGCGGTAGACGTCCTGATGCCCAACGCCTCGGTCTCCGTCGCCGCGATCGATCTCGGCGCCTCCAGCGGCCGTGTCATGGTCGGCGACGTGGGGCCGGGGCGCCTCGACCTGCGCGCTGTCGCGCGCTTCGCCAATGAGCCGGTCGTCCTCCAGGACGGGCTTCATTGGGATCCCCTCGATCTCTACCGCCACGCTCTCGACGGACTGTGGACAGCCGCGAGCCAGTCACCCGACGGGCTTGGGAGCGTGGCGGTGGACTCATGGGCGGTGGACTACGCCCTCCTGCGGGCCGACCGCATGGTCGGCGTGCCCTTCCACTACCGGGACGACCGGACGGCCGGGGGCGTCAAGAGCGTCCATGCTCGGGTGCCGTTCGCGGAGCTCTACGCCCGCAACGGCCTGCAGTTCCTGCCGTTCAACACCCTCTACCAGCTCGCAGCCGACGATCTCGGCGATGCCGACCGGCTGCTGATGATTCCCGACCTGATCGGCTTCTGGTTGACCGGGCGGATGGTCACCGAACGCACCAACGCCTCCACGACAGGCCTGCTGGACGCCCGCACCGGGCAGTGGGACGACGAGCTGATTCAGCGCATCGGGCTGCAACGCTCGCTGTTCACCGACCTCGTCGAGCCCGGCGACCTCATCGGCACGGTGTCGGCTCACGTGGGCGAGCGCATCGGCGCGCCGGGCCTGGACGTGACCGCCGTCGGGTCGCACGACACCGCCTCGGCGGTGCTCGGCGTCCCGATCCAGTCCGACGACGCCGCGTTCATCTCCTGCGGCACGTGGGGCCTGGTCGGCGTCGAGCTCGACGCCCCGATCCTGTCGGACGCCGCGCGGGAGGCGAACTTCACCAACGAGGGAGGCGTCGACGGCACGACGCGCTTCCTGACCAACGTCATGGGCACCTGGCTGATCAGCCAGACGCTGAGGGCGTGGGAGCGGGACGGCAGCCCCGTCGTCCTCGCCGACCTGCTGGACGCGGCCGCCGAGGTGACCGACGGCATCACGGTCTTCGACGTGCAGGACCCCCGCTTCATGCCGCCCGGCGACATGTCGGCACGGCTGTACGACTGGTGCCGCGAGCGCGGTGTGCCCGTGCCGATCGGCAAGCCGGCCGTGATGCGCAGCATCGTGGAGAGCCTCGCGCAGGCCTTCGCCGATGCCCTCGAGGCCGCCGAGCGGCTGTCGGGCCGACCCATCCGGGTGGTCCACGTCGTCGGTGGCGGCTCCCTCAACCGGCTGCTGTGCCAGGCGACGGCCGACCGCAGCGGCCGCCGGGTGCTGGCCGGCCCGGTGGAGGCGACCGCGATCGGCAACGTCCTCGTCCAGGCTCGCGCCCTCGGCGCCGTCGGCGGCAGCCTCGAAGAGCTGCGCTCGCTGATCGCCTCGACCCAGGACGTCACCAGCTTCACCCCCCGCTCCTGACCCCCCGGGGACGGCGAGTGGTGCAATCCCGGGGTTCTGAGACGGCGTGTCGTCCGAATCTGCACCACTCAGGAGTCGAATTGCGCCACCCGCGGGAGTCCCGTCAGCCGAGCTGACGGGCCCGGGGGATGAGGCGCTCGAGCTGCGTGACGTGGGCGGGCTCGAGCTCGGCGATCGAGGCGGCGCCCAGCAGCTTCATGGTGCGGACGATCTCGTCCTCGAGGATCGCGATCGTCCGGTCGACGCCGGCGCGTCCGCCGGCCATGAGGCCGTAGAGGTAGGCGCGGCCGATCATCGAGAAGTTGGCTCCCAGCGCCGCAGCGGCCACGATGTCGGCTCCGGACATGATGCCGGTGTCGACGCCGATCTCGATGTCGGAGCCGACCTCCCGGACGACCTCGGGCAGCAGGTGGAACGGGATGGGCGCGCGGTCGAGCTGGCGTCCGCCGTGGTTGGACAAGATGATGCCGTCCACGCCGAGGCTCGCGAGCTGCTTGGCGTCCTCGACGTTCTGGACGCCCTTGACGACGATCTTGCCCGGCCAGATGCCGCGGATGACGTCGAGGTCGGCGTGCGAGATCGTCGGGTCCATCGCGGAGTCGAGCAGCTCCCCGACCGTTCCGCCGGTCGAGCTCAACGAGGCGAACTCGAGCTTGGGGGTCGTGATGAAGTCGAACCACCACCACGGACGGACGATCGCGTTGGCCACGGTGCGCAGCGTGATCTGCGGCGGGATCGAGAAGCCGTTGCGCTTGTCACGGAGACGCGCGCCGGCGACGGGGGTGTCGACCGTGAACTGCAGGGTGTCGAACCCGGCGGCCGCGGCGCGACGGGCGAGCTCGTACGAGATCTCGCGGTCGCGCATGACGTAGAGCTGGAACCAGTTGCGACCGTGGGGGTTGGCGGCCTTGACGGCCTCGATCGAGGTCGTGCCCAGGGTCGAGAGCGTGAACGGGATGCCCGCGGCGCCTGCCGCGCCGGCACCCGCCACCTCGCCCTCGGTCTGCATCAGGCGGGTGAAGCCGGTCGGCGCGATCGCGAACGGCAGACGTGAGGGACCGCCGAGGATCGTGGTCGAGGTGTCGACGTTCTCCGCGGGACGCAGCACGCGGGGGCTGAACTCGACGTCCTCGAACGCCTGACGCGCCCGCGCCAGCGACAGCTCGCCCTCGGCGGCACCGTCGGTGTAGTCGAACGCGGCCCGGGGCGTGCGCCGCTTGGCGATCGTGCGGAGGTCGTTGATCGTCAGGGCCGACTCGAGCCGGCGACGCTTGGGGCTCCAGACCGGCTTCTTGAACCTGATCAGGTCGAAGACCTCGAGGGGGCGGGGGAACTGGCGCTGGACCATGAGGGTCACTTCCTGTGGGTGGAGTCGTGGGGCGAGCCGTGCGTGGAGTCGTAGTGCGCGACCAGGCCGTCGCGGGAGGCGAGGACGTGGGCCCGGGCGAGGCGTCCGGCCCGCTCGACGTCGCCGGCGGCGATCGCGTCGAGGATGGACCGGTGCTCGGCCGCGACCTCGTCGGCCGAACGCAGCCGGTGGGCGTCGACCTGGGCGATGCCGAGCTCGATCTCGCCCATCAGCAGGTCGTGCAGCCGGGGCAGCCGTGTCGAGGTCGTCCCGTTCACGAGCGAGCGGTGGAACGCGATGTCGCGCGCGGCATACGGTGCGTCGGCCGGCTGGTCGAGGAGCGCGCGGTTGGCCTCGACGGCATCGGCCGGGACGGTGGACGTGGCGGCCAGCAGCTCGACGGCTGCCGCCTCGATCGCGGCCCGGCTCGTGAAGAGGTCGTCGATGTCATCGCGCCCCAGGCGTCGCACGCGCGCGGCGTGGTGCGGCTCGCGGACCAGAAGGCCCTCTGTCACCAGGCGGTCGATCGCTATCCGGGCGGTGGGACGCGCCACGGCGTAGGTGGAGGAGACGTAGGCCTCCGTCACGGCCGCGTCGGGTACGAGCCCCCGCGACAGGATCGCTTCCCTCAGAGCCGCCACGACGGCGTCAGGACGCACCGAGGCGTCGATCGAGTCGGACGGCATTGTCTGACAATACCAGATTGTCTGACAATGTCAGGTGTCGTGGGGACGAAAAAATCTGGTCCCGTCCGAACCGTCTCGGACAGGACCAGATTCTCTCGTCAGGAACGTCAGCCGCGGCTGATCTGCACCATCTCGGGGCGGGGAACGACCTTGATGCGGGTGCGGCCGGCGGCCTCGCCGAGGTCGATCTCGTGCTGGTCGAGCTTCTCCCAGCCCTCCCACGTCGTGAACTCGATGCCGCGTCCCTCGAGGTAGGTGTCGACGTCCTCGCGGGCCGGGCTGGCCGGCGCCTGGAGCTTGTCGAGGTCCTCGAGCAGCAGGCGGATGGTCTCCGCGGCGTCGGACTTGGTGTGACCGATCAGGCCGACCGGCCCGCGCTTGATCCATCCGGTGACGTACGCGCCCGGCAGCGGCTCGCCGTCGATGTCGATGACCCGGCCGCCGTCGTTGGGGACCGTGGCGGTGTTGTTGTCGAACGGGATGCCCGAGAGGTTGTCGGAGCGGTAGCCGACGGCGCGGTAGACGGCCTGGACGGGCCAGTCCTTGAACTCGCCGGTGCCGCGGACGTTGCCGGTGCCGTCGAGCTCGGTGACCTCGGTGCGCAGCCCCACGACCTGACCGTCCTCGCCGAGGATCTCGACGGGGTTCTGGCAGAAGTGGATGTGGATGCGGTGGTCGGCGCCCGTGGGCTCCTTCGCCAGGTAGTTCTGCAGCACGTCGACGACGAGCTTGACGCTCTTGGACGCGCGGATCGAGTCCATCGAGCCCTCGTCGAGCTCGAAGCCTTCGGGGTGGACGATGACGTCGACGTTGGGGGAGTGGCTGAGCTCGCGCAGCTCCATCGGGGTGAACTTGACCTGGGCGGGGCCGCGGCGGGCGAAGACGTGGACGTCCTTGGCGGCGTTGGCCTTGAGGCCGTCGTAGACGTTCTGCGGGATCTCGGTGACGAGCTGCTCGTCGGCCGTCTTGGCCAGCATGCGCGCGACGTCGAGGCCCACGTTGCCCACGCCGAGGACGGCGACGCTCTCGGCGTGCGGCTGGAAGTCCCACTCGCGCGGCGCGTCGGGGTGACCGTCATACCAGTAGACGAACTCGGCCGCGCCGAACGAGCCCTTCAGGTCGATGCCGGGGATGTCGAGATCGCGGTCGGCGCGGGCGCCCGTCGCGAAGATCACCGCATCGTAGAACTGCTGGAGGTGGTCGAGCTTGAGATCGGCGCCGTAGTTGACGTTGCCGAAGAAGCGGATGTCGTCGTTGGAGAGGACGCGCTTGAGCGCCTTGACGATCTCCTTGATGCGGGGGTGGTCGGGGGCGACGCCGTAGCGGATCAGGCCGAAGGGCGTGGGATCGCGATCGAGGATGTCGATCGTGACGTCGACCTCGGACTTGGTGAGGATGTCGGCGGCGTAGATGCCCGCCGGTCCGGCACCGATCACGGCGACTCGCAACTGCCTGCTCATTCACTGCTCCTGTGGGGAGGGGGAGACCACTCTCTTAGGCAAGCCTAAAAGCCCGGACCAACTTGACGAAATCCGTCTTGCGATACGGGCGTACTTGCAGTGATAGGCGTCACACTACTCCTGCGACGGCGCCGGGCCGCAGAACCCGCTGAGTGTGACGTTCCTGCTGCGCTTGCCGCGCGACGGAGCTCGCAAACGTCACACTCAGCGGGAAGGGGGGCGAGCGGGTGCGACTAGGTTGGGCGTGACCGGGGAACTCGTCCCCGCGGCCGCCCGTTCAACGATTGAACCTTCATTCATCACGCCGAGCCCCAGGAGCGACCGATGAACCTCCCCGCGCACAAGAAGATGCTGTCCGCCGCCGCGGCCGCCTCCGTCCTGCTCATCACCGCCGCCTGCGGCTCGAGCGATGAGGCCGACGCCAGCCCGGAGCCGACCGCCACGTCGGCGGCACCCACGACGGAGCCGCCTGCGGACGCCGAGACGCCGGACGCCGGCAACGAGGAGGCCGGGTACGCCGATGGCGACTACGAGGCCGAGGGCAGCTACACCAACCCCGGCGGGCAGTCGACCGTCAAGGTCGAGCTGACGATCAGCGGCGGCACCATCTCCGACGTGGCGGTGACGCCTGAGGCGACGAACGCCACCTCGAAGCAGTTCCAGACGAAGTTCGCCGGCGGTGTCGCCGAGCAGGTCGTCGGCAAGACCCTCGACGACCTGGACGTGTCGAAGGTCGCCGGCTCCTCGCTCACGTCCCAGGGCTTCAACGAGGCCATCGAGTCGATCAAGGCCGAAGCCGGCGTCTAGGCCATGGCGCACGCCTGGCGGTTCGAGGCGATCGGCACCGCGTGGCAGATCGACACGCAGGAGCCGCTCGCTGCGGACGTCGAGGCGGCCGTGCTGGCACGCATCGAGGACTTCGACCGCGCGTGGTCACGCTTCCGGTCCGACTCGATCGTGTCGGCCGCGGCGGACGGGGCCGGTGAGTGGGTGCTGCCCGACGAGGCCGGCGACCTGCTGTCGTTCTACGACGAGCTGCACGACGCGACGGGCGGGGCGGTCAATCCGCTGATCGGCCGGGCCTTGGCCGATCTCGGCTACGACGCGGACTACTCGCTGGTCGCGGCGGCCGCCCCGTCCGCGGTCCCGCCCTGGTCGTCCGTCGCGTTCACCGCTCCCGTGCTCCGCACGGTCGAGCCGGTCGTGATCGACGTCGGTGCGGCGGGCAAGGGGCTGCTGGTCGACCTCGTGTCGGCCATCGTCGGCCGGCGCACCCAGCAGCTCACGGTCGACGCGAGCGGCGACATGTACCACCGCGGCGCGTCGCCGATCCGGGTCGCGCTGGAGCATCCGCTCGACCCGACGCGAGCGGTCGGCGTCGCCGAGCTCCAGCCGGGTGCAGCCCTGTGCGCCTCGGCGACCAATCGTCGGGCGTGGGGCGAGGACCTCCACCACGTGCTCGACGCCCGGACGGGGCGCCCGACGGCCGACGTCATCGCGACGTGGGTCGTCGTCCCGCACTCGTGCATGCGCGCGGACGGTCTCGCGACGGCTCACTTCCTCGCCGAGCCAGAGGTGCTGATGGCCCGCTTCCAGCACGACTTCGTCCGCATGCACGCCGACGGCCGCATCGAGTGGTCGCCCGAGTTCCCAGGAGAGATCTTCACATGAATGCTGTGAGAGACGTCCTCGACCGTCAGCTCGGCAAGGTCACGATGTACCGCCTCGTGACCGTCGTCCTGGGCTGCCTGGTCGCGATCTACACCGTGTTCACCGCGACCGGGGTCATCGAGGGGCTGTCCACGGGCGACAACCTGATCTGCCTCGCCGTCCTGCTCGTCGCGTCCTACGTGGCCAAC
Organism: Aeromicrobium sp.; assembly: GCA_025965435.1. GTDB lineage: Bacteria > Actinomycetota > Actinomycetes > Propionibacteriales > Nocardioidaceae > Aeromicrobium. Next base: position 11,174 of record JAOPWZ010000013.1, read on the forward strand.
CGGTTGCTGGGCCTGGCGTGGCGGATCCGTCCCCACACGGAGTCGTCCGTCATCACGGCGCTCCTGCTGTTCTTCCTGTTCGTCCCCGTGCCGTCGATCGACACCGGCAACCTCGTGTGGCTGGCGCTCGCGGCGGTGCTCGCGAATGCGTCCAAGTACGTCCTCGCGTGGCGCGGACGGCACATCTTCAACCCGGCCGCAGCCGGCGCCTTCCTCGTGGTGGTGGGGCAGGAGCTGGTCGGCCGGGAGGAGCGCATCAACGCGATCTGGCAGACCGCCGCGACCGAGCGGCTGTTCCCGTTCGTGGTCGTCGGCGCGCTGCTGGTGCTGTGGCGCACGCGCCGGCTCGACGTGGCGCTGGTGTTCGTGGCGGTGGCGGGCGTGCTCGTCGTCACCCGGCTGCTCGACCTCGCCGGACCGGACCAGTCCTTCCTCGACGTGCTTGAGCTGACGGCGTACTCCTACCCCATCGTGTTCCTCGCCGGGTTCATGCTCAGTGAGCCCTTGACCCTCCCGCCGCGCCGCCGTCAGCAGCTGGCGGTCGCCGCGCTCACCGGTGTCGTCTTCGCCTACCCGATGTGGATCGGGTGGTTCACGGACACCCCGCCCTCGCTCGGCGTCTTCACCATCACGCCGGAGGTGGCGCTGCTCGTCGGCAACCTCCTGGCCTTCGCCTTCGCCCGCCGACGCGGCTTGACGCTCGAGCTGGAGGCCACGCGGCGGGTGACGCCCCAGACCCACGAGCTGACCTTCCGGTCGAGCCGCCGGATCGCGTTCGAGCCCGGTCAGTACGTCGAGCTCACCCTTCCGCATCCCGGCGTCGACGGTCGGGGCTCTCGCCGCACGTTCAGCATCAGCTCGCCACCGGCGGATGACGGACGCATTGCGTTGACGCTGCGGGTTCCCGAGAACGCCTCGAGCTTCAAGCGGGCGCTGCTCGCGCTCGAGCCGGGGGAGCGCGTGCGCGGCACCGGCATCGGGGGCGACTTCGTCTGGCCGTCCGATCCGTCGACCCCGCTGCTGCTCGTGGCCGGAGGTATCGGCATCACGCCGTTCCTGAGCCAGCTGCGCCACGGGCCGGCGCGCGATGTCGTGCTGGTCTACGGTGTTTCGTCGCCCGACGAGATCGCGTTCGTCGACGAGCTCGCCGGCGCGCGCGTGGTGCTGGTCTGCCCGGAGCGCCCCGACCGCCTGCCCGGGGGCTGGACGTTCGTGCAGGAGCCGTTCCTGTCGGCCGCGGTCATCGAGCAGGCCGTGGACGACCTGGGCAGCCGGCACGCGTTCGTCTCGGGCCCGCCGGCCATGGTCAACGCCGTGAGAGCGGGCCTGGCGAAGCGGTGCCGCTCGCTGAAGACGGACTATTTCTCGGGCTACTGAGCGCGAGAAGTGATGTAAACGTTGTTACAGGTGCGATTCCCAGCGCCCGGGGTTATCGTTATAGGACTTTGGTCCCGGTTCATCTGGGGTCCCAAGTTGATATCTGACGCGTGGATCACGATCCACCCGGACGGGTCGCACGCTTCAGGAGAGAAGTAGTAGCGGCAATGAGCGCCTCACCGCGGGGCGCGTGACCGAACGCACAGCACCCTCAGGCCTATGGACCGGCCGGCTGACATCTGCGTCGAGGACCACCATTGTCCGCCTGCCACGCGCAGGCCACCTGAAGGATCGTCCCATGCTCGACGCCATCTCGCGTACCCGCACCTCCGCCCGGCCTCTGGCCGCCGCCGCACTCGCCGTGTCCACCGTCCTCGCCGTGGCAGCTGTGTCATTTGCCAGCTCCGCCCAAGCCGCGGCCACCGACGTCCCGCTCGGCACGGCCGCTCGGTTCGCCGTCCTCGCCGGTTCCGGCGTGACCAACACGGGCGACACGAACATCGACAGGAGCGACGACACGGCCGTCACCGGCGACGTCGGCAGCGCCGGGTCGACGTCCGACGTCACGGGTGGTCAGCTCATCGACACCGTCGGTGTGATCCGCGGGGACGGAGACGGCGTGACGACGGGCGCGAAGCCCGACCTCGTCGCAGCTTTCGACTTCGCCGCGGCCGCAGAGCCCCGTATCGCCATGGCATCAGGCATCGGCGGAGAGCTGACACCGCTCAACCCGGGCGTCTACAACAACGCAGCGGACGTGCTGCTGACGGGACCGATCGTCCTGGACGGCAAGGGCGATCCGAATTCGGTCTTCATCTTCCAGGTCGGACAGGACTTCACGACAGCGCCGGGCGCCTCGGTCTCCTTGGTCAACGGTGCTCAGGCCTGCCACGTGTACTGGCAGATCGGACGATCCGCGGTCTTCGACACCACCACCACGTTCGTCGGCACGGTCATGGCTCTGACGTCGATCACGGCGAACACCAACGCGAACTTCGAGGGGCGCCTGCTGGCCCGCAACGGTGCCGTCACGCTCGACGACAACGACATCACCGTCCCGGCCTGCGCGGCAGCGCTGCCCTCGACGCCCGCGCCGACCACGTCGGCCCCGTCGACACCGGCGCCGACCGCGACGTCTCCCGTGCGTGCCAGGCCGACGCCGACCCGGACCCCGCGGGACGACGACTCCGACACCGGTGACAACGACTCGGACGGCGGCGGAGAGAGCTCCGACGGCGGATCCGACGACAGCGACGGTGGCGGCGGCAGTGGCACCGACACGGATGCCGACGGCACGTACACCACCACGGGCATCCCGAACGCAGGCGGACCGTCGGCGCTCCTGGCTCCGATCGGCGCCGTCGCGGTGCTGGCCGGCGCCGGACTGGTGCTGGCGAGCCGCCGTCGGAGCACCGGCCGCGCCTGACCTGCGGTTTACCACGCTGGCACGGTGAAAGTCGTCCGGGCACGGGAAGTCTCCCGTGCCCGGACGCTGCTTTCCCTGCCAGCGTGGTAAACCGAAAATCCCAGAGTTGACAGGAATCGACTCAACTTTATAGATGTTGTACTTCGTGAAGACGTTCTCACGACAGGAGTACACCGATGGATCTCGCGAAGTTCACGACGCGCAGCCAGCAGGCGCTGGGGGCCGCGATCTCGTCCGCCGCCGCAGCAGGCAACCCGGCCGTCGAGCCCGCCCACCTCTTGCAGGCGCTGCTGTCGCAGGAGGGCGGCACCGCCGCACCGCTGCTGCAGGCCGCGGGCGTCGACGTCCAGGCGGTCACTGCCGGGTTGACGTCGACCCTCGGGACGCTGCCGCGCGCATCGGGAGCCAGCGTGCAGAACCCCGGACTGAGTCGCTCCAGCCACGAGGTGCTGCAGCGGGCCCAGGATCTCGCGAACCAGCTGGGTGACGACTTCGTGTCGACCGAGCACCTCGTGGTCGGCATCGCGACCGTGACGTCGTCGGCGCAGACGCTGCTGACCGACGCCGGCGCGACGCCCGACGCCCTGCAGGCCGCGTTCTCCGCGGTGCGTGGCACGTCCCGGGTCACCAGCGCGGACGCCGAGGACACCTATCAGTCGCTGGAGAAGTACGGCGTCGACCTGACCGCCGTCGCGCGCGAGGGCAAGCTCGACCCCGTCATCGGCCGCGACAGCGAGATCCGCCGCGTCGTCCAGGTCCTCAGCAGGCGCACCAAGAACAACCCCGTGCTGATCGGCGAGCCCGGCGTCGGCAAGACCGCCGTCGTCGAGGGCCTCGCCCAGCGCATCGTCGCAGGCGACGTGCCCGAGTCGCTGCGCGGACGTCGCCTGATCTCCCTCGACCTGGCGGCGATGGTCGCCGGCGCGAAGTACCGCGGCGAGTTCGAGGAGCGGCTCAAGGCCGTCCTGACCGAGATCAAGGAGTCCGAGGGGCAGGTCATCACGTTCATCGACGAGCTCCACACCGT
>JAOPWZ010000042.1 GCA_025965435.1 Aeromicrobium sp.
GCGGCGAGCCATGGGCTGCAGATGACAGACCCTGCCTCATGCGAGCCGAACAGCTGGGGACGCCGACGGGAGCGACAGGATGAGACCACTTCGATACTCGATCAACGTCACGCTCGACGGCTGCTGCCATCACGAGGCAGGACTGCCCCCGGACGAGGAATCGATGCGCTACTGGACCGCTGAGATGAAGCGAGCCGATGCTCTCCTGTTCGGCCGGGTGACCTACGAGATGATGGAGTCGGCCTGGCGCAAGCCGGCCACGGGCACGTGGCCTGACTGGATGGAGGATTGGCAGCTCCCGTTCGCCGAGGCCATCGACCGGGCGAAGAAGTACGTCGTGTCGAGCACGCTGAGCGTGACCGATTGGAATGCCGAACTGGTACGAGGCGACGTGGGACAAGCGGTTCACCGGCTGAAGCAGGAGTCAGGCGAGGCCCTGTGGGTGGGTGGGGTGACGCTCCCCCTGGCACTGGCAGATCTGGGACTGATCGACGAGTACGGGTTCCTTGTCCAGCCGGTCCTTGCTGGACACGGGCCGACCTTGCTCTCGGGCCTGCGCGAGCGTGTCCAGCTCGAGCTCGTGGACCGCGAAGAGTTTCAGTCGGGGGCAGTCGCCGTGCGGTATCGGCCCACGCAGCTCCCGGCTTGACCTGATGGGTCGTGGCACATGGGCAGTGCCGCTCACAGACTCAGTCAAGGCCAGGTGCGACTCACACGCCTTCGGCAAGATCCTTGAGATTGAGCAGCTGCTTCCGTGCCATCACGAGATCGCCAACCGCGAACAATGGTCCGAGCGCGCGCCCGTTATGGGCGGCGAGCTTCAACAGGAGCCGGGTCGCTTGCCCTGTGCCCTGCAGGACATAGGACATGTGAACACCCATGATCTTGGCCGTCAGGTGGACTCCAGGCTCAACCGCCAGAATGGTTCCCAGCGGGCGGCCCGCGCTGGCGGAGAACGGCTCGCCGACCTTGGGCTCGGCCAGCCCTCGGAGCTCGGGCGGCGAGCGTCGGCCGCGGTTGTCGATCCAGTCATACGAATAGGGCGCCAACCGTATTTGTGCAATCCAGGGCCACACCCTGTCGGGCGGGGCGTCGATGGTGACCCCGCGCCAGGCCTGCCACGCGGGATGAGGGACCAGGTCGTCGCAGGGGTAGCGCAGGGACGTCTCAGCGTGCGTCACACCCCAGCGGTCACCGATCACTGATCGATCGTAGGTGACTCTCTCGCACCAGTCCGGCCGTTCGCGTGGTCTCTCGCTTGCCGACTACTGGGCGTCGTAGCGGGCTCGGGCCATACAAAACCGCAACGGCCTCCGCCAAGACGTGCACCGGCGGGCGCGTTCAGCACGCGCTGGTGGGAACTGGGCGGCTGAGCAGATACTTCTGCTCGATCCGACTGCCGGCCGCTCGGGACCGCTAGCATGGGTGGTCTCACCTTCGAGTCGTCCCAGACCCCGGCGATCCACCACGAGTTGGATGGAGCGGTCTGGGAATGGACGTACCGAGTAGTTCACGGAACATCCGCCAAGGGCGGATCAGCGTCCGCATGTCATCGATGAGCCGGACCACGTGCCGCAGCGTTCAGCCCTCCGCTCAGGAACAGCCGCCGGTAGGCAGTCCCTCGGACGGTGAGCGCACGGCGCATGAGCCAAGGCTCTTGCCCGAGCTGCGGAGGTCGACGTGACCAGCCATCCGGACCAAGCCTGTTCCACACACTCGCCTGCCGCGCTGCCCAGCGGTAGAGTGCACGGCACAGGTCGCTTGGAGACCGCCTCTGCTCGACGGCTTCCCCCGGCGAAGACCAAGGCGTCGGGGGCGAATCTCGCATGATCGAGGCTGTGGGCACGACCTTGGGACGCATTGCATCGTCTGCCTATCCGCTGTCCTGTCGCGCCTCGGCACTCCTCGCGGCTCTACGGTCGGCTGTTCCATTCGATGCTGCCTGGATGGCCTCCGGTCCCCACGGCGGCAGGTACACCTCGCTGGCGAGTGTCGGTCTGACCGATGAGGTCGCCTGCTTCCTTGGCGGAGACGCCATGGCGCAGGATGTCGCTGCCGCCGGTGGCGAGGGGGGTGGCATGCCGGTGAGCCGATCGAGCCTGTTCTGCCCTGCCTCGGATCTCGCGGCCTGGGCCGATTGTCTGGCTCCGGCCGGCATGCACGAGTCTTTGTCCGTGGGACTGTCTCCCCTGGGCGGTCGCCACATCGGCCTCCTGATACTGCTCTTCAAGAGCACGTCCCCGTCGTCGCGGACGACGCGCCGTCGACTCGCAGCCCTCGCGCCTGCGCTGGCCTTGGGCATCGATCCGATGCCCGGCCTTCTCGCTGTCGCGCGGACGGTGCGCGGAGTGACAGCGGGGGCGGTGCTACGCGACGACGGTTTGATCGAACCGCTGCCCGGTCTGCACAGTGACCAGCTGCTCGCAGTCGGATCCCCCGTCCTGGCCATCGCGTCTCAACGTCTCAGCGAGGGATTGCTCTACTCGTCGTTCCTGTGGCCCCTGGGGGGCAGGTCCGCTCCCGACGGACACGCCAGGATCACGGTCGTGGCCGCCCCGGAGGACGTACCGGCGGCGCTGATCGGGATGGCGTTGATGTCGCCGTCGCAGAATCTGCACGGCCTCACGCCGCGTGAGCTGGAGGTGCTCGGACTGGTGATCGACGGCTGCTCGAACCAGGAGATCGCCCAGACGCTATTCGTGGCGCCCCGGACCGTGGCCGCGCACATCGAGCACCTGTTGGTCAAGCTCGAGGTGAGGACGCGGACGACGGCAGCCGTGCGAGCCGAGCGCGAAGGTCTGTACGTGCCGTCGGTGGCCGGGCTCCTCGGAGGAGGAGCCGGCCTGCGGCGACCACGCGAGCTAGCCGCAGCGCGCCCGCCCCCTCAGGAGGCCGGTCGGAATACTGCCCGGACGCACCCGTCCTCTTTGTCCTTGAACATCTGGTAGCCCTTTGGCCCCTCATCGATCGACATCACGTGGGTGGCCAGGTGCTCGGTCGTGACCTCGTCGCGACTCATCCGCTCCAAGATCTCGGGGATGTACCGGTGCCCGTGCTGCTGAGCACCCCGCAGGGTCAGTCCCTTGTTCATCACCGCGCCGAGCGGGAACTTGTCGACGAGCCCGGCGAAGACACCTAGCGTGAAGACCGTGCCTCCCTTTCGGCACGCATAGATCGCGTCGCGGACCGCCGCAGGACGATCGGTCTGCAACCGCATCTGCTGCTTGACCTGGTCGTAGACGTGCTGGGCGCCCGGCGTGTGCGCTTCCATGCCGACTGCCTCGATGCACACGTCGGGGCCACGTCCACCGGACATCTCGCGCAGCTCGGCCGCGACGTCGACGTCCTCGTAGTCGAGGGTCTCTGCGCCGATGTGGGTGCGGACCTGCTCAAGCCGGTTGTCGAACCGATCGATGACGACGACCCGGTCGGCCCCCATCAGGAGGGCCGCGCGTGCTGCCATCTGGCCCACCCCACCCGCACCCCACACCGCAACCACGTCACCAGGACCCACCCCGGCCTGATGTGCCCCCGTCCATCCGGTCGGCGCCGCGTCCGAGGCGAACAACGCCCGCTCGTCCGAGACGCCGTCCGGGATCGTGAAGGCGCCCTGATCCGCATAGGGCACTCGGATGAAGGCCGCGTGGCTTCCCGCATAACCACCCAGAGCGTGCGAGTAGCCGTAGCAACCACCGATGGCCTGGCCCCACAGCGCCTCGGTGATCCCGGGGTTGGGATTACCGTTGTCGCACAACGACCACAGTCCCTGCTTGCAGTACCAACACTGTCCGCAGCTGGTGAAGGACACGACGACCACCCGGTCGCCGACGTGGTGCTTCCTCACCCCCGCACCGATTTCGGCGACCGTTCCCATGAACTCGTGTCCGAGCACGTCTCCTGCGCGCATCGCCGGGATGTAGCCCCCGACCAGGTGCAGGTCAGAGCCACATGTGGCGCTCAGTCCCACCTCGACGATGATGTCGTGCTCGTTGAGGATCGTGGGCTCGGGGACGTCCTCGACGCCGATTTCGTTGACGCCTCGCCACGTCACGGCCTTCATCGCAGGCCTGCCTTCGGTGCCGTTCTGGTCCACGCCTCGAGCAGCAGGCCACCGGGAGTCGACGCGCGCTCCCCGTGCGGCGTCGGGTCCACCTTCAGGACCTCACCGACCTCGATCAGCTGCTTGGCCCGGCGCAACGCGGATCTCAGGTCGGATTGTGAGTCGGTGCCGCTGAACCGGCCCGGGGCGGGGCCCGGCGACGACTCACGAAGCCGCACTCGCAGCTCGGTGCCCTTGTCACCCGCGGCCGCATGGACGCGAGCCTCGATCCGGTCACCGAGCTCGGCCAAAGGCTCCGGCAAGTTGTCGCGGTCGATGTCCTGCGGCTCGCACAGGATCGTCACCGCCAGCCAGCCGGAGTCTGCCTGTCCGCGGTGCGCGGGCAGCGTCGTGAGGGGGTCGAGCGCCGACCGTACGCGTCGCAAGAGACTCCCGCCGGCGCGAACCGCGTTCTCGCCTGTCGAAATCATGATCCGTCCTCCGCTCCGGCCGATCGTGGGGCCCTCGCGAACTCCTGCACGATGCGTTCGCAGAACGCCGGCAGGTCGTCCGGCGACCGGCTTGTGGTGATGTTGCCGTCCGTGACGACCTCCTCGTCGACCACATCTGCGCCGGCGTTGCGCAGATCTGTGCGAATGCTGGGCCACGAGGTCAGCCGGCGGCCTCGCGCGACGTCGGCCTCCACGAAGTTCCAGGGGCCGTGACAGATGGAGGCGACCGGCTTGCCCGACTGCACGAAAGCACGGACGAACTGCACCGCAGAAGGTTCCATGCGCAACTTGTCCGGGTTGACCGTCCCGCCGGGTAGGAGCAGCGCGTGATACTCGTCCACGGACACGTCGTCGACCAGCCGGTTGACCGGGAACGTGCCGGCGTCCACGAGGTCGTTGTCGCGGGCCTGGATCTCGCCCCGGTCGATCGACACGACGTCGGTGTGGGCACCTGCGTCCTCCAGTGCTCTCCGTGGCTGTTCAAGCTCGACCCGTTCGACCCCGTCGGCCGCGAGGATGGCGACGCGGCGTCCGTCCAGCGCTCCGGCCATGTCAGGACCTCGTCTCTGCCATGGCGGGGTGAAGGACGACCTTCGTCCAGCCGTCGTCGCGGTTGTCGAAGTGCTCGTAGGCCTCCGGTGCCTGGTCGAGGGGCAGCTCGTGGCTCACGATGAACGACGGCTCGGCCTTGCCTGCCGCGATCAGGTCTCGCAGCTGCCGGTTGTACTTCTTGACCGGCGCCTGGCCGCTGCCGAGGTGCTGGCCCTTGAACCAGAACATGCCGTAGTCGAAGGCGAGCGTCCCCTGCTTGGCCAGCTCGTCACTGGCTCCCGGGTCCTGCGGTACGAAGACACCGACGCAACCGATCGTGCCGGTGAAACGAACGGAGCCGACCAGGCGGTT
>JAOPWZ010000049.1 GCA_025965435.1 Aeromicrobium sp.
CGGGGGTGCGCGTCGAGGGCTTCGTGCCGGTCGCCGGGGACTGCCCCAAGGTCGGCAGGCCCGGCGAGCCCGGCACCAGCTTGGAGATCAGGTCGGCGATGTCCCCCGTGGGATCGATGGCCTGCGGCACACCGGGAGCCGGGTCGGCCGCCGGCTCGGCGGCACCGGGAAGCTGCGGAAGCTCGATGTTGAACATGCCGAGCAGGCCCTCCAGCTGGTCGGCACCGATGTCGAGGCTGAGCGACAGGTTGGCGTAGTCACCGAAGCAGGCGCCTTCCTTGATCTGCTTCTGACCCGCTCCCGCATCCTGGCAGCGTCCGGTGGCCTTGGCGATGCTGCCGCCGACGAAGCCGTCGCTGAACGGGAAGGTGAGCAGGGCCTGGGTGCCCGTGGCGAGGTCGTCGCCCGCCTTCTGCAGGTTCGTCAGGGCCGGTACGAGCGCCTTGAGATCGGCCACGGTGTCGGCCTTCGCCTCGCGGATCACGCCGGTCGCCACCTCGCCGAGCCGGTCGAGCGACTCCAGCAGGCCGACGAGCTCGTCACGCTGCTCGTTGACGACGCGCAGCGCCTCGGGGAGCTCGTCGAGTGCACCCGTGATGGCATCGGTCTGGTCGTTCGTGGCGATCGCGAGCCGGTTGACCTTCTCCAGCGCCGTGAGCAGCGCTTCCTTGTTCTCGTCGAGCTGGCCGATGAAGGTCGTCGTCGTGCCCAGCAGCTCCTTGACCTCGGGCTCGTTGCCGCCGAGGGCGTTGTTGAGCTCGCGGACGATCGTGTTGGTCTTCTCGAGGCCGCCGCCGTTGAACAGCAGCGAGGCGGCACCGAGCACCTCCTCGATCTCGGGGTTGCGGCTCGACCGCTCGAGCGGGATCTCGTCGCCGTTGCCGAGCGCGCCGATGGCGCCTTCGGTCGGCGGGGCGAGCGAGACGAACTTCTCACCGAGCAGGCTGGTCTGGCGGATCGTCGCCACTGCGTTGTCGGGCAGCTCGGCGTCGCCGTTGACCTTGACCGTGACGAGGGCCGTCCAGCCCTCGAGCTCGATGTCGGTGACCTTGCCCACCGCGATGTCGTTGACCCGGACGGCGCTCTGCGGCACCAGGTCGAGCACGTCGCGGAACTTGATCGTGACCGTGTACGGCTCGTTGCCCAGGTCGGCACCACCCGGCAGGGGCAGCTGGTAGGGCGAGAACCCACAACCGCTGAGGACCAGGGCGGACGCGACCGTCAGGATCGCGAGGCGTGCGCGACGCGTCCTCATCAGTTCACCGCCAGCATCTCGGCGACGGAGCCGTTGACGCGCTCCGGTTGGACGACCGTGCCCGAGGCTGCGGCGCGTGGAAGCTGCGGCTCGGGGAGCTCGGGAAGCTCAGGGAGCAGATCCGTGAGCGCCTTGCACAGGCCGTCGGCGGTGGCTGTCTGACCGAGGAGGTTGCACAGCAACGTGCTCGGGCTGTCGAGGGCGCCGGACAGGGTCTCGGGGAGGTCGGACCGGGTGTCGAGCGTGCCCGACTTGCTGTTGTACGCCAGGGCGACGTTCGACAGCGCTGTCGGTGCGTTCACCGTGATCTCCTCCAGCTCGGACTTGTGCTTGGCGAGCAGCTTGGCCAGCGAGGCGATGTTGTCGACGTTGCTGCGCAGCGCGCCGCGGTTCTCCTTGACCAGGCCGTTGACGTCGACGAGGGCCTTGCTGAGCGCCTCGAGCGTCGCCGCCAGGTCTTCGCGCTCGCCCTCCAGGACGGTCGACACCTGCGCCGTGCTGTCGTTGAAGGCCCGTACCGCGGAGTCGTTGGTCTTGAGCAGGCTGACGAACTCCTCGACCTCGCGCAGCCCGCCGAACAGCTCGTCCTTGTTGTTCGACAGGGTCGTGCTGAGCTTGCCGAAGTTCTCGAGCGTCTCGTTGAGCTGGGCACCCTGGCCGTCGAGCTGGACGGCGGTACCGTCGATGAGCTTGCTCAGCGAGCCCTCCTTGTTGGCGCCTTCGGGTCCGAGCGCCACCGACAGGTCGTCGAGCGACTGGTAGATGGCGTCGAGCTCGACCGGCACCTCGGTGCGGTCGACCGACAGGTGGGCGCCGTCCTTGAGCGTGGCTCCGCCGTCGTACACGGGAGCCAGCTGGACGAACCGGTCACCCACGATGGACGGTGACACCACCACGGCCTTGACGTCGGTCGGCAGGTCCTGGTCGCCGTTGTAGGCGATCTTGACGCGGACCACGTCGCCGCGAGGCGTCAGGCTCTCGACCGTGCCGATCGGCACGCCGAGGACCTTGACGTCGGACCCCTTGTAGACCGAGTTGGTCTGCGGGAAGTCGGCGGTCAGGTAGCGCTTGCCGTCGTCGTTGCGCAGGAACAGCAGCGTGGCCGCGATCAGCAGCAGCACCACGACACCCACCAAGATCTTCGAGAAACCTGCGAATCGATCGGTCATGGTGTCAACGCCTCCTCCAGCTGCTCGGTCAGCGATGGGATGATGCCGCCCAAGGCGGTCAGGCCGCCGAGGTAGGTGTCGAACCAGGGCCCGGTGCCCAAGGCGTTGGAGAACACCCGGGTGAAGGCCGGATAGATGCGCAGCGCCTCGTCGAGGCTGGCCTCGTTCTTGCGCAGCATCGTGGTCACGGTGTCGAGCTGCTCCAGCGCCGGGAGCAGGTCGGACCGGGTGTCCTTGACCAGCCCTCTCAGCTCCGCGGAGATCGTCTGGGTCGACACGAGCAGCCGGTGGATCGAGTCACGGCGGGCGCTGATCGCCTGGAACAACGTGTTGGAGTCCTTGAACAAGGTGACGAGCTCGTCGTTGCGCGAGTTGAGGACGCCCGAGACCTTCTTGAGGTTGATCAGCAGCGTGTTGATCTGCTCGTCGCGGGCGGCGAGGTTGCGCGACAGGTCGGACACGCCCTTGATCGCGCCGCGGAACTCCTCGGGCGTCTGGGTCGAGATCTCGCCGAGGGTCTCCAGCGCCGAGGACAGCTGCGGGATGTCGATCCGGTCGGTCGTCGTGCTCAGGTCGGAGAACGCCTCGACGACGTCGTAGGGCGGGATCGTGCGATCCAGCGGGATCGTGCTGCCCTCCGCGAGCTGGCCCGGACCCGCAGGCGTCAGCGCCAGGAACTGGGCGCCCAGCAGCGTCCGGACCCGGATGTCGGCCCCGGTCTCGGTGCCGAAGTCGGTGCCCTTGTCCATCGTGAAGGTGACCCGGACCTTGGGGCCGTCGAGCTCGATCTTGTTGACCTTGCCGACCGGGACACCGGCGACCCGCACCTCGTCGCCGGCCGCCAGGCCGCCGATCTCGGCGAAGTCGGCGTGGTACGTGTCGCCGCCACCGATGATCGGCAGCCGGTCGGCGCGGAAGGCGCCGAGCATCATGGCGGCGATGGCGGTGATGCCGATCAGGCCGATGATGACGGGATTGCGCTCGCGGAAGGGCTTCATCCGTTGTACCCCGGCTGGTTGCATCGCTGGTTCTGGCCGCCGGCGGGGATCGCCGGCAGATCGATCGGCGTCTCGGGGATCTCCAGGAGCGGGTCGGCTCCCGGCCGGCCCGGGACCGTGATCGGCGGCAGCGTGATGCTGCCCTTGAGCTCACACAGGTAGAAGTTGAACTCGCTGCCCGTCGACGCCGCGGTGCCGATCTTGGCCAGCTTGATCGGCAGGATCTGGATCGTCTGGGAGAGCTTCGACAGGTTGCGCTCCGACGACAGGTTCTTGGTCAGAGCGTTGAGCTGCTTGATGTCCTCGGCGAGCGCCGGCCGGCCCTGCACGAGCAGGTCCGAGGTCTCGTCGGTGAGGTCGGAGATCGAGTCGACCGAGTCGAGGATCGCGGTGCGGTCGTCCTTGAGGCCGGTGACGAACTGCTGGAGCGTGTCGATGGTGTCGGTCAGCTCCTGGTCGCGGCTGCCGACGGTGTCGAGCACCGTGCTGAGGTTGGTGATGACGTCACCGATGAGCTGGTCGCGGCCCGCGAGGGTGTTCGTCAGCGACGACGTGCGCGCCAGGAGGTTCTCGACGTTGCCGCTCTCCCCCTGCAGCGTCTGCACGATCTCGAAGGCGAGCTTGTTGGTGTCGGCGGGCGACAGCGCCTGGAAGACCGGCTTGAACCCGTTGAGCAGCACGTTGAGGTCGAGGGCCTCCTGCGTGCGCTCCGGCGGGATCGTGCTGTCGGGCTTGAGCACGGACTTGGCGCCCTCGGCCCCCTGGGTGAGCGCGATGTAGCGCTGGCCCACGAGGTTGCGGAACTTGATGGTGGCATTGGTGTTGGCCGTCAACGGGATGTCGGAGTCGACCCCGAAGGTGACGCGGGCCTTGTCGCGGTCGACGATCTCGACCTTGGACACCGAACCGACCGCCACGCCCGCGATCCGGACGTCGTCGCCCTTGGCCATCCCGGTGACGTCGGTGAAGACCGCCTTGTACTGGTGGCGCTCGCCGAAGGAGCCGTTGCTCAGGGTCATCGCGAGCACGAAGGTCGCCAGGCCGGTCAGGACGAAGAAGAACGACAGCTTGACGGCCGCGCCCATGGACTCACGATCGATCTGCTTCATCGGACGCTCACCGCCGTCCCGCGCAGCATCGAGCTGACCAGCAGCGAGCCGATGTCGGGAACGCTCTCGGGCGCCAGGCCCAAGGTGGAGCCGAGGAACACGTTGAGCTCTGCCCTTTCGCTGTCGGAGTCGATGCCCGACACGCTCGGCTGGACCAGGTCCTGCAGCTCCAGGCTGGACGCCGCCGGCCGGTTCTGCTCGAACTCGCTGGCATCGCCGAACTTGCCGTTGTGATCGTCCTTGACGCCGACCAGCTTGTACACCTCGGCCGGGACCGTGAACGGGTTGTCCTGCGAGGAGATCGCCTCCTGCTTGGCGCGGCTCTGGTTCATCTCGTTGAGATCGAGGCAGGACGGCGTGGCCGCGTTGCTGGCGTTGATGTCCTTGCCGCTGGCGGCAGCCGGTCCGGTGGACGCGGCGTCGAGATCCTTCTTGGAGACCCGCGCGCTCTCGTCGGCCTCGTACGCCGTGGGCTGCTTGATCAGCTCGACGTTGATGTGCAGCATGCCGCCCCGGTAGGCGCTGTCGAGGCGCGGGATCAGCTGGGACATCGACTTGAGGAAGCACGGGAAGGTAGTGGAGTAGTCGCCGATCGTCTCCAGGACGGGACGGCCCTCCTTCGCCAGGCTGACGAGGTTGTCGCCGTTGGCCGTGGTGAACGCGGTGAGCGTGTTGCCCAGGCGGGTGCCCTCGTCGAAGAACGCGGCGAGCTGCGCCTTCTTGGCGACGACGGTGTTGCCGGTGACGACGGTGTTGCGCAGCAGGCGCCCGATCTCGGGCATCGCCGCCGCGTAGCCGTCCGAGACGGTGCCGAGCTTGGTGACGTCGGTGACGAGCTGAGGCACGTCGGGATTGACCTTCTTCAGATAGCTGTTGAGCGTCACGAGCGTCTCGCCCAGCTGCGTGCCACGGCCCTCGAGGGCCGATGAGAGCGCGCTCAGCGTGTAGGACAGGCTCGCGGGATCGACCGCCTCGAGCAGCGGGTACAGGTCGTTGAGCAGGGTCTCGACCTCGATCGGGACGCTCGCCTTGGTGATGGTGTCGCCGGCCTGCAGCGACTCCCCGTCACCGCCGCCCGTCGGTGGGATCAGCGCGACGTACTTCTCGCCGAACAGCGTCTTGGGGACCAGCTGGGCCGTGACGCCCTTGGGCACGCTGTCGATCAGCTTCGGGTTCATGCCAAGCAGCAGCTTGACGCCGTCGCCGTCCGGCTCGACCTCGCGGACCTCGCCGACGATCATGCCCCGCAGCTTGACGTCCGCGTTCCGGGGGAGGTTGACGCCCGTCGTGTCGGTCGTCAGCGTGACGTTGTCGTAGTCGACGAAGGCCTTGGTGAAGAAGGCGTAGGTGATCCACAGGAAGAAGATGACCATGGCGAGGAAGGCAGCGCCGAGCAGCTTCAGCGAGAGGCCGCGTTCGAGGATCGGGGTACGAGCCATGGGTCAGCCTGCCAGTCTCACGGTGACGTTCGTTCCCCAGATCGCCATGGAGGCGAGCAGGTCGACGACGTTGATGGCCACGATGGACGTGCGGACGGCCAGACCCACGGCCACGCCGACGCCGGCAGGTCCACCGCTGGCGTAGTAGCCGTAGTAGCAGTGGATCAAGATGACGACGACCGCGAAGATCAGCACCTTGACGAACGACCACAACACGTCACCCGGTGGGAGGAAGGTGTTGAAGTAGTGGTCGTAGGTGCCGGTGCTCTGCCCGTTGAACTGGGTGACGGTCAGCCGGGTCGCGAAGTAGGAGGCCAACAGCCCCACGACGTAGAGCGGCACGACGGCGATCAGGCCGGCGATGACCCGGGTCGTCACCAGGAACGGCAGGGACGGGATCGCCATCGTCTCGAGGGCGTCCACCTCCTCGCTGATGCGCATGGCGCCCAGCTGGGCGGTGAACCCGCAGCCGACCGTGGCGGCCAGCGCGATGCCGGCGACGATGGGCGCGATCTCCCGCGTGTTGAAGTAGGCCGAGATGAAGCCGGTCAGCGCCGCGGTGCCGAGCTGGTCGAGGGCCGCATAGCCCTGGATGCCGACCGATGTGCCCGTGAAGAAGCACATCGCCGTGATCACGCCGATGGTGCCGCCGATGATCGCCAGTGAGCCGGAGCCGAGCGCGACCTCGGCGAGCAGACGGAGGATCTCCTTGCCGTAGTTCTTGATCGTCCGCGGGACCGAGCGGATGACGCGGACGTAGAACAGCATCTGGCGACCGAGGTCGTCGAGCGTGTTGGCGGGCTTCTGGTAGATCGCCGCGAAGTTGGCCATGACGATCACATCCCCTTCGGTGGGATGAGCTGGATGTAGACCGCCGTGATGAAGAAGTTGACGATGAACAGCAGCGTGAAGGTGATGACGACCGCCTCGTTGACCGCGTCGCCGACGCCCTTGGGGCCGCCCTTGGCATTCATGCCCATGTAGCAGGCCACGATGGCGGCGAGGAAGCCGAAGATGAGGGCCTTGATCATGCCTTGGTAGAGGTCGGGCAGCTGGGCCAGTGCCGTGAAGGACGCCAGATAGGCGCCGGGGGTGCCGTCCTGCAGCACCACGTTGAAGACGTAGCCGCCCGCCACGCCGACGACGGTGACGATGCCGTTGAGGAACACCGCGACCAGCATCGTGGCCAGCACGCGCGGCACCACGAGACGCTGGATCGGATCGATGCCCAGCACCATCATGGCGTCGAGCTCTTCACGGATCTTGCGCGCGCCGAAGTCGGCGGCGATCGCCGAGCCGGCCGCACCGGCGATCAGCAGGGCCGTGGCGATGGGACCGGCCTGCTGGACGACGGCCAGCACGGCTGCGGATCCCGTGAAGGACTGGGCACCGAACTGCTTGATGAGCCCGCCGGTCTGCAGCGCGATGACCGCGCCGAACGGGATCGCGACGAAGGCCGTCGGGACGATCGTGACCTTGACGATGAACCAGGCCTGGAGCAGGAACTCCTTGAGCTGGAACGGTCGCCGGAACAACGCGACCAGCACGTCGAGTGCGAACGCGAAGAGATTGCCGGCAACCCGTGCGGGTCCGGTGACGACAGCCGCGCTCACGTCACTGCCTCCCCGTGAGTCGGGGTGCTCACGCGGGAACGGCCTGGTCGGCGTCGCGCGCGAAGGATCCGGCCGGTGGGGTGACGCCGTTGTCGCGGCACCACGAGCCGGGCTCGCGCTGGCCACGACGCGGACGCCCGTCGGACGTCTCGAGCTGCAGCGGCACGGGCGGAAGCGGCGGCATCTCGATACCGGCCTCGGAGGCGAGCTCGTCGGCGTCCTTCTCCTCGCTCATGCCGATCGGGCCCACGGTCTGCGCGTTGAGGAACTGCGCGACGACGGGCTCGTCGGAGGTCAGGAGCATCTCGCGCGGACCGAACATCGCCAGGTGCTTGTGGTACAGCAGGCCGATGTTGTCGGGGACCTTGCGGGCGGTGTTGATGTCGTGCGTCACGATCAGGAACGTCGCGTCGATCTGCGCGTTCAGGTCGATGAACAGCTGGTTGATGTACGAGGTGCGGACCGGATCGAGACCCGAGTCGGGCTCGTCGATCAGCAGGATCTCCGGGTCGAGCACCAGCGCCCGGGCCAGACCGGCGCGCTTGCGCATGCCGCCGCTGATCTCGCCGGGGAGCTTGCGCTCCGCACCGACCAGACCGGTCAGCTCCATCTTGTCCATCACGATGGTGCGGATCTCGGACTCGGACTTGCGGGTGTGCTCACGCAGGGGGAACGCGACGTTGTCGAACAGGTCCATCGAGCCGAACATCGCACCGTCCTGGAACAGCACCCCGAACAGCTTGCGGATCTCGTAGAGCTCTTTTTCCTTGCAGTTCGCGATGTCGACGCCCTCGATCCACACATGACCCTCATTGGGCTTGAGCAGACCGATCAACGTCTTGAGGAACACCGACTTGCCGGTGCCCGACGGACCGAGCATCACCGAGATCTCGCCGGCCGGAAGCGTCAGCGAGACGTCCTTCCAGATCAACGAGCTACCAAACTTCTTCGTCAGACCCTCGACCTTGACCTCAACACCCATCTCATGCTCCTTCGTAGTTCCTGGAGATGCTGCTCACACCGGCTCCAGGCCGGAGACGAACCAACCGTCCGACGTCTTGGTCATGG
>JAOPWZ010000055.1 GCA_025965435.1 Aeromicrobium sp.
CAGCCGCCAGGGCCGGGGTGCTGGACGTGGCGATCAACTCGTCCAATCCGCACGAGTGGGACGAGACGCGGGCCTGGCTGGCCGCCGACGAGGTCGACATCCTGCTGGTGTCGCCCGAACGGCTCAACAACCCGCGCTTCCGCGACGAGCAGCTGCCGGCGCTGGTCGAGCGCATGGGCATGCTGGTCGTCGACGAGGCCCACTGCATCTCCGACTGGGGTCACGACTTCCGGCCCGACTACCGGCGGCTCGCCGAGCTGATCGCGCAGCTGCCGGCCGATCTCCCGGTGCTGGCGACGACCGCCACGGCCAACGCCCGCGTCGTCACCGACGTCGCCGAGCAGCTGGGCGCCGAGGGCGACGTCCTGACGATCCGCGGGTCGCTGGCGCGCACGTCGCTGAGGCTCGGTGTGCTCGAGCTGCCGGGTGCCCGCGACCGGCTGGGCTGGCTGCTGAGCCACCTGGCCGAGCTGCCGGGCAGCGGCATCATCTACGCCCTCACGGTGTCGGCGGCCGAGGACACCGCGCGCCTGCTGCGCGAGGGCGGGCACGCCGTCCGCGCCTACACGGGACGCACCGACCCGGAGGAGCGCGAGCAGCTCGAGGGCCAGCTCAAGGCCAACGAGCTCAAGGCGCTCGTGGCCACCAGTGCGCTCGGCATGGGCTTCGACAAGCCCGACCTCGGCTTCGTCATCCACCTCGGTGCTCCGTCGTCACCCGTGGCGTACTACCAGCAGGTCGGCCGTGCCGGACGTGCGACGGACAGCGCCGACGTGCTGCTGCTGCCGGGTCGCGAGGACCGCGACATCTGGACGTACTTCGCGACGTCCTCGATGCCGAGCGAGGAGCGCGCTGCGGCCGTCATCGGCGAGCTGAGCGACGTGCCGTTGTCGACGCCGGCCCTAGAGGCCCGGGTCAACCTGCGCCGCACGCCGCTCGAGCTGCTGCTCAAGGTGCTCGACGTCGACGGCGCGGTCCGGCGGGTGCAGGGCGGCTGGGTGTCGACGGGCGTCCCGTGGGTCTACGACCGTGAGCGGTACGAGCGCATCGCCCAGGCGCGGGCCGCGGAGCAGCAGTCGATGCTGACCTACCAGCACGACTCGACGTGCCGCATGGAGATGCTCCAGCACGACCTCGACGACCCGAGCGCCACGGCGTGCGGGCGGTGCGACAACTGTGCTGGGCCGTGGTTCCCGACGGGCGTCGACTCGCGCGCCACCGAGGTCGCGTCCGGCACCCTCGACAAGGTCGGGGTCGAGATCGAGCCCCGGGCCCAGTGGCCCACGGGTGCCGAGCGGCTCGGTGTCGAGGCCAAGGGCAAGATCCCCGTCGACGACCGCGCCGAGAGCGGACGGGCCGTCGCCCGCCTGACGGACCTGGGCTGGGGTGGCGTGCTGCGCGAGCTGTTCGCCGCCGGTGCTCCCGACGGGCCGGTGTCCGACGAGCTGCTGGGCGCGTGCGTGCGTGTGCTGAAGGACTGGAACTGGGCGCAGCGCCCGGCCGCGGTCGTCAGCATCCCCTCGCGCTCGCGTCCGCAGCTCGTCGACTCGCTGGCCCGGGGCATCGCCCGCATCGGACGTCTGGACGACCTGGGTGCCCTCGACCTCGTGGGCGAGGGCGCACGCAGCGGTCCCGGCGGCAACAGCGCCTACCGGCTGGCCGACGTCTGGGGGCAGCTGGCCGTGGGCCCCGACCTGGCGAACGGGCTGCAGGCGCTCGAGGGCAAGCCGGTGCTGCTGATCGACGACCGGGTCGACAGCCGCTGGACGCTGACGGTGGCCACCCGTGAGCTGCGCCGCCACGGCGCCGGCGCCGTCCTGCCGCTCGTGCTGGCGCAGGTCGGCTAGCTAGCCTCCGTCCCCGTTGAGTGCGACGTCTCTCACCGCCGCCCCGCGTCGCGCCCCGCGGAAACGTCACACTCAGCGGGAGGGTGGGGTCGTGGGTACGTTGGTGGGCATGGAACATCGATATCTCGGCAACAGCGGACTCAAGATCTCAGAGATCGCCTACGGCAACTGGCTCACCCATGGATCGCAGGTCGAGGAGGATGCCGCCACGGCCTGCGTCCAGCAGGCGCTGGAGGAGGGCATCACGACCTTTGACACCGCCGACGTCTACGCCAACACCAAGGCGGAGTCGGTGCTCGGACGCGCCCTGGCCGGGCAGCGACGCGAGTCGCTCGAGATCTTCACCAAGGTCTACTGGCCCACCGGCCCCGGCGGCCCCAACGACTCCGGCCTGTCGCGCAAGCACATCATGGAGTCGATCAACGCCTCCCTGACCCGGCTGCAGACCGACTACGTCGATCTCTACCAGGCCCACCGCTTCGACACCGAGACGCCGCTGGAGGAGACGATGCAGGCGTTCGCCGACGTCGTCCGCTCCGGCAAGGCCCTGTACATCGGCGTGTCGGAGTGGACCGCCGACCAGATCCGTGAGGGCCAGACGCTGGCGCACCAGCTCGGCTTCTCGCTGATCTCGAGCCAGCCGCAGTACTCGATGCTGTGGCGCGTCATCGAGGACGAGGTCGTCCCGACCAGCGAGGAGCTCGGGCTGGGGCAGATCGTCTGGTCGCCCATCGCCCAGGGCGTGCTGACCGGCAAGTACAAGCCCGGTCAGGCGTTGCCGGAGGGCTCGCGCGCCACCGACGAGCAGGGCGGCTCGCAGAACATCAGCCGCTGGCTGCGCGACGACGTCCTCGACGCGGTCCAGCGACTCGCGCCCATCGCGCAGGCGGCCGACATCTCGATGGCTCAGCTCGCCGTCGCGTGGGTGCTGCGCAACCCCAACGTCTCGGCGGCCATCATCGGCGCCTCGCGCCCCGAGCAGGTCACCGACAACGCGAAGGCGTCGGGCATCATCTTGGGCGATGACGTCATGGCGGCGATCGACGAGGCGCTCGGCGACGTCGTCGTGCGCGACGCGTCGATGACCGCGAAGCAGACGCCCGAGACCCGTCCCACCTGAGCCACCGGGGGACGGAGGTGACCTCGATAGAGTGCGGCCATGCCCACCCTGCGCGACGTCATCTCCGTCCTCGACGGCCTGTACGACCCCCGGTGGGCCGATGACTGGGACGCGGTCGGCACCGTCGCGGGCGATCCCGCTGCCTCCGTCACGAAGGTGCTGTTCGCGGTCGATCCCGTGC
>JAOPWZ010000085.1 GCA_025965435.1 Aeromicrobium sp.
CGGAGCACCGCACCCGAGGTAACGCCACGCGCTGGCACCTCTGCCGCTCCGGATCATCGATCCGGGGCGGTCTTTTCGTTGTCCGCCCATCGATCGCCCACTCGAACCTCACGAAAGGAGGCGCGCCATGAACACCACCCTCGACACCCTCATGCCCGCTCAGCACACCGCCACTCCGCCCATCCACGACGTCACTTCGACCTTCAGGACACACGGAGAGGAGGTGAAGGCAGTGGCACTCTTCGAGTCCCGCAAGGGCCGCGGCACGCGCGCCTGGGACGAGTTGTCCGAGATCGATCGTCAGGTGCTCCTGGAGTCGATGCGTCAGCGTCGCAAGTACCAGGCGCACAAGACGAAGATCTACTCCGAGCTCTACGGCATGCGCACCAACAAGTAGCTCCCCGACGGGGACATGAGGATCGGGGTTCGTCCGGGACGGTCCGGACGAACCCCGATTTTCTCGTCCCGGAGGTCAGGCGCCGGTGAGGGATGCCAGCAGGCGGGTGCCGACGGCGTCGGGCGCCTTGGTCCGGGCGTTGACGACGCCGACGGCGGACCCGGCGGCGCGGTCGAGCCCGACCCAGCTGCGGAAGCCCCCCGTCGCACCGTTGTGCCAGGTGATCGGCCCGTTCGCGCCCGAGGACGTGATCCACCCGGCCCCGATGCGGGTGTCCTTGCCGATGAAGTCGGCGACCGGGTCGAGGGCGGCGGCGCCGGGTGCCGTGCCGTCGAGCAGCGCCTGCATCAGTCGCGCGATGTCGGTGACGGACATGCGGATGCCGCCCGCGGGGCCGACCGCCTCGCCGGTCCACGGCTGGGCCACTCTTCCCAGTCGGCTCCTGCCGATCACGGCCCCCGGCCCGAGCTCGGCCTGGCTGGTGGGGACGATCAGCGACGTGAGTCCCAGGGGTGCAGCGAGGCGTCGGCTCACCAGGTCGCGGTACGGCATCACGGCTGCGGCGGCGGTTGCGTGCCCGAGCAGCTGGAAGCCGATGTTGGAGTACATCGACCGTCCTTGGACGCCGAGCTTCGTCGACGCCACCTGGCTCAGCAGCTCGTCCCGGGTGTCGCCGTACGGATTGGCCTGGGTGATGAGCCACTTCGCGGTCCGGCCGACCGCCAGGCCGAGCGAGGGCAGGCTCGGCAGTCCCGAGCTGTGGGTGGCCAGCGCGGCGAGGGTGACCTCGGCGGCAGGAGACCCTTGCAGCGGCAGGTGCTGGCCGAGGGTGTCGGTGGGTGACACCTCCCGACGAGCGATCGCGTCGGTGTAGAGCAGGCCGGTGATGCCCTTGGAGACCGAACCGATCTCGAGAGTCGCGTCCAGATCCATGCCGTGGGCGGCCAGCGAGGTGCCGGCCGGTGTCACGGTGGCCGCCGCCCAGCGGTGGTCTCCCAGGTCGGCGTGCAGCTGGTCGTGGAGCCCGAGGTCCCCGTACGGCGTCATCATGCCCTCACGATGCCGCACGAACCGCGGCCAGCGCATCCGTCGCGTGGCTACTGTCGGTCAGCCGTGAGGATGACCTCGCGGGTCAGCGGGAGGCGATGGCCTCGGCGAAGGCGAGGATGCGCTGGGCGTCGCGGACGTGCAGCTCCTCGACCATCCGGCCGTTGAACGTCACGACGCCCTGTCCGGCGGCCTTGGCCTCCTCGAACGTCGTGATCATGTCGCGGGCGTGGGCGATGTCGTCGTCGGACGGCGCGAAGGCCACGTTGGCGGGCTCGACCTGTCCGGGATGGATCAAGGTCTTGCCGTCGAAGCCCATCTCGCGTCCCTGCCGGGCCTCGGCGTCGAAGCCGTCGAGGTTCTTCACGTCGTTGTAGACGCCGTCGATGATGACCTTGCCGGCGGCTCGCGCGGCCAGCAGCGAGAGCGAGAGCGCCGTCAGGACGAGCGGGTTGCGGCCCGGCACGTGCAGACCGAACGTCTCGTTGACGACGTCGTTGGTGCCCATCACGATGACCGTGAGGCGCTCGTGCGCGGCGCAGATCTCCTCGGCGTGCAGGAGCGCGACCGGTGTCTCGATCATGGCCCAGAGCTTGGTCTTCTCGGGGGCGCCAGCGGCCTCGAGGGCGGCGACGAGCTGGAGCACCTCTGCGGCGGAGTTGACCTTCGGCACCAGCACGGCGTCCGGCCCGGCAGCCGCCGCGGCGGCGATGTCCGCGTCGTGCCACTCCGTGCCGATGCCGTTGACGCGGATCGCGAGCTCGCGGTGCCCGTACTCGCCGGACTGCACGGCGGCGCACACCCGATCGCGAGCCTCAGGCTTGGCATCGGGTGCGACGGCGTCCTCGAGGTCGAGGATCAGCGCATCGGCGTCGATGCCCTTGGCCTTCTCGAGCGCCCGCTCGTTGGCGCCGGGCATGTAGAGGACGGAGCGGCGGGGGCGGAGCGCGGCCGCGGGAGTGGCCTGGTCGTCGAGTGTCATGGGGTCCTCAGAGGTCGTAGGCGGCGGCGAGCTCGGGATCACGCTCGGCCAGGGCCTTCGCGAGGTCGAGCATGACGATGCACTGCTTGCAGGAGGCGTCGTCCTCCATCTTGCCGTTGATCATGACGGCGCCGGATCCGTCACCCATGGCCTCGACGACTTCCTTGGCGTGCGCCACGTCGGCGGGGTCGGGGGAGAAGACCTTCTTCGCGATGTCGATCTGCACGGGATGCAGGCTCCACGCGCCGACGCAGCCGAGCAGGAAGGCGTTGCGGAACTGGTCCTCGCACGCGACGACGTCCTTGATGTCGCCGAACGGGCCGTAGAACGGGAGGATGTCGTTGCCGGCGCAGGCGTCGACCATGCGGGCGATCGTGTAGTGCCAGAGATCCTGCTGGTACGTCGTGCGTCCCTGGGTGAGGTCCTCACCCGTGGGGTCCTGCCGGACGAGGTAGCCGGGGTGGCCGCCACCGACGCGGGTCGTCTTCATGCGGCGGCTCGCGGCGAGGTCGGCCGGGCCGAGGGAGATGCCCTGCATGCGGGGGCTCGCGGCGGCGATCTCCTCGACGTTCGTCATGCCCTCGGCGGTCTCGAGGATCGCGTGCACGAGGATCGGGCGGGTGATGCCGGCGCGCGCCTCGAGCTGGGCGAGGATGCGGTCGATGTAGTGGATGTCCTGCGCGCCCTCGACCTTGGGCACCATGACGACGTCGAGCTTGTCGCCGATCTCCGTCACCAGGGTGATGAGGTCGTCGAGCGCCCACGGGGAGTCGAGGCTGTTGATGCGGGTCCAGAGCTGGGTGTCGCCGAAGTCGGTCTGCTTCGCGATGTCGACGAGCCCCTGCCGAGCGGCTTCCTTGTTCTCCGTCTTGATGGCGTCCTCGAGGTTGCCGAGGATGATGTCGACCTTCTTCGCGATGTCTGGCACCTTGGCGGCCATCTTGGGGTTGCTCGGGTCGAAGAAGTGGATCATGCGCGAGGGACGGAACGGGATGTCCGCCATCGGGGTCGGCGCACCGACGGCGAGGGGGCGGAGGAAGGCTCGGGGATTGCGCACGCGGGTCATCTCTCTGGGGAGGCGAAGTCGTCTGAGACAAAACTGCTGTCAGTATGCCGATCCTGCGCCGGGCCCGGCTAGGGCGGGGGTCACATGTGTCCCGGTGACCGAGAGCCCTGGACCATCGCAACGATGAGTCGTGCGTCTTGGCCGGCAGAATGGACAGAGAATGAGGGTATGAGGTAGCCGCAGCAACCTCATACCCTCATCGTGCGTCGGACCGGGGTCAGTCGAAGAGCTCGGAGAGCCAGTGCTCCTTCTTCTTCTTGCGGTACGGCTGCTGGGAGTATCCCGAGCGGTCGTCGCGGGGCCGGTCGTCGCGAGGCCGGCTGTCGTACTGCGGCTCGGAGTACTGGGGCCTGGTGGGCGCGGGCTGGGCCTGTGGTGCCGTCTCGGTGGCGGCGCGGTCGAGGATCTTGTCCAGCTCGCCGCGATCGAGCCAGACGCCCCGGCACTCGGGGCAGTAGTCGATCTCGATACCGGAACGCTCGCTCATGACGAGGGTGGCATTGTCAGTCGGACATTTCATGGGTGATTCCTCCTTGACCTGACAACTCGCGCGCGCAGGCGCGAGTTCCCGTCATCGCGCCAGGTGGCGCGCGACGATCTCGGTGAGCTTGCTGACCGACGCGATCAGCAGCATCGTCGTCGTCACCACCACGAGCACCCACGCCGACACGTCGACGACGGCATGCGGCCACTGGGGCCCGCCAGCACGGTAGGTCAGCAGGGCGAAGAGGGTCAGCGCCGTGAGTCCGCAGGCCAGCAGGACGAGGGCCTCGCGGGCCAGTGCCTCGGGGCTGCGACGTGACATGGATCACACGCTACGTCGCCCTCGAGCTCCCGGCTACCCGGCTGCGCAGGCCACGCAGGTGCGGGCGGTCGGACGCGCCTCGAGCCGCGCGGTGGCGATGTCATCGCCGCACACCTCGCAGACGCCGTACGTCCCGTCGTCCAGACGGTCCTGGGCGGCAGCCACCTCGCGCAGCCGACGCTCGGCCTGCTCGATCATGGCGGTGACCTGCGAGCGCTCGAAGGCGATCGTCGAGCCTTCAGGATCGTGCTCGTCGTCGGCGTTGGAGTTGGCGGAGGCTTCGACGATGCCGGTGAAGTCGCGCCGGAGACCGGCGAGCAGGGCGCGTGCCGCCGCGCCTTCGGCGGCCAGGATCTCGGCGACCCTGTCGGGGCGGCTCATGCGTCCACCGGCTGCCGCAGGATCGTGCGCTGCTTCGCGGGGTCGACCTTGCGGACGTCGCTGAGGTAGATCTCGTGGTGCTTGCCGGTCATGCGCAGGCCGTGCGCAGGGATGAACTCGTCGTGCAAACGTGCGAGCACCGCTGTCTCGTCGTCGAACGGTCCGACGTGCAGTGTCTGCACGCACCGCCCCTCCGAGAGCGCCTCCAGCCGGACGTCGTCGACACGCGCGGAGCCTCCGTCCTTCGCCGCAACATGCTGGATCGCGGCGTCGAACCGGTCACGGCCGATCCACTCGGGCAGCATCAGCATCAAGGTCCACTCCCATTGCGACTTGTCACGGGCGGTCGTGAAGGTGTCCATGTCGTCGGCCCACCACAGCCCCTCCAGCGGCGGGACGACGTAGTCGCGGTCGAGCTCCCGCTTGCTGGCGAACTTCAGCGTGTAGGCGACGGGGTAGAGCGCTTCCACCGCCTCGACGAAGGCCGGCGAGGAGCTGGGGTCGCCGTGGCCGTCGACCATCAGGTACTGCAGGTCGGGCACGTCGACGATCTCGAACCGGCCGCGCGGGGCGCGGTAGGTCGCGAGCGACGTCTTGAAGTCGATCTTGTCGGCCATCGCCGGCCTCCCGTCTGCGTCCCGATCAGGATGTCAGGATGCCGTCTCGGACGGCTCCGGAAACAAGCAAAGGCCCCATTCGGCGAGGAATGGGGCCTTCACAGTGCGGCATCAGGGACTCGAACCCCGAACCCGCTGATTAAGAGTCAGCTGCTCTGCCAATTGAGCTAATGCCGCCTTGCGGCCGTGGCCGCGAAGCAGGTGAAACGTTAGCAGCCCCCTTCGGCGACTCATAATCCAGGATGGCGTGGGCCGCGTTGTGCCCTGCGATGCCGCTCACGGCGCCTCCCCGGCGGGCGCCGCTGCCGCAGAGCAGGATGCGCGGGTGGCTGGTCGCGACGCCCCAGCGCTCCGCGGGATGGTGGGGTTTTTCGTCCTCCTCGAGCCAGGGCCACTGCAGGTCGCCGTGGAAGATGTGTCCGCCCGGCATGCCCAGGGCGCTCTCGATCTGCGCCGGGGTCTTGTGCTCGACGGCGAGGATCAGCGGTTCGATCGGCTCGTCGAGGTGCTCGTCGATCGCAGCGATGAACTGCGCGTACGCGCGATCGGCGGCGGCTGCGTCCGGCAGCACCTCGTAGGGCGTGTGCAGCCCGAAGTAGGTCAGGGTCTGCGCGTCCGTCGCGGCGAGGTCGGGGCCGAGGATCGAGCGGTCGGTGAGCGTGTGGCAGTAGAGCTCACCGGTGGCGCGGTCGGGGAGCGCGCCACCGGCCGCCTGCCGATGGGCGGTTTCGAGCTCGTTCATCGACTCGCCCAGGTGGAAGGTGCCGGCGAAGGCGATCGCGGGATCGATGCCGGACCTCAGGCGCGGCAGCCGCGAGACCAGCAGGTTGATCTTGAACTGGGAGCCCGAGGGCTTGGCCGGCAACGGATCCCCCGCGAGTCCGGCCAACGTGTACGGCGCGACACCGCTGAGCATCCAGTCGGCCGTGACCGAGAAGCCTTCCCCGGCGACCACCACGCCGTCGGCGGACGCCGCCACGGCGACGACCTCGCTACCGGTGCGGATCGTGGCGCCCGCTGCACGCGCGACGCGTTCGAGCTCGGCCGTCACGGCTCCCATGCCGCCCACGGGCACCCGCCACTCGCCGGTTCCGTTGCCGATCACGTGGTAGAGGAAGCAGCGGTTCTGGATCAAGGACGGGTCGTGCAGGGAGGCGAAGGTGCCGATCAGGGCGTCCGTGCCCACGACGCCGCGGACGAGGTCGTGCGAGAAGCGGCGCTCGATCGCGGTTCCCAGGGGCTCGTCGACGATGTCGGTCCAGATGCTCATCGAGCTCAGGTCCCGCAAGTTGCCGATGTGGGGGAGCGGTGAGAGCAGGGTCGGCGCGACGACGGCGGCGAGCTCGGCGACCTCACCGTAGAACCGCTCCCAGGCGAGCAGCTCGTCATCGCCGCCGGTCAGGACGCGAAACGACTCGCGGGTCGCGGCCGCCGCGTTGGTCTCGACCAGCAACCCGCCGCCGTCGTACGGCGTGTACGAGGCGGTGTCGCGGGAGCGCAGCTCGAGGCGAAGCCCGAGGTCGTCGATCAGCTGCTGCGGCATGAGGCTCACGAGGTACGAGTAGCGGGAGAGGCGCGCGTCGAGCCCGTCGAACGGCCGGGCGCTGATCGCGGCGCCGCCGACCTGCGGGAGTCGTTCCAGGACGACGACGTCCTTGCCGGCGCGGGCCAGGTAGGTCGCCGCGACGAGAGCGTTGTGGCCGCCGCCGACGATCACGACGTCGAGATGCTCTGTCATGGCGCCAGCCTAAGGCGCGATGGTCCGGGAGGGCCCGGCTCGGGACGAGGGAATGCTGGACAATAGTTGAACGTTGAATTAGATTGAGTGACCTACCAAGGAGAACCCGATGCCTGCCGTGACCGTCAATGACTGGACCGTCCTGCCGCGAGTGATCGCGACGCCGACACAGACCGAGGACCGCGCGCCGATCAGCGTCACGACGGCGCCGATGGGCTACGAGGGGGAGGGCTTCCCCGTGCGGCGCGCCTTCGCGGGCGTCGACGCCGGCCAGCTCGACCCGTTCATCCACATGGACCAGATGGGCGAGGTCGAGTACCAGCCCGGCGAGCCCAAGGGCACCCCGTGGCACCCGCACCGCGGCTTCGAGACCGTGACCTACATGATCGACGGCGTCATGGACCACCAGGACACCCACGGCGGCGGCGGATCGATCACCGACGGAGACACCCAGTGGATGACCGCAGGCTCGGGTCTCCTGCACATCGAGACCCCGCCGGAGTGGCTGGTCGTCAAGGGCGGCCTGTTCCACGGCCTGCAGCTGTGGGTCAACCTGCCCAAGGCCGACAAGTGGCTGCCGCCGCACTACCAGGACATCCGCGGCACGGATGTCGGTCTGGCGTCGACTCCGGACGCCGGCGCCCTGCTGCGGGTCATCGCGGGCTCGGTGGACGGGGTCGAAGGCCCCGGCTCGACGCACACGCCGATGGCGATGGTCCACGCGACGGTGCTGCCCGGTGCCGAGATGACCGTGCCGTGGCGCACGGACTTCAACGCCCTGGTCTACGTCATGGGCGGGGCGGGATACGTCGGGCGCGAGCGTCGTCCGATCCGCGCGGGCCAGCTCGCGGTGCTGGGCCACGGCGAGACCATCACGGTCGGCGCCGACGTGCGGCAGGACAGCTTGCATCCGGCACTGGAGGTCGTCCTGCTCGGCGGGCTACCGATCCGGGAGTCGATCGCCTGGGCCGGACCGTTCGTGATGAACACCAAGGCCGAGGTCGCCCAGGCCTTCGCCGACTTCCAGAAGGGACGTCTGGGAACGATCCCCACCGTCCCGCACGCCGAGGTCCACGGCGAGATGCTGGGGGACTAGCTGCCCGCCGCCGCCCGGCGTCCTCGGGCGCGCCACGAGAACGCCGACAGCACGCTGACCGCGGAGAACGCCGACAGCACCGACGCGAACGAGGCGAACGACAGGACCGATCCGAACGAGCCGGCCGAGCCGATCGAGAACGCCGAGTGGCTCGAGCCGATCGACAGGATCGAGCGGTCCGACGCGATCGAGAGGATCGACTCGTTCGACCGGTAGGACAGGATCGACCGCGAGGACGTCATGCGTCTCCCCGCTCGACGGCCGGGCTGTGGTCGGACACGACGCCGCGGGCCGCGGCTTCGCTGACCGACTCGCCGAGCCAGGCGGTGACCTCCCAGCCGTGCGCGCTCGACCCCTCCACCACGACGATGCCGGTGTTGACGACGTAGTGCGTGCTCACGAACTCGAGGTCGACGTTGCTCGTGCGCGCGGCGCACCACGCGCGGATCATCGCGCCGTGGCTCACCAGCGCCACGCTGGCGACCCCCAGGGCCTCGGCCTCGGCGACGACCTCGTCGAAGCGGGCGATGACTTCCTCGCCCGTCTCGCCCCCCGGCATGCGGACGTCGAGATGGCCGGCGCACCACGTCATGAGGGTCGAGACGTATTGGTGCACCGAGGCCTCGTCGGTGTTGCCCTCGACGTCCCCGGCCGCGATCTCGCGCAGGCCCGCCCGCACGATCGGCTCCAGGCCGCGCGCGGCGACCAGGGGCGCGGCCGTCAGGTGCGTGCGGATCATCGTTGACACGAACAGCGCGTCGATCGTGTCGCCCGACAGTGCCTCGACGAGCTCCTCGGCCTGCTGCTGGCCCAGGTCGGTGAGGCCAGGTCCCGGAACGGTCGACTCGAGGATGCCGGCGACGTTGGCAGGGGTCTGTCCGTGGCGGATCAGGATCAGGCGCATGGGTCGACCCTACGGATAGGGTCGGCGGCATGGCGAAGTATGTCGGCGCGATCGACCAGGGCACGACGAGCACGCGGTTCATGATCTTCGACCACGACGGTCACGAGGTCGCCCGGCACCAGCTCGAGCACGAGCAGATCATGCCGCAGGCCGGCTGGGTCGAGCACGATCCGCACGAGATCTGGGAGGCGACCCAGGACGTCGTCGAGGGCGCGCTGGGTCGAGCAGGCATCACCGCCGACGACCTGGCCGCGATCGGCGTCACGAACCAGCGTGAGACGACCGTCGTGTGGGACCGGCGGACGGGCGAGCCGTACTACAACGCGATCGTCTGGCAGGACACCCGCACCGATGCGATCGCCGCCGCCCTCGAGCGGGGCGATGCCGGCACGCTGATCCGTGAACGCGCCGGCCTGCCGCCCGCGCCGTACTTCGCAGGCGGCAAGATCCAGTGGATCCTCGAGAACGTCGACGGGGTCCGGGCCGATGCCGACGCGGGCCACGCGATCTTCGGGACGATCGACTCCTGGCTCATCTGGTGGCTGACCGGCGGACCCGACGGCGGGATGCACATGACCGACGTGACGAACGCCAGTCGCACGATGCTGATGGACCTGGAGACGCTGGCCTGGGACGACGAGCTCCTCGCGATCTTCGACGTCCCGCGGTCGATGCTGCCGCAGATCCGGTCGTCGTCGGAGGTCTACGGCCCCACCAGCGCCGACGGTCCGTTCGGCGGCGAGGTCGCCATCGCCGGCGATCTCGGTGACCAGCACGCAGCCCTCGTCGGGCAGGTCTGCTTCGAGCCGGGGGAGCTCAAGAACACCTACGGCACCGGCAACTTCCTGGTGCTCAACACCGGCACCGAGATCGTGCGGTCGACCAACGGCCTGGTCACGACGCTGGCCTACCGCTTCGGCGACGCGCCGCCGGTGTACGCCCTGGAGGGCTCGATCGCCGTCACCGGCTCGGCGATCCAGTGGCTGCGCGATCAGCTCGGCGTCATCAAGGCCGCCGCCGAGACCGAGGGGCTGGCGGCGAGCGTCGACGACAACGGCGGCGTGTGCTTCGTCCCGGCGTTCTCGGGCCTGTTCGCGCCGTACTGGCGCTCGGACGCCCGCGGCGTCATCGTCGGGCTCTCCCGCTACAACACCGTCGCTCACATCGCACGGGCCGCGCTCGAGGCGATCTGCTACCAGAGCAAGGACGTCGTCGACGCCATGGTGGCCGATGCCGGCCTCGACCTGCAGATCCTGCGCGTCGACGGCGGCGTCACCGCGAACGAGCTGTGCATGCAGATCCAGGCCGACGTCCTGGGCGTCCCTGTCAGCCGGCCGGTCGTGGCCGAGACGACGGCACTCGGCGCGGCCTACGCCGCGGGGCTCGCGGTCGGGTACTGGGCCGGCACGGACGAGCTGGTCGCCAACTGGAACGAGTCGAAGCAGTGGGAGCCCGCCTGGACGCCGGCGCAGCGCGACGCGGGCCACGCCCAGTGGAAGAAGGCCGTCGAGCGGACCTTCGGCTGGGTAGACGTCGACTGAGCGAGGCCCGAGCGCGCGCAGCGCGCGACCGGTCGAGCTGGTCGAGGTGCGAAGGCCGCTCAGCGGCCGGAGCCTCGAGACCTCCAGGCGCGACCTCGGAACCTGACCCAGCAGGTTTCGAGGCTTCGGCCGCGGGCGGCCTGCGCACCTCAACTTGCGGGGACGGCGGGACGTGACCCTGCAGGTTTCGAGGCTTCGGCCGCGGGCGGCCTGCGCACCTCAACCTGCAGCGGCCCGGCCGTTAGCCCTGCTAGCACCGTACTGATTGACTGGGCACATGCGTCCCGTCGCCCTGTCGCCCCAGAATCGTCAAGCCGCATTGGACGCGATGGC
Organism: Aeromicrobium sp.; assembly: GCA_025965435.1. Lineage (GTDB taxonomy): Bacteria > Actinomycetota > Actinomycetes > Propionibacteriales > Nocardioidaceae > Aeromicrobium. Next base: position 10,908 of record JAOPWZ010000085.1, read on the forward strand.
GACGACCCCGTTGGACATCCTGGTGATCGGCGGTGGTGTCGTGGGTGGCGGAGCGGCTCTGGACGCCGCCACCCGCGGGCTGACGGTGGGACTGGTCGAGGCGCGCGACTTCGCGTCCGGCACCTCGAGCCGGTCGAGCAAGCTGATGCACGGCGGGCTGCGCTACCTCGAGATGCTCGACTTCCGCCTGGTCGCCGAGGCGCTGAAGGAGCGGGGGCTGCACCTGCAGAAGCTCGCCCCGCACCTCGTCCGCGAGGTCGGCTTCCTCTATCCGCTGACCCATCGCGTGTGGGAGCGGGCGTACGCCGGCAGCGGCGTCGCCCTGTACGACGCGCTGAGCCGGGCGTCCGGCTACGGGCAGGGCGTGCCGCTGCACCGACACCTGACCCGGCGCGGCGCCCGGCGCCTCATGCCGGCGCTCAAGAAGGACGCCCTGGTCGGCGCTCTGCACTACTACGACGGCCAGGTCGACGACGCCCGGCACACGATGTTCCTCTCGCGCACCGCCGCCGCCTACGGCGCACACGTCGCCAGCCGCACCCGGGTCATCGGCCTGCTGCGCGAGGGCGACCGGGTCGTCGGTGCCCGGGTCAAGGACCTGGAGTCGGACCGGGAGTTCGACATCCGGGCGAAGCAGGTCGTCAACGCCAGCGGCGTATGGACCGACGAGACCCAGGCCTTCGCGGGGGAGCGGGGCCAGTTCCACGTCCGCGCCAGCAAGGGTGTGCACCTCGTGGTGCCGCGCGACCGCATCCGCGGCGACTCGGGCCTGATCCTGCGCACGGAGAAGTCGGTGCTCTTCGTCATCCCGTGGGGACGTCACTGGATCATCGGCACGACCGACACCGACTGGTCGCTGTCCAAGGACCACCCGGCGGCGAGCCAGAGCGACATCGACTACCTGCTCGACCACGTCAACGCCGTCCTGACCGAGCCCCTCACCCGTGACGACGTCGAGGGCGTCTACGCCGGTCTGCGTCCGCTCCTGGCCGGCGAGGACGCGGCCACCAGCAAGCTGTCGCGCGAGCACGCCGTCGGCACGGGCGTCAAGGGCCTGGTCGTCATCGCCGGCGGCAAGTACACGACGTACCGCGTGATGGCCAAGGACGCCGTCGACGCCGCGGTGCACGGACTGTCGACTCAGCTGGACCGGCATGCGCCGCAGTCCGTCACCGAGAACGTCCCGCTGCTGGGTGCCGACGGCTACGAGGCGCTGTGGAACCAGCGGCACATGATCGCTGCGTCGCACGGCCTGGGCACCGGTCGTGTCGAGCACCTCCTGCACCGCTACGGCTCGCTGATCACCGAGGTGCTCGACCTGATCCAGGAGCGACCCGACCTGGCCAGGGCGCTCACGGGCGCCGACGACTACCTGCGCGCCGAGATCGTCTACGCGGCGTCGCACGAGGGAGCCCGCCACCTCGACGACGCCATCGCCCGGCGCACGCACATCTCGATCGAGACCTTCGACCGTGGCGTCGACGTCGCCGCCGAGGTCGCCGAGCTCATGGCCGGCGTCCTGGGCTGGACCAGCGAGCAGCGCGACAACGAGGTCGAGCACTACCTGTTGCGGGTCAAGGCCGAGCGCGACAGCCAGACGATGCCCGACGACGAGACGGCCGACGCGGCCCGCATGGGCGCCGAGGACGTCGTGCCGGTCTCGACCCGCCCGTCGCGAGAGGACGCGTCGTGAGCCGCCAGGAGCAGGAGTTCGTCGCCGACTACGACGTCCGCTCGCCGGCATCGCGCACGTTGCTCACGGTCCTCGGGACCATCCTGACCGTCGCGATCATCGCCGGCCTGGTCCTCGGGGCATCGATCCTGAAGCGCGACACGACGGTCTCGACGAGCGACATCGAGCTGGCCGGCTCGTCGCGGATCCTGATCGACGCGGGCGCGTCCGACCTGCGGATCGTGCAGGGCGCCCCCGGCGTCGTGCGCGTCACGGCGCGCATCACCAGCGGGCTCCGCAAGACCGACTTCCAGATCGGCCGCCGGGGTGACGAGATCAAGATCCTGGCGGACTGCCAGTCATGGCTCAACCCGGGCTGCGGCGTCGACACGACGCTCGAGCTGCCCGAGGGGTTCCCGGTCCAGATCAGGACCACGACGGGCGATGTCGTGGTGCGCGACGTCACCGAGGGCGTGCTGACGGTCGTGACGGCGAGCGGCGACGTCACCGGGTCGGGCCTGGATGTGGACGAGCTCTCGGCCGAGACCAGGTCCGGCGACATCTCGGCCTCCTTCGCGACGCAGCCGTTCGGCTTCAAGGCGATCTCCCGCAGCGGCGACATCTCGGCGCGGATGGCCGCCGGCAAGCGGAAGTACGCCGTCACTGCCACAACGAAGTCCGGCGACGTGTCCTCGGACGTCACGTCCGAGGACGGCGGGTCCGGGTTCATCCTGGCCACGACGCGCAGCGGGGACATCTCGATCAAGCGTCCGTAGGGGCGTCCGGAAGACCGGTCGACCCGCCCGACCTAAACTTGATCGATTCAAGTATTTGCCGTAGGGTCGAGTCGTGGTCACCCCGGATTTCGAGACGCAGCTGCGGTCCGCATCGCTGCGCGTGACCCGCCCCCGGCTCGCCGTCCTCGCCGCGGTGCACGAGCACCCGCACGCCGACACCGACACGGTCATCAGCCTGGTGCGAACGCACCAGCCCACCGTCTCGCACCAGGCCGTCTACGACGTGCTGCGAGCACTCAGCGATGCCGGCCTCCTGCGCCGCATCCAGCCCGCGGGCTCGCCCGCGCGCTACGAGGCACGCGTCGATGACAACCACCACCACGTGGTGTGCCGCTCCTGCGGCGCCATCTCCGACGTGCCGTGCTCCGTCGGCCACGCCCCCTGCCTCACCGCCTCGGTCGATCACGGCTTCGTGATCGACGAGGCGGAGGTCGTGTACTGGGGCACGTGCCCCGAGTGCGCGAAAAAGACCTCCTTTCAGTAATCAAGCAATCGTCAGCAATCGTCAGTTCGGAAGGAATCAGATGAGCGACAACCAGGATCATCCCGTCAGCCCGCAGGGCGTGGACCGCAAGGCGGAGGCCGGCTGCCCGGTCATGCAGGACTCCGCGGCCGCCAGCGGCAGCGAGAGCGAGAACCCGGCGATCGACTCGCCGACGGTGAAGACCGGCGGGCGTCCGCACGGCAACAAGGACTGGTGGCCCAACCAGCTCGACCTCTCGGTGCTGCACGCGCACTCCTCGAAGGGCAACCCCCTGGCCCCCGACTTCTCGTACGCCGAGGAGTTCAAGAAGCTCGACATCGCCCAGCTGCGTCGCGACGTCGTCGAGGTCCTCAACACCTCGCAGGACTGGTGGCCGGCCGACTTCGGTCACTACGGCGGACTCTTCATCCGTCTGAGCTGGCACGCGGCCGGCACCTACCGCATCTACGACGGCCGTGGCGGCGCCGGCGAGGGCAACCAGCGGTTCGCTCCGCTGAACAGCTGGCCCGACAACGCGAACCTCGACAAGGCCCGTCGCCTGCTCTGGCCGGTCAAGCAGAAGCACGGCCAGAAGATCTCGTGGGCCGACCTGCTGGTGTTCGCCGGCACCGTCGCGCTGGAGGACATGGGCTTCACGACCTTCGGCTTCGCCTTCGGCCGTGAGGACGTCTGGGAGCCCGAGGAGATCATCTGGGGTCCCGAGGACACCTGGCTCGGCGATGAGCGCTACAGCGGCGAGCGCGAGCTCGAGGACACGCTCGGCGCGGTCCAGATGGGCCTGATCTACGTCAACCCCGAGGGCCCCAACGGCAACCCCGACCCGCTGGCGTCGGCTCGCGACATCCGCGACACCTTCGCCCGCATGGCGATGAACGACGAGGAGACCGTCGCGCTGATCGCCGGCGGCCACACCTTCGGCAAGACCCACGGAGCCGGCGACGCCGACCTCGTCGGCCCCGAGCCGGAGGCCGCGCCGCTGGAGGCGCAGGGCCTGGGCTGGAAGAGCGAGTTCGGCAGCGGCAAGGGCGCCGACGCGATCACGTCGGGCCTCGAGGTCACCTGGACCTCGACACCGACCCGCTGGAGCAACGACTTCTTCACGTTCCTCTTCAAGTACGAGTGGGAGCTCACCAAGAGCCCCGCGGGTGCCTACCAGTGGGTTGCGAAGGACGCCGAGGACATCGTCCCCGGCCCGGCAGCGGACTCCCCGAAGCGCAAGCCGACGATGCTCACCAGCGACCTGGCCCTGCGGTTCGACCCGGAGTACGAAAAGATCTCGCGCCGGTTCCTGGAGAACCCCAACGAGTTCGCGCTGGCGTTCGGCAAGGCTTGGTACAAGCTCCTGCACCGCGACATGGGCCCCGTCGACCGCTACCTCGGCCCCTGGGTGCCCGAGGCGCAGCTGTGGCAGGACCCGATCCCGGCCGTCGAGGGCGCGCTGATCGATGACGCGGACGTCGCGTCGCTGAAGGCGAAGGTCCTGGAGTCCGGCCTCTCGGTCTCCGAGCTCATCGGCGCCGCGTGGGCGTCGGCAGCGACCTTCCGCTCCACCGACAAGCGCGGCGGCGCCAACGGCGCACGCATCCGCCTGGAGCCCCAGCGCAGCTGGGCCGTCAACCAGCCCGAGCAGCTGTCGGGCGTCCTGGCCAAGCTCGAGGGCATCCAGGCCGAGTTCAACGCGGCCGGCGGCGCGAAGGTCTCGCTGGCCGACCTGATCGTGCTGGCCGGCAACGCGGCTGTCGAGAAGGCGGCCACGGCTGCCGGTGTCGACATCACCGTCCCGTTCCACGCGGGTCGCGGCGACGCCACGCAGGAGCAGACCGATGTCGACTCGTTCCGGGTCCTGGAGCCTCGCGCCGACGGCTTCCGCAACTACCTGCGGACCGGCGAGAAGCTCCAGCCGGAGACGCTGCTGCTCGAGCGCTCGTACATGCTCGACCTGTCCGCGCCCGAGATGACCGTGCTGGTCGGTGGCCTGCGGGCCCTCGGCGGCAACGTCGGCGGCGCGCAGCACGGCGTCCTGACGGATCGTCCGGGCGTCCTGACCAACGACTTCTTCGCCAACCTGCTCGCGCCCGGCGCGCGCTGGACGACGTCGGAGTCGCAGGAGAACGTCTACGAGATCCGCGATGCCTCGACCGACGAGCTGAAGTGGACGGCCACGGCCGTCGACCTGGTCTTCGGCTCGAACTCGCAGCTGCGGGCCATCTCCGAGGTGTACGCCAGCGAGGATGCGCGCGAGAAGTTCGTCCGCGACTTCGCGGCGGCGTGGACCAAGGTCATGGAGCTCGACCGGTTCGATCTCGCCTGATCACAGGCCAGAAGTGAAAGGCCCAGCCCCGACGAGAGTCGGGGCCGGGCCTTTTCATGTGGGGTGAGTGACGGGACTTGAACGTGTTACACCCGAGCGTGTGGCGCTACAGATACCGTCATTTCAATGTCGATTGCGAGCAAAGAGTTCGGTTTGGGCTGGTCGAGACGGTCCGATGTTTGACCCCGTCAACATGTGTCCGGCCGGACTGGCGCGTGTGCGGGACTCGAATTCCTGCGGGGGGATTCCGCAAATGCGCGCACTCGCACGCATCTGCACACACGCCCAGATAGGTGGAATGAGGCGCAAAGCGGCGGATCGGTGTACGTGTGCACAGGTCGAGAACTATCGTCACCGTATGCATCTTCGATCTCTTCGCGTCGGCTCCGCTCTGGCTTTGGCGGCTCTGATGACCACCACCGGACTGGCCACCTCCACGGCTGAAGCTGACACAGGTGGGATCACGTTCGCCATCACCAGCCTGCAGGCGAACGACTACACCATTCGATCCGGCGGATGCCACTACATCCCTGTGGTGGCAACCCACAACGCACCCCCTGCTGTGGACGACATCGACGTCGAGGCCGAGGTATGGAATGGAAGCAAGTATGTGAGCTCAGTCTCCCTCAGCGAGGCAGGGCCAGGCCGCCTGGAGGGCAGCTACCAGTACTGCGGCTACGAGGGGCGCGGAAAGTTCCGCCTAGGCCCGGCCGAGGTCAGTTGGTACACGTGGGGGTCGGACGACTTCAGGACCGGCAGGTTCGAGTCCAACATCACCACGACCTTCTCGGTGAAGCAGGCCTCGCGCCTGTCGGGTTTCAAGGTCACGAAGAAGGGCAAGGTCCGGACCTTCTCGGTGAAGGGGACGTTCTACTACGCCGACGGATCGAGGTGGGCATCGTTCCCGAAGGGAGAGAAGGTCACCCTTGAGCGTCGGTCGACCGGCGGTTCTTGGAAGAAGGTCAAGACGATGAAGGTCGGCAAGCATGGGAAGGCGACGGCGAAGGTCACGACGTCGAGGGCGGCACAGTATCGAGTCCGTGACAGCGCGACCGCGAACTCTTGGGGCGCGACGTCTGCGGTCAAGCGCAAGTAGGCCAGGACGCGGAGCAGCGCGCAGTGACACCGGTGTGAGTGGTGGCGCGTCTTTGGGGGCATGGTTGCCACCGGCTGACTGTAGATGGGCCCCGTTGACGTGGTGTTGACGCCGAAAAGACGAATGGCCCGGATTCCTTGGGATTCCGGGCCATTCTATCGGGGTGAGTGACGGGACTTGAACCCGCGACCACCGGCACCACAAGCCGGTGCTCTACCAGCTGAGCTACACCCACCACGCGTGTCGGGCATGCGCCACACACGGCGAGAAAGAGTCTAACGCAGGCCTTCAGGTGCTCGAGACCGGCCCGGCCTCGAGCCGGCTCGGAGGGTCAGGAAGCGCCGGTGACCGAGCCGGACACCTCGGCGGCGATGGCCTTCGCGGTGTCGGAGTCGATGCCGGGATCGGCGGTGAAGACGGCGCGACGGTAGTAGCGCAGCTCCTCGATGGACTCCTGGATGTCGACGAGCGCTCGGTGCTGCCCGCCCTTGGCCGGGGCCGCGAAGTAGGCCCGGGGGAACCACTGGCGGGACAGCTCCTTGATCGACGAGACGTCGATGACCCGGTAGTGCAGCCAGCCCTCGAGCTCGACCATGTCGCGGGCGAGGAAGGCGCGGTCGGTGCCGATCGTGTTGCCGGCCATGGGGGCCTTGCCGGGCTCCTTGACGAACTCGCGGACGTACGTCAGCACCTGCTCCTCGGCTTCGCGCAGGCTCAGCCCCGCGTCGAGCTCGGTGATGAGCCCCGAGGTCTCGTGCATCTGCGTCACGAAGTCGTTCATCTGCTCGAGCGCGGCCTGGGGCGGCTTGATCACGAGGTCGATGCCATCGCCCAGGACGTTGAGGTCGTAGTCGGTGACCAGGGCCGCCACCTCGATCAACGCATCTGCCTCCAGGGAGAGCCCGGTCATCTCGCAGTCGATCCACACCAGCTTGTCATTCATTTCTCGCACACTAGTGCAGCCCGAGGACGCTGTGATCGGGCCGGTACGCTCACCTGGAACCTTCGACGAAGGTGTCGCGTTGGTCCAGATGGTGACCACCCCGAACCAGGAGACATTTCAGTGAGCAACGAACGCCAGCAGCGAGCAGCCCGCGCCGAGCAGATGCGCAAGGAGCGTGAGAAGGCCGATCGCAAGCAGCGCAACGTCATCTCGATCGCGATCGTGGTGGTCGTCGTGGCCCTCATCGCGATCGGTGGCTGGGGCATCAAGGCCGCGAGCGACGACAACAAGCTCGAGTCCAAGCTGACGACGCCCGCCAACGTCAACAAGGACTACGGCATCGTGTTCAACCAGGAGGCGGCCACCGGCACGGCTCCCGCCGCCGATGCGGCCGAGCCGGTCAAGGTCCTGCTGTACGAAGACTTCCTGTGCCCCGGGTGCGGCGCGCTCGAGCAGACCGCCGGCCCGTTCCTGCAGAGCGCGGTCGAGAGCGGCGAGATCGAGATCGAGTACCGCCCGTACTCGTTCCTCCTGCAGCAGAGCACCAACGAATACTCGCAGCGCGCCTGGAACGCAGCGGTGTGCGTGTACGACAAGGGCGGTGCCAAGGCGTTCAAGGACTACCACGACCTGCTGTTCGCCAACCAGCCCGAGGAGGGCACGGCCGGTCCCGAGGACCCCGAGCTGATCGACTTCGCCCAGCAGGTCGGCGTGACCGGTATCGACACCTGCGTCAACAAGCAGACCTTCGGTCGTTGGGTCGAGGACGCCCGCGAGAAGGGCCAGAAGGACGGCGTGACCGGCACCCCGACGATCCGCATCGACGGCAAGGACGTCAGCGGAGCGAACAACACGATCGCGTCGGTCGCCGACATCCAGGCCGCGATCACCGCCGCCAAGAAGAGCTAACCGCCCAGGAGGTAGCCACCGGCAGCCGCCGCGACGCCCAGGCCCAGCATGGCCAGGGCGTTGACGGCGGCTGCTGTGTGTCTGCGCTCCAGCACGAGGCGGACGGTCTCGACGCTCGCGGTGCTGAACGTCGTGTAGCCGCCGAGGAAGCCTGTGCCGAGGATCGTGCGCCACGTGTGGTCGGCGCCGAGGCCGACCACCAGGCCGAGCGCGAAGGAGCCGCTGACGTTGATCAGCATCGTCGACCACGGCATCCGTGCCGTGACGCGCGAGCGCATCCACCGGTCGAGCGCGTAGCGGGTGCCGGCACCCAGCCCGCCGGCCACGGCCATCACCAGGGGAATCATCGGACGACCCTTCGGGCCGCGGCCATCCCGGCGACAGCGGCCAGGAGCCCGATTGCGACGCTCCCCAGCGCGTAGCCGAGCCCCAGTGCGACGTGGTCCTCGCGCAGGAGCGTCTCGGTCTCGACGGCCAGCGCACTGTACGTCGTGTACCCGCCGAGGAAGCCCGTGCCGAGCAGCAGGCGCGCCTCACGTCGACGTCCGTCGTCGTCGCCCCTCATGGCCAGGACGGTGAGCAGGGCACCCAGGACGAACGAACCGGTGACGTTGGCCGTGAACGTCCCGAGGGGGAACAGCCGGTCCGGGTCCAGCAGCTCGGTGACGCCGTACCGCGTCAGCGTCCCGGCCGCGCCGCCGCCGACGACCAGCCAGAAGAGCTTCACGACACCATTAGACCCCGCACGAGGGTGATCGCGATCGTGACCATCACCACCGCGATCAGTGCGTCGAGCATCCGCCAGGCGCCGGGCCGCGAAAAGACGGGCCGGAGCAGGCGCGCGCCGTAGCCCAGCGCGGTGAACCACACGACGCTGGCGATCATGGCGCCGGCACCGAACCACCAGCGGTCGTCTTCGTGGGTCGTGGCGACCGACCCGAGCAGCACCAGGGTGTCGAGGTAGACGTGGGGGTTGAGCCACGTGAGGGCGAGCGCCGTCGTCACGACGGGCCGCCACGGCGTGCCCGCGGTGCCCGTCCCGGTCGACATCGCGGACGGTCGCCACGCGCGTCGCGCCGCCAGTGCCGCGTAGCACAGCAGGAAGATGGCCCCGCCGATCCGCATGACGTCCACGAGCCAGGGTGCCGCGTCGAGCAACGAACCCAGGCCGGCGACGCCGGCGGCGATCAGGACGGCGTCCGACAACGCGCAGACCGCCACGACGGCGAGCACGTGCTCGCGCAACAGGCCCTGCCGCAGGAGGAACGCGTTCTGGGCGCCGATCGCCACGATCAGCGAGAGCCCGAAGCCGAGGCCTGAGGCGAGGGCGAGGGCAGTGGCAGACGTCATGGGCCGACCGTACGGCCGCTCGTCCAGTGAAGTCCAACGAAAGATCCTGAGTGTGCATTAGCATCGCTTCACATGGACCTGGCCCAGCTCGCTGCCTTGGCCGCGGTCGTCGACGAGGGGTCGTTCGACGCCGCCGCATCGGCCCTGCACGTCACGCCGTCCGCGGTGAGCCAGCGGATCAAGGCCCTCGAGCAGACGGCGGGGCAGGTGCTGGTCAGGCGGACCAAGCCGAGCGAGGTGACCGAGCCGGGCCAGGTCTACCTGCGGCTGGCCCGGCAGATCGATGCCCTCATCGGCGCGGCGCAGGTCGAGCGGCGTGGTGAGGCGCAGGAGCACGTGACGGTTCCCATCGCGGTGACGGCCGACTCGATGGCGACCTGGGTGCTGCCCGCCCTCGCGGCGCTCCCGCCGGGGATCTGCCTCGACCTGCACCGCGACGACCAGTCCCGCACCGCAGACCTGCTGCGCGCAGGCACCGTGATGGCCGCGATCACGTCGGTCGTGGAACCCGTCCAGGGGTGTCGATCGACGCGGCTCGGCATCACGCGGTACCGGCCGATGGCGACCCCCGCCTTTGTCGAGCAGTGGTTCGCCGACGGCGTCACGCCCGACGCGCTCGCCGTCGCGCCCATGGTCGTCTTCGATCGCAACGACGACCTGCAGGACCAGTACCTGCGCCGGAGGACGCGTCGGCGGCTCGCGCCGCCGCGCCACCACGTGCCGGCGTCCGCCGACTTCGCCGAGGCGGTCGCCCTCGGCTTCGGGTGGGCCGTCCTGCCGTTCGAGCAGTCGTCCGAGCGCGAGGACCGCGGGCTGCTGGTGGAGGTCGACCCGGGGCACCACGTCGACGTGGTGCTGCACTGGCAGCAGTGGACGCTGCAGACTCCGGCACTGGAGGCGGTGGCCGCGGCGATCCGAGGCGCCGCGGCCGAGCACCTGCTGTAGGCGCTGCGATGTGCGTGACAGCCTCCCGCAGAGCCGCCAGAACGCCTAGGCTGCAGGTGAGTGATCCGCCACGGCGGCCCTGTGCGTCGTCGACGAGGGCGGGGTGCCGGCCTTCAGGAAGATGCACGACCTGCTCTACGCGAACCAGCCCGCGGAAGGCGGAGACGGTCCCGAGGACCCGGAGCTGCTCGAGCGGGCCGAGCAGGCCGGCGTCGGCGGGACGCCGACCGTCCTCGTCGCCGGACAGGAGGTCCAGAACGCGGCCGGAGGCCCTCCCGGCATCGCGGAGCTGCAGGCAGCGATCGCCGCAGCTGCGGCCTGACATCCGTCGTGTGAGTGCGCCCGGCAGGACTCGAACCTGCGACCTAGAGATTAGAAGGCTCTTGCTCTATCCAGCTGAGCTACGGGCGCGCGAGTCAAGAGTATCGGCGCGCGTCGTCGCCCCGACGGACCGCTGGCATCCCCTACGATGTGACGGGTGACAGAAGCGACCGCGGTGCCTGCTCCGGCCGCGCCCACCCGGTACCGCGAGACGATCCGCCAGCGGGGTCGCACGGCGCTCATCGTGCTGTTCGTCCTCATCGCGATCGCGGGGGTCGTCGGCGGTGTCGCGCTGTCGCTGGGCGCCGGTGACGCGGAGGGCGCGGGCCTGTCCATCTTCTACGCGATGATCCCGTTGCCGTTCCTGTGGCTCGTCTACTGGTGGCTCGACCGCTACGAGCCAGAGCCGCGCCGCTACAAGTTCGCGGCCTTCGTGTGGGGCGGCGTGGTCGCCGTGGCGATCGCCCTCGCGGTCGAGGTCTGGGCGCAGAACGTGTGGGACCTCAGCGACGAGGCGACGGCGACGTTCGTCGCCCCGCTCGCGGAGGAGCCGGCCAAGTGCCTGTTCCTGCTGCTGACGTTCGTGCGCTTCCGCCGTGTCATCGACGGCGTGCTCGACGGCCTCATCTACGCCGGCATCGTCGGCCTGGGCTTCGCCTTCGTCGAGAACATCGGCTACTACGCCACCAGCTACCTCGGTTCGCCCGACATGACCATCGCCGGCTCGGAAGGGGTCACCACGACGTTCATCGTCCGCGGCCTCTTCAGCCCCTTCGCGCACCCGCTGTTCACGACCGCGTTCGGCATCGCGATCGGCCTGGCGGTGACGCGCCGGTCCAAGGTGCTGAAGGTCCTCATCTGCACGGTGGGCCTTGCCATCAGCGTCGGCCTGCACGGGCTGTGGAACGGCTCGCTGAGCTACGGGCCCGACGACGGGACGGGCTTCGTGCTGGCCTACCTGGCCCTCGGCGCGCTGCTCGTCGTGCTCGGTGTCGTGGCGATCATCGTGCGCGTGCGGCAGGTCAGGATCCTGGAGCGATCGTTGTCGTACGTCGCGGATCGAGGATGGATCCATCCGGCCGAGATCCCGTACCTCTCCCGCTTCGGGTACCGCAAGGCAGCACGCCGCCATGCCCGTAGCAACCACGGCAAGGACGCCGCCAAGGTCGTCAAGCAGTACCAGCAGCTGGCGACCGAGATGGCATTCCTGCACGACTCCCTCATGAGCGGTCGGTCCAGGCCGCGGGGGGTCGAACGCACGTACGCCCTGCTCGACGCGATGTACGCGCTGAGACCCGCCCTGCGACTGCCTCCGGCGCTGCACCCGACGGTCCGTCACTCCTGACCCGCCAGTCTCAGGTGCAGTGGACGCGGGCTGGCCCCGAGTCGACTAATCTGTGCGTACAACCACCCGCTGCAGGACTTTGTTGACGAGAGGATCTCATCGTGCCCGGCGACCACGCTCCGGCCGAGCTCCTCGCGGCCATGAGCTCGCTGCTTCTGAGCGTCCGTGACGCTCCGCTGCGGCTCGAGTCCGACGGCGTCGACGCCGTCCGGTCGCTCCAGTCCGACATCGTCGACCAGCTCTCCGACTACATCCTGCCCCGGCTCGTGCAGCTCGACGCCCCGTTGCTGGCCGTCGTGGGCGGGTCGACGGGCGCCGGCAAGTCGACGCTGGTCAACTCCATCGTGGGGGAGCGGGTCACCGAGTCGGGCGTCCTGCGGCCCACCACCCGGTCACCGGTGCTGGTGCACCACCCCGACGACGCCGAGTGGTTCCAGCCCGACCGCATCCTGCCCGACCTGCCCCGCACGACCGAGGTCGGCAACGAGAAGTACGCCCTGCGCCTCGCCTCGACGTCGCGGATCCCGCAGGGGCTCGCGATCCTCGATGCGCCCGACGTCGACTCGATCGACAAGGGCAACCGCGACCTGGCGTCACAGCTGCTCGCCGCCGCCGACCTGTGGCTGTTCGTCACGTCCGCGGCCCGCTACGCCGACCAGGTGCCATGGGACTACCTGCGTCGTGCGGCGGAGCGGAGCACGTCGGTGGCCGTGGTGCTCGACCGCACCAGCGACGAGGCGCTCGTCGAGGTCCGCGGTCACCTCGCCCGGATGATGACGTCCCGGGGACTCTCCGACTCGCCGCTGTTCACCGTCCCGGAGTCCTCCCTCGATCCCGACGGGCTGCTCCCGCGCGAGGCCGTCGCGCCGATGGTGGGCTGGCTGGGCGAGCTGGCAGCCGATCCCAAGGCCCGGCAGATGGTCGTGCACCGCACCCTCGACGGCGCGGTCCGGCAGCTCGTGATGCACACGCACGACGTCGCCGACGCCATGGAGGTCCAGATCGAGGTCTCCGAGGCACTCCTGCGTGCGGCCGAGGGCGCGTACCGCTCGGCGCTCGAGGACGTCTCGGAGCACTACGCCGACGGGACGCTCCTGCGCGGCCGGGTCCTCGCGAGCTGGCAGGAGTTCGTCGGCACCGGCGAGCTGGTGAGCTCGGTCGAGGAGAAGGTCAGCCGGATCCGCGACCGCTTCGTCGGCGGCATGACCGGCAAGCGCACGCGCTCGACCGAGGTCGTCGACGCCATCGAGACCAGCCTGCGCACGCTCCTGACCGAGCAGGCCGAGGCCACCGCCGAGAAGGTGTCGCGGGGCTGGGGCGCGTCCGTCGCCGGGCGGGGCGTGCTCGTAGCCAAGCCGGCGCTCGACCGGGCGTCCCAGGACTTCCGGGTCAAGGCCGAGCGCATGGTGCACGAGTGGCGCCAAGGCGTCGTCGAGCTCGTCCGGGTCGAGGGCGCCGACAAGCGCATGACCGCCAAGTTCCTCGCGTTCGGCGTCAACGGCATCGCCGTGGCCCTGATGATCGTGATGTTCTCGCGTGACGGCGACGCCGAGGCCGCCGGCGGCACCGCATCGCTCGGCCGCAAGCTGCTCGACGCGATCTTCGGCCAGGCCGTCGTCAGCGGGCTCGTCGACCAGGCGCATGCCGACCTCGAGGCCCGTTCGGCGGCCCTGTTCGACACCGAGCTGCAGCGCTTCCTCGACCTGGTCGACACGCCGGACAGTCTCAAGGCGCACCAGGCTGCGCTGCGCGAGTCCGCCAGACTGGCCGAATATGCTCGGCACGCGGACTTCCTGAACGGAGAGACGACCTCATGACCACCCCTGTGTCGGCTCCCGAGGCGGTCTTCGCCGGCAGCCGCAACGACGTGGCGCACCGGCTGGACGGCCTGATCCAGGCCGTGTCGGCCGGCCGCGGACGTATCGACGACGACATCCTCGCGCCGGCCGAGATGCTGTCGGGCCGCGCGACCGAGCGGCTCACGCTGTCGGGCGAGCACACGATCGTCGCCCTCGCCGGGGCCACCGGATCGGGCAAGTCGTCGCTGTTCAACTCCCTCACTGACCTCGAGCTGGCCGGGGTCGGCGTGCGCCGCCCGACCACGTCGTGGGCCCTGGCCTGTGCCTGGGGACCGGACGGCGCCCAGGCCCTGCTGGAGTGGATGGGCATCCCGCCGCGCCACCAGGTGTCCCGCATGAGCATGCTCGACCAGTCGGCCGAGGACACCAAGCTCGACGGCCTCGTGCTGGTCGACCTGCCCGACCACGACTCGACCGAGGTCTCGCACCACCTCGAGATGGATCGGCTGATCACCTACGCCGACCTCCTGGTGTGGGTCCTGGACCCGCAGAAGTACGCCGACGCCGCGATCCACGACCGCTACATCCGGCCGATGGCGTCCTACAGCGACGTGACGCTGGTGGTGCTCAACCAGATCGACCGGATTCCGTTCGAGGAGCGTGAGCGGACGCTTGACGACGTCCGTCGCATCCTCACCGACGAAGGGCTGCCCGACGTCGAGGTCATCGGTGTCTCCGCGACGCGCGGTGACGGCGTCGAGGACCTCAAGCGTGAGCTCGCGGCCCGCATCCGGGCCAAGTCCTCGGCCAAGAGCCGGCTGTCGTCCGACATCGTCGCCGCTGCCGCCGTCATCGAGCAGGTGGGCGGGTCGTCCGAGCCTCCGGGCATCTCCGAGGCCGACCGGCTGGCGCTCGACGAGGCGCTGGTCGACTGCGCCGGTGTGCCGCAGCTCGTCGAGGCCATCGCCGCATCGAACCGTCGCCGGGCGGCGCTGCACACCGGCTGGCCGGTCGCGCGGTGGCTCGGCCGCTTCCGTCGCGACCCGCTCGAGGACCTGCAGCTCGACGGCGGCCTGTCGATGTCGTCGATGGCCCGGTCGGCGCTGCCGGAGGCGGGCAGCGTCCAGCGGGCCAGCGCCGAGCTCGCTGTCCGTGACCTGGCCGAGCAGGCGTCGGCGGGGCTCGAGCGGCCGTGGCGCGACGCCGTGCGCGACGCGGCCGGCCCGCGCGGCGAGGACATCGTCGACGAGCTGGACGCGGCCATCCATGCCACCAGCGTCGACGTGGCCAGGCCCGCGCTGTGGTGGAAGGTCGTCCACGCCGTCCAGCTCCTCGGAGTCCTCGCGATCGTCGGGGGTCTGGTCTGGCTGGCGGCGCAGGCCATCACGCACTACTCGTCGGTCGACCTGCCCGATCTGGGCACGGTCGGCCCGATCCCGGTCGCTGCGGTCGTGGTCCTCGGGGCGATCGTGGCTGGGCTCGCCCTCGCGGCGCTGTCGCGGACGGCGGCGCGCATCGGCGGGCAGCGCAAGGCCATGCGGGCCGACGCGGCGCTGCGCGCGGCGATCGCCGAGGTGGCGGCCAGCCGCGTCATCGCGCCGATCGAGGCCGAGCTCGACTCGTACCGCTCGTACCGCTCCGGCATCCTCGCCGCGCTCGGCTGACCCTTCGCCGACACCGGTGCGGGTGTCCACAGGAGCGCAGCGGTGTCGGGGTGTCCACAGGCCGTCCGACGAGGATGGCCGGACGGCGTCCGCAGGCCCAGGCTGAAGACCCAGCCCACCTGAAGGAGTCCCATGTCCAACGACAACGTCCTGACCTTCCACGGCCACGTCGGCACCCCGGTCGAGCTGCGCGAGGGCGCCAGCGTTCCTTGGGTCCTGTTCCGCGTCGCGTCCACCCCGAGCTTCTGGGACCAGGCCAGCCGGTCGTGGCGTGACCTGCCGACGACGTGGATGTCGATCAAGGCCTTCCGCCACCTCGCGCAGAACGCCGCCGAGTCGCTGGCCGTCGGTGACCCGGTCGTCGTCATCGGGCGCCTGCGCACCGAGACGTGGGCGACCAAGGAGGGTGAGGCGCGCGAGAGCACCGTGCTCGAGGCCACCCTCATCGCTCACGACCTCAGTCGCGGGGTGACCCGCTTCCGCAAGGTCGACCGCCAGCAGGGGCAGGCGCAGGCCTCCGACGGCACCGCCGAGGCGCTGGCCGAGCTCGAGAACGGCGCGGCCCAGTCGCCGGCCGCCTGACCGCCGTGGGCCGTTCGCGGCCCGCTCGTTAGTCTTGACGCCATGGCCGAATACGTCTTCACACTCCGCAACGTCCGCATGAAGCTGGGCGAGAAGCTCGTCCTCGACGACGTCACGCTCTCGTTCCTCCACGGCGCCAAGATCGGTGTGGTCGGCCCGAACGGCACCGGCAAGTCGACGCTGTTCAAGATCATGGCCGGCATGACGCAGCCCAACAACGGCGACGCGATCAAGGACCCCGACGCCACCGTCGGCATCCTCCTGCAGGAGCCGCCGCTGACCGAGGGCAAGACGGTGCTCGAGAACGTCGAGGAGGCCGTCGCCGAGATCAAGGGCAAGATCGACCGCTTCAACCAGATCAGCGAAGAGCTGGCCGATCCCGACGCCGACTACGACACGCTGCTGCCGGAGATGGGCGATCTGCAGACCGCTCTCGACCACGCCAACGCCTGGGACCTCGACTCCCGCTTGGCCCAGGCCATGGACGCCCTGCGCTGCCCGCCGCCGGACGAGCTGGTCGACCACCTCTCCGGTGGTGAGCGGCGCCGCGTCGCACTGTGCAAGCTCCTGCTCGAGCAGCCCGACCTGCTGCTGCTCGACGAGCCCACCAACCACCTGGACGCCGAGAGCGTCCTGTGGCTCGAGCAGCACCTCGCGTCGTACCCCGGTGCCGTCCTGGCGATCACCCACGATCGGTACTTCCTCGACAACGTCGCCGAGTGGATCCTCGAGCTCGACCGCGGCAAGACGCACCCGTACGAGGGCAACTACTCCACATACCTCGAGACCAAGCAGCAGCGACTCGTGGTCGAGGGCAAGAAGGACGCCAAGCGCGCCAAGATCCTGGCCAAGGAGCTGGAGTGGGTGCGGTCGAACGCGAAGGCCCGCCAGGTCAAGAACCAGGCCCGCCTGGGTCGCTACGAGGAGATGGCTGCGGAGGCCGAGCGTCACCGCAAGCTCGACTTCGAGGAGATCAACATCCCGGCCGGCCCTCGTCTGGGTGATGTCGTGCTCAACGCCAAGGACCTGCACAAGAGCTTCGGCGACCGTGAGCTGTTCGACGGCCTGACGTTCGACCTGCCGCGTGCCGGCATCGTCGGCGTCGTCGGCCCCAACGGTGTCGGCAAGTCGACGCTGTTCCGGATGATCGTGGGGGAGGAGAAGCCCGACTCCGGGACGCTCGAGGTCGGCCAGACCGTCAAGATCTCCTACGTCGACCAGGGTCGCGGCGGCATCGACGACAACCTGAACATCTGGCAGCTCGTCTCCGGCGAGCTGGACTTCATCAAGGTCGCGAACTTCGAGGTGCCCAGCCGTGCGTACGTCGCCTCGTTCGGCTTCAAGGGCCCCGACCAGCAGAAGCAGGTCAAGGTGCTCTCCGGTGGTGAGCGCAACCGCCTCAACCTGGCGCTGACGCTCAAGATGGGCGGCAACCTGCTGCTGCTCGACGAGCCGACCAACGACCTGGACGTCGAGACCCTGCAGTCCCTCGAGGACGCGCTGCTGGACTTCCCGGGCTGCGCCGTCGTGGTGTCGCACGACCGGTGGTTCCTCGACCGCGTCGCGACGCACATCCTGGCGTGGGAGGGCAACGCCGACAACCCGGCCAACTGGTTCTGGTTCGAGGGCAACTTCGCCGACTACGAGGTCAACAAGGTCGAGCGTCTCGGCGAAGAGGCCGCCCGCCCGCACAGCGTCACCTACCGCAAGCTCACCCGCGACTAGCTTCTCGGCCCTTGAGCCTGTCCTTCTCGCTCCTTGAGCCTGTCGAAAGGCCCCACTGTCCCTTGAGCCTGTCGAAAGGCCCTTTCGACAGGCTCAAGGAGCGGTCCAGCTCAAGGAGCGGTGCGGCTCAAGGGGCGGTCCAGCTCAAGGGGCGGACCAGCTCGAGGGGCGGTCTAGAACTTGCGGCCGTGGAGCTGGTCGAGCACCTTGTGCATGACGCGACCGATCGCGTCGAGGTCATCGGGGTCGGCCAGCGCGATGAGGTAGTCGTGAACGCCGCGGACGTGGGTGTGCGCAGCCTCCTCGAGCACACTGAAGCCGTGGTCGGTCAGCACCGCCGAGACGCCGCGTCCGTCGTCCGAGCACTGTCCGCGCCGGACGATGCCCTCGCGCTCGAGCCGGGAGATCGTGTGCGTCACGCGGCTGCGCGAGTGGGAGACGGCGTCGGCCAGCTCGGCCATGCGGATCGCGCGGTCGGGGGCCTCCGAGAGCCGGACGAGAATCTCGTACTCGGGCATCGAGAGCCCGTGGTGGGTGCGCAGGTCTCGGTCGAGCCGGTCCATCAGGACCGTCGTGCCACCGAGGAAGGCGCGCCAGATGTGCTGCTGCTCCGTACTGAGCCAAGGGGTGTCGACGGCGGTGTCCATGTCGTGATCCTAACCCGTGACATACTTGATTGAAAGTTCAATCTCGTGCTATGGTCAATGTCGTTGAACACTCAACCACATTTTTTCAGAGGAGCACACATGAGCATCGACACTGCAGTCACTGCCGGCACCTGGACGATTGACGCCAGCCACACCGAGATCGGCTTCACGGTCCGCCACCTCGTCAGCAAGGTCCGCGGCAAGTTCGAGACCTTCGAGGGCACGATCGTCAGCGCCCCCGACGTCACGGCGTCGACCGTCAACGTCTCGATCGACCTGGCCTCGGTCAACACCGGCACCGCGGATCGCGATGCCCACCTGCGCTCGGGTGACTTCTTCAACGCCGAGGAGAACCCGAAGATGACCTTCGTGTCGACCGGCATCGTGGCCAAGAGCGACAACGAGTTCGTCGTGACGGGTGACCTCACGATCAAGGGCGTCACCAAGTCGGTCGACCTCGCCACCGAGTTCCTCGGCGAGGGCGGCGACCCGTGGGGCGGCACGCGCGTCGGCCTCGAGGCCACGACGACGATCAGCCGCAAGGAGTTCGGCATCGACTTCAACATCCCCGTCGACGGCGCCGACAAGCTCATGATCGGTGACAAGATCACGATCAACATCGTCGCCGAGGCCGTTCTGCAGGCCTGACCCGACGAGCTCCGCGACAGCGCGAGCGACGCAGCGGCGTCCGGTTCCTTTCCCCCGAGGACCGGACGCTCCTGGGTCGCTCGCGCTGTCGCGTTTCTGCGGGCGCTCAGCGGGCCGACGTCATCCTGACCGCGAGGTCGGCGTGAAGGGTCGCGAGCTCGGCGCCGGAGCGCGAGCCGCCCGGCTCGAACCAGCGCACCAGGTCGACGCCCAGCGACAGCAGCGAGAAGGCCGTGCCCGGGATGTCGGCGACGTCCAGGACGCCGTGCTCGACCCCGTCGGTCAGGGCGTCCTGCATCGTCTTCTCGATGCTGCGGCGGAAGGCCGCGACCTCGGCGCGGTGCTCGGGCGTCAAGGCGTGGTACTCCCACTGCACGATGCGGCCGACCCGGCTGTGCATCGCGTGCCAGAGGCTGAACTCGTAGACCATGATCCTGATCCGCTCGACCGGATCGGTGCTGGCGGCGGCAGCCCGGTTGATGATGTCGAGCGCGTTGCGGTGGCCCTGCAGGCTCACCGTGAAGAGCAGGCTCTCCTTGGAGTCGTGGTGCACGTAGACCGCGGCCGGGCTCATGCCCGCCCGCGAGGCGATGTCGCGCGTCGTCGTGGCAGCGAACCCCTTCTCGGCGAACGCCTCGACGGCGGCGTTGATCAGCCGCTCGCGTGCCGTGATGGTCGTCATGTGGCTCCTTCGTCGGTTGACAGCATGACGGAGGGATTGCATGCTAAGCAAGCGCTTAGCGCGCGTCCGCCCGTCCCGGGTGTGATTCGACGGTTCCGAGCACGAGGTGGCTGACCCATGAAGCGGATGATCTTCGACGAGGACCACGAGGCGTTCCGCGACTCGTGTGCCGCCTTCCTCGCCAAGCACGTCACGCCGAATCTGGAGACCTACCTCGAGAACAAGGCGCTCCCGCGCGACTTCTGGCTCGCGGCCGGCGCCGAGGGCTTCCTCGGCCTGGAGATTCCCGAGGAGTTCGGCGGCTCCGAGGCGGGCGACTTCCGCTTCAACGCCGTGTGGGCCGAGGAGCTCAGCAAGCTCAACGCCGCCCTCGCCTCGTGCGCGGCGATCCACTCCGACATCGCGGTGCCGTACATCGTCGACCTCGGCACCGACGAGCAGAAGCAGCGCTGGCTCCCGAAGTGCGCGACCGGCGAGATCGTCACCGCGATCGGCATGACCGAGCCGGGCGGCGGCTCCGATCTCGCGGCCCTGAAGACCACGGCTGTCCGCGACGGCGACGAATGGGTCATCAACGGCTCCAAGACGTTCATCACGAACGGCTTCTCCGCCGACCTCGTGCTGACCGCGGTGCGCACCTCGCCCGAGAAGGGCGCCAAGGGCATCACGCTGTTCGGCCTGGAGGCCACCGACGAGGGCTTCAGCCGCGGCCGCAAGCTCGACAAGGTCGGCCAGGGCGAGGCCGACACGTCCGAGCTGTTCTTCGAGAACGTGCGCGTCGGCAGCGACCGTATCCTCGGCGAGGTCGACCGCGGGTTCATCTACATGATGGAGCGCCTGCCGCAGGAGCGGCTGAGCTGCTCGGTGTCCAATGTCGCGCACGCCAAGCAGATCCTCGCCGAGACCATCCAGTACGCCCACGACCGCACGGCGTTCAAGCAGTCGATCGGCAGCCTGCAGCACAACAAGTTCCTCCTCGCGGAGCTGGTCACCAAGATCGAGGTCGCCGAGGCCTACGTCGACCAGGCCGTCCTGGCCCACACCAACGGCGAGGCGACCGCGACCGACGCCGCGAAGGCCAAGTGGTGGTCGTCGGAGATCCAGAACGACGTCCTCGACCACTGCGTGCAGCTGCACGGCGGCTACGGCTTCATGAACGAGTACCGCGTCGCGCGTGCGTGGCGGGATGCTCGGGTCAGCAAGATCTGGGCCGGCTCCAACGAGATCATGAAAGAGCTCATTGGCCGCGATCTGGGCTTCTGACCTCCCTTCGTCAACGACGTACCTCCACCGAAAGGCACGACCATGCCCGAAGCAGTCATCGTTTCTACCGCCCGCTCACCGATCGGGCGTGCCGTCAAGGGATCGCTCAAGGGCATGCGTCCTGACGACCTCACGGTGCAGATGGTCGAGGCGGCGCTCGCCAAGATCCCCGCGCTCGACCGCAAGGACATCGTCGACCTGCACCTGGGGGTGGGACAGCCGGCCGGTGAGGCGGGCAACAACCTGGCCCGCGTCGTGTCGATCCTCAGCGGGATGGACCACGTGCCGGGCGTGACGGTCAACCGCTACTGCTCCTCGAGCCTGCAGACGACCCGCATGGCGTTCCACGCGATCAAGGCCGGCGAGGGCGATGTGTTCCTGTCGGCGGGCGTCGAGACCGTCAGCCGCTTCGCGGCCGGCATGGCCGACATCCCCGATGCCTTCAACCCGGTGTTCGACGACGCCCTCGCGCGGACCAACGCCCGTTCGCAGGGCGGCGCCGAGGCGTGGCGCGACCCCCGCGAGGACGGCATCCTGCCCGACGCCTACATCCAGATGGGCCAGACCGCCGAGAACGTGCAGCAGCTCATCGGCATGAGCCGCCAGGAGCAGGACGAGTTCGGCGTGCGCAGCCAGAACCTCGCCGAGAAGGCGCTGGCGGATGGCTTCTGGGCCAAGGACATCACCCCCGTGATGCTGCCCGACGGCACCGTCGTCTCGCTGGACGACGGTCCGCGCGCGGGCGTCACGTACGAGTCCGTGTCGAAGCTGAAGCCGGTGTTCCGTCCCGACGGGACCATCACGGCCGGCAACTGCTGCGCGCTCAACGACGGCGCAGCCGCCGTCGTGATCATGAGCGACACCAAGGCCAAGGAGCTCGGCCTGACGCCGCTGGCGCGCATCGTCTCGACCGGCGTCACCGGGCTCTCGCCCGAGATCATGGGCCTCGGCCCCGTCGACGCGGTCAAGCAGGCCCTCGGCCACGCCGGGATGGGCGTGGACGACATCGATCTGTGGGAGATCAACGAGGCGTTCGCGGTCCAGGCGCTCGGCTCGGCGCAGGCGCTGGGCATCGACATCGACAAGCTCAACGTCAACGGCGGCGCGATCGCGGTCGGTCACCCGTTCGGCATGACGGGCGCGCGGATCACCAGCACGCTGATCAACTCCCTGCAGCACCATGACAAGCAGTTCGGCGTCGAGACGATGTGCGTCGGCGGTGGACAGGGCATGGCCCTGGTCCTCGAGCGGCTCTCCTGATGCCAGACGGCTTCGTGGGCCGTTTCGACGGCAAGGTCGCGATCGTCACCGGCGCGAGCCGGGGCATCGGCCTGGCGATCGCCGAGCAGATCGTGGCCGGCGGCGGACGCGTCTGCATCACGGCGCGCAAGGCGGACGCCCTCGCGGAGGCGGCGGAGTCGCTCGGCGGACCCGAGCGCGCGATCTTCGTCGCGGGTGCCGCCGATGACGCCGCCCACCAGGACGAGGTCGTCGCCACGACGATCGACGCCTTCGGCGGCCTGGACTTCCTGGTCAACAACACCGGCATCAACCCCACGTATGGCCGGATGATCGACATCGACCTGGAGGCCGCGAACAAGATCTTCCAGGTCAACGTCGTCGCCGCGATCGCCTGGGCGCAGAAGGTCTACCACGCCTCGTTGGCCCAGAACGGCGGCGCGATCGTCAACGTCGCCTCGGTGGCGGGCCAGCTGCCGGCGCCGGGCATCGGCACGTACGGCGCGTCCAAGGCCGCGCTGATCCACGTGACCGAGGAGCTCGCGGTCGAGCTCGGCCCCGACATCCGCGTCAACGCGGTCGCCCCGGCGGTCGTCAAGACGAAGTTCGCCAAGGGGCTGTACGAGGGACGCGAGGAAGAGGTCGCGGCGTCGTATCCGCTCAAGCGCCTCGGCGTGCCGTCGGACATCGGCTCGGTCGTCGCCTTCCTGCTGTCCGACGAGGCGGCCTGGATGACGGGTCAGACCCTGACGGTCGACGGGGGAGTGCTGCTGACCGGCGGCGTCTGAGGCCAGGAGATGTCGAGGGAGACGTGCGGCAGTGAGGGCCGCACGTCTCCTTTTTGCGTTCAGGCGGGCGAGTGACCCAGGCCACACCATAAACATGAGGAAACCCTCGCATTAAAGTTGAGGAATCCCTCATGTTTTGCGAGAATGGTTCCATCGCCGTCGATCCAGCGACGGCAGGACCGAGGGATCTCACGTGACCACGATCGACACCCCGCTTGCCACGACCCACACCACCGAGCGCCGCGCCGCTCTGGTCGACCGCATCCTCGCCGGAACGCCGTACGCGATCGGCTTCGGCGGACAGGGCGCCCCGTGGCTCGAGCCGCTCGCCTCGCTGATCCGCGACTTCGCGCTCGACGCGGAGCTGGAGGTGCTGGTGACGCAGGCGGACGCCCTCGTCGCCCCGGTCGCGACCGAGCTGGCCCGGGTCGGTGTGACGTTCACGCCGCTGGCGTGGGCCGACGTCCTCGCCTCGGCCGAGTCGGCCGAAGACGATGACGCCCCGGTGCTGCCGACCTCCGAGGTGCTGGACACACCCGGAGCGTCCGTGCCCGGCATCCTGCTGGCCCAGCTCGCGGGCATCCGCGCGCTGCACCGCCAGGGCATCGACCCGCAGGTCGTCCCGCCCGTCGCGGTCATCGGCCACTCCCAGGGCCACCTGGCGACGCAGTCACTGGCCGGCGTGCCGGACGACCAGCTGCTCGCGCTCGCCCGCCTGATCGGTGCCGCGGCCCAGCTCGTCGGCCGCCGCCGCGGCCTCCTGGGCCAGACGATGCTGAGCGTCTCCAACGTCACGCCCGAGCGGATCGACGAGATCCTGGCGGCCCTGCCCGCGTCGTTGCGCGTCGTGTCACGCCTGCGCAACGGACGGCGCAGCGTCGTGCTGTCCGGGCCGGCCGAGGGCCTGCGGGTCGTCGAGGCGCGCTTCGACGAGATCGTCGCGGCCGAGAAGGCCGAGCGCGACCGCAAGACGACCGGCGGATCGCCGTTCTCGCCCGTCGTGGAGCCGCTCCCGGCCCGCCTCGCGTTCCACCACCCCGACCTCGCCGAGGCCGCCGATCTGGTCGCGACCTGGGCGGAGGCCTGTGGACTGGACGCCACACTGGCCCGCTCCCTCACGATGCGCTCGATCGTGGACCCGGTGGACTGGGTCGGTGCCCTCGACCGCGCCACGGGCGCCGGTGCGTCCTGGATCCTCGATCTCGGGCCGGGCGATCTCGCGGCCCGTCTCTCGGCGCGGGAGCTGGCTGCCCGCGGCGCCGGCGTCATCGCCACCACGAGCCGCCGGGGCCACCGCGAGCTGACGGCCGCCGGTGCGGCGCCTCGCCTCGCCACGCCGTGGTCGGCCTACGAGCCGACCGTCGTGACGCTGCCCGACGGCACGCTGCACGCCGAGACCCGTTTCACCCGGCTGACCGGCAAGTCGCCGATCCTGCTGGCCGGCATGACGCCGACCACCGTCGACCCCACGATCGTCGCGGCCGCGGCCAATGCCGGCTTCTGGGCCGAGCTCGCCGGCGGCGGCCAGGTGACCGAGGAGATCTTCGCCGAGCACGTCGCACAGCTCGACGAGCTGCTGACCACCGGCAGCACCTACCAGTTCAACTCGCTGTTCCTCGACCCGTACCTGTGGAAGCTCCAGCTGGGTCAGAAGCGGCTCGTCCAGCGCGCCCGTGCCGCCGGATCGCCCATCGACGGCGTCATCGTCACGGCAGGCATCCCCGAGCTCGACGAGGCCGTCGCGCTGGTCGAGGAGCTCCGCGAGGCGTCCATCTCGCACGTCGTGTTCAAGCCGGGCACCGTCAAGCAGATCCGCCAGGTCGTCGCGATCGCCAAGGCCGTGGCACCCACGCCGGTGCACATCCAGATCGAGGGTGGCAAGGCCGGCGGGCACCACTCGTGGGAGGAGCTCGACGACCTGCTGATCGCGACGTACGGCGAGCTGCGCCAGCTCGACAACGTCGTCATCTGCGTCGGCGGCGGCATCGGGACGCCCGAGGTCGCTGCGGCGTACCTCACCGGCGAGTGGGCCCGTCGTCACGGCTTCCCGCTCATGCCGCTCGACGGCATCCTGGTCGGTACGGCCGCGATGGCGACGCTCGAGGCCACGACGTCACCGGCCGTGAAGCAGCTGCTGGTCGACACCCGCGGCACCGGCACCTGGGTCGGCGCCGGCACCGCCAAGGGCGGCATGGCCTCCGGCCGCAGCCAGCTCGGCGCGGACATCCACGAGATCGACAACACCGCGTCCCGCACGGGCCGTCTGCTCGACGAGGTCGCGGGTGACGCCAAGGCCGTCGCGGCCCGCCGCGACGAGATCGTCGAGGCCCTCGACCGCACCGCCAAGCCGTACTTCGGCGACGTCGACACCATGACGTACGCCCAGTGGCTCCGCCGCTACCTCGAGCTGTCCGCCACGCCGGAGTGGCTCGCCGACACGCAGCGCGACCGCTTCCTCGCGATGCTGCAGCGGGCCGAGGCGCGGCTCAACGACGCCGACCGCGGTGAGATCCCGACGCTCTTCGCCGACTCGTCGGCCGTCGACGACGGGCGTGAGGCGCTGCAGCGACTGTTGGATGGCTATCCGCACGCCGAAGGCGTCACCCTGCACCCGGCCGACGTGCTGTTCTTCGTCGACCAGTGCCGCACACCCGGCAAGCCGGTCAACTTCGTGCCCGTGCTCGACCAGGACGTCCGCCGCTGGTGGCGCTCGGACTCGCTGTGGCAGGCCCACGACCCCCGCTACGGCGCCGACGAGGTCTGCATCATCCCCGGCACGGTCTCCGTCGCCGGCATCGACCGGGTCGACGAGCCGGTCGCCGAGCTGCTCCGCCGCTTCGAGGACG
>JAOPWZ010000095.1 GCA_025965435.1 Aeromicrobium sp.
GGACGGCATCGACGTCGTGTGCCACCAGGCGGCGATGGTCGGCAACGGCGTGGACGCGCAGGACCTGCCCGACTTCGCCGAGCACAACGACGCCGGCACCGCGCGCCTGCTCGCTGCGATGGCGCGCGCGGGTGTCGCCGACCTGGTGCTGGCCTCCTCGATGGTGGTCTACGGCGACGGTCGGTACACGTGCCGCGTCGACGGGGACGTGCCACCGGCCGTCCGCCGCGACGACGACCTGTCGGCCGGCCGCTACGACCCCCGCTGCCCCACGTGCGGCGGTGAGATCACGTGGCGGCAGATCGGCGAGGACACGGCCTTCCTGCCCCGCACGAGCTATGCCGCCTCGAAGGTCGCCCAGGAGCACTACGCCTCCGCGTGGTGCACGTTGCAGGACGGGCGCGCGATCGCGCTGAGGTATCACAACGTCTACGGCCCGGGCATGCCCGCGGACACGCCGTACGCCGGCGTCGCGGCGATCTTCCGATCGGCCATCGCCCGCGGCGAGGCGCCCCGGGTGTTCGAGGACGGGCAGCAGGTCCGCGACTTCGTGCACGTCCGCGACGTCGCGCGCGCGAACGTCCTGGCCATCGAACGGGTCGGCTCGCACCCGTCCGGGCTGACGCCCTACAACATCGCGTCCGGGACGACCTTCACGATCGGGCAGATGGCATCGACGCTGGCCACGGCGGCCGGCGGCGCCGAGCCGGTGCTGACCGGCGACTACCGAAGGTTCGACGTCCGCCATGTCGTGGCGTCACCGGAAGCGGCGAAGGTCGGACTGGGGTTCGAGGCCGAGATCCACCCGGAACAAGGCCTGGCCGCCTTGGCCACCGACCCGCTGCGAACCCGCTGACCTGTGCGGTCTCACCAGCGGGTGAGGAGGAGGTGCTGGGCCAGCAGCGCCACGATCACCTGGGAGACCAGCAGAGGGCGGTGCCATCTCGTGGGCAGCAGGGCCGGGAGGGCCACGATCCAGATCGTGAACGGCAGGAAGATGCGCTCGACCTCGGCCTTGCTCATGCCCGACAGGTCCGCGACCACGATCGTCAGCAGCGCCGCCGCGGCGAGCTGGGCGAGGACGTTGCCCCGCCGCAGGGCCCGGACCGCGACCGGGAACGCGGCCCACACCGCGATCCCGGCCGTGAAGGTCCAGGCGGCGAGGTTGCCCCACACCCAGTACGAGAAGGCACGTTCGGACGCGATGCCGTCGTAGTAGCGCTCACGCAGCACGGGATACGCGTCCCACCACGCGAACCCGCCGGCCGTGAACGCGGCCGCCACGGCCAGCGCGCCGCCGAGCGCCCAGGGCAGTGGCCGCCACGACCTGGCGATGATCAGCACGGCGAGCGCGAGGATGCCGAGCAGCACGAGCCCGTACGACAGGTAGACGCAGAAGCCGAGCAGCAGGCCGGCGCCGATCGCCGGCAGGACCCGGCGGTGGACCGCGGCGATCGCGAGCAGCGCGAGTCCCCAGGCCGCGACGGCCGTGAAGACCGCGTCGCCGTTGACGCCCATCCAGACCGCGCTCGGTGCCAGCACGATCCACGGCACCGCCGACCGCGCGAGCCTCTCGGTGCCCAGCGTCCGCAGCGTGATCAGCACCGCCACGATCGCGGTGCTGGCGATCGTCACGCACACCACGCCGATCCAGAACGGGTCGGTGATGCCGAGCCGGTCGATGCCGACGAAGTACAGCAGCGCGCCCGGCGGGTGGCCAGCCACGTGGACGTGCCAGTTGTCCGGCGCCGCCGAGTACGGGATCCGGTCGATGAACGTCTGCAGCATCGTGTGGATCGACCCGACGCTCTGCGCGTCGTAGATGTACTCCTGGCGACGTTCGAAGACCCGGGCGAGACCGTCGGTCCCCTCCGTCATCGCGAGCGCCATGATCCAGGTCCACGTCGCCGCGAACGCCGTCACCAGCAGCATCCGCCAGGGCACAGCGCGAGCCAGCCGCGGCAGGGCGAGCGCGAGCGCCAGGCCGATGACGACCGCCGGCAGCGACGACGTGCCGAACCGCGGGTCCCAGTCGGCGTGCAGCGGTGGCCAGTGCACGCGCACGTCCTCGTCGAGCCAGCGCGGCACGAGCATCGCCGCGGCGACGAGCAGGACACCGGCCCCGGCCGACGCCGCGGCGGCGCGATCGCGGGCGGAGAGTCGGGGCACCCGCCCAGCGTAGGGGGGACGGGGGCGGCCGGCCCCGCCGAATTCCCTGCGGTCGCGACCAAGCGCCGGCGCCCATAGGTTCGAACGATGGGTATGAGCACCTGTGACGTCGTGATCCCGTGCCGGGACGAGGCCCTCGCCCTCCCGGCCGTGCTCGCCCACGTCCCCGACGGCTGGCACGTCATCGTGGTCGACAACGGATCCACCGACGGCACGGCGGACGTCGCGCGGTCGCTCGGCGCGCACGTGGTGACGGAGAATCGTCCCGGCTACGGTGCCGCCGTGCACGCCGGCATGCTCGCCGCCACGTCCGAGTTCGTCGCCGTGATCGACGGCGACGCGTCGATGCGCCTGACGGAGCTCGTCCCGATGCTCGACCTCGTGCGAGCCGGCACGGCGACCATGGCGGTCGGACGACGCCGTCCGGTGCGGCGCGGCGTCTGGCCCTGGCACGCCCGAGCGGGGACGAAGCTGCTGGCGACGATGATCCGCCGCCGCAGCGCCATGCCGATCCACGACCTCGCGCCGATGAGGGTCTGCCGCCGCGACGACCTGCTGGCCCTCGACGTCCTGGACCGGCGGTTCGGATATCCGCTGGAGCTCATGCTCAAGGCCGCCCGCGCCGGCTGGACCGTCACCGAGATCGACGTGTCGTACGGGCCCCGGGCCGCCGGCACCAGGTCGAAGGTCTCCGGGTCCCTGACCGGCACGGCGCGTGTGGCCCGCGACTTCGCTGGGGTGCTGCGATGACCACCCCCACCGTGCTGGTGGTCGCCAAGGCCCCCGTGCCCGGCTTCGCCAAGACCCGCATCGCCCGGACGGTCGGCGACGAGGTGGCTGCCTCGATCGCGGCCGCGGCCCTGCTCGACACCCTGACGACGGCACGTGCCGTCGGCTGGCCGGTCGTGGTCGCGATGACCGGTGATCTCGAGCAAGCGGTCCGGGCCGCGGAGATCGCGACGGCCCTGGAGCCGCTGCGCGTCATCGCCCAGCGCGGTGACGGCCTCGCCGAGCGCCTCGCGAACGCGCACGCCGACGCAGGAGCGTCCGACGGGATCGTCCAGGTCGGCATGGACACCCCGCAGCTGCTCGTCGCCGACCTGCTCGACGCAGGGCGGATGGTCGAGCTCGGCAGCATCGTCCTGGGACCGGCGCAGGACGGCGGCTGGTGGCTGCTCGGCCTGCCCGACCCCGCGCTGGCCCAGCTGCTGACGGACGTCGGCATGTCCCGGGACGACACCTACGCGCAGACCGAGGCGGCGCTGGGTGATGGCGTCGTCCGGCTGCGGACCCTGCGCGACATGGACACGTGGGACGACGCCGTCGCGATCGCCGACGAGATCCCGATCTCCCAGCTGGCCGACGCCGTGAGGGCGCACCTCGCGGACGGGACCGACGGATGAGCGTCGCGTTCGATGCCGTCAGTGCCTATGACGCGGCGTTCTCCGGTCTGACGACCCATGTCGTCGACCGGGTGGGCGGGGTCGCACCGTTCGACGTCACGTCCTGGTCGGCCGAACCCGACGGTGCCGACCACGAGCTGTTCATCGATCCGTGCGACGCCCCGACGATCGACGTCGGCTGCGGCCCGGGACGCCTGGTGGGTGCGTTGACCGCGCGGGGAGTCCCGGCCATGGGCATCGACGTGTCCATGGAGGCCGTGCGCCAGACACGGGTGCGCGGCGCCATCGCCCTGCGGCGGGACGTCTTTGCGGCGATACCGGGCGAGGGGCGCTGGGCCTTCGCCCTGCTGGCGGACGGCAACCTGGGGATCGGTGGCGATCCCGTTCGTCTGCTGTCGCGCCTCGCGGACGTCCTGATGCCCGGTGGTCGGGTCATCGCCGAGGTCGCCGACGACGGGGCCGGCCTGGTGCGCGAGCGTCGCCGGTTGCGGGTCGACGGACGCCTGTCGGCGCACTTCGACTGGGCCGTGGTGGGTCTCGACGCGATTGACGAGGTCGCTGCGGACGCCGGCATGCGCGTGCTGACGACGAGCAGCACCGGCGGCCGTCACACCGCGACGCTGGAGCGCGGCAGGCCATGAGGCTGCCCACCGTCGCCGACATCGAGCGACGCATGCCGCGGCCCGACGACTTCGGCAGCCGGGCCCGCGGCACGGCACTGACCGCGCGCGTCGGTTCGGTGCTGGGGATCTGCTTCCTGATCTGCTTCCTGACCGGGCTGTGGAGCCACTGGCAGTACGCGACGCCCGGCTGGCTGACGCTCAGTCCCCACCCGACGCAGCTCTACCGGTGGACGCAGGGGCTGCACGTCGTGTCGGGCACGGCGGCGATCCCCCTGCTGCTGGTCAAGCTGTGGTCGGTGTTCCCGCGCCTGTTCATCCGACCGCCCCGTGGCGCCCGCGCGCTCGTCGTCGAGGCACTGGAGCGGGGCTCGATCGCGGTGCTGATGGCGTCGTCGCTGTTCATGCTCGCGAGCGGGACGCTGAACATCATCGGCTGGTACCCGTGGGAGTTCAGCTTCCGCCGCA
The DNA here is from genome assembly GCA_025965435.1 of Aeromicrobium sp. GTDB lineage: Bacteria > Actinomycetota > Actinomycetes > Propionibacteriales > Nocardioidaceae > Aeromicrobium. Next base: position 4,661 of record JAOPWZ010000095.1, read on the forward strand.
CGCACGAGGCCGTCGCCTGGG
>JAOPWZ010000112.1 GCA_025965435.1 Aeromicrobium sp.
GTCCGTCCCGACGACCGAGCCGGCGCCCGAGCCGGCGCCCGAGCCGGCGCCCGGGGCCGGTCCGTCACCGTCCAGCGCCGAGCCCGCGCCCGACCTCGCGCCGTCCGCCGCGCCCGAGCCGGATCCGAGCCCCCCGGCGAAGGACCAGCCGGACCGGACCCCGACGATGAGGACACCGGTCACCGCGACGCCCGTGACCCCCAGCGACTACGGCATCGGGACCGTCGCGATCAGCAACGACGACAGCCTGGCCCAGCGACGCTTCACGATCCCCGTCACCGCCGGCAACGCCGGACGCGCTGCCGACCAGTCCGTGACGTTGACGGTGCAGTTCACCCGTCCCGTGCAGTTCCGCGGCGTGGCCAGCTCCGGCTGGGACTGTGGTCCGGCGGCCCGCGACACGCCGATCACGATCCTGAGCTGCACCAGGACCCTGCCCGCCGCGCAGGGTGCGACCTTCGTGGCCAAGGCGCGGGGCGTCCTCCCGGAGGGGACCGCCACGGTCCGCTCCGCGGACGACCCGCAGCCCGCGAACAACTCCGCCACGTTCCGGGCCGGGCCCTACCTCGTGGGGTCGTGACCCGCTGGGGGTTGCCCGGGGGCTCGAGTCCGGTATGAATAGGTCATGACCCTCCTGCGCACGGTGGCCCGTCCGATGCTCGCCTCGATGTTCGTGTACGGGGGTGCGATGGCCCTCAAGCAGCCCGGCCCCCGCGCCGCCAAGGCCCAGCCGACCGCCGACCGGATCAAGAAGATCGCACCGCAGCTGCCGATCAACGGTGCCAACCTGACCCGGGCCAACGGGGCCCTCCAGCTGGGCGCCGGCCTCGCGCTCGCGACCGGTCGGGTCCCCCGGCTGGCCGCCCTCGTCCTGGCTGCCACGGTGCCGCCCACGACGTTCGCGGGGCACCAGTACTGGAACGAGACCGATCCGGCCGCGCGAGCCAACCAGCGCATCCACTTCCTGAAGAACATGTCGCTGACCGGCGGCCTGCTCATGGCGACCCTCGACCCCGAGCCGCACAAGAAGTTCATCGGCCGCCGCGCCAAGGACAAGGTCTCCCAGGCGGCGGCCTCCGTCGCCGACCAGCTCGACCACCTGCGCTAGGGCTCCCGGGTCTCTGCGGTTTCCCATGAGGCCCAGCGCCATGGTCACGCACCTCGCGTTGCAACGCTTGGTGCGTGTCGACATCGCGGGGCCTCATGGGAAACCGCCCACGGCCGGGGCGGACCGATAGGCTGAGCGGCGATGACTGCCCCTCTGCCTTGGCTCGCACCCCACCGCGACACCCCGTTCGTCGGCGACGTCCTGGTGCCCGGATCGAAGTCGCTGACCAACCGGGTCCTGATCCTCGCGGCGCTCGGTGACGGCCCCTCGGTCATCACCCGCCCGCTCGGATCGCGCGACACCAACCCGATGGCGGCGGCGCTGACGTCGCTGGGCGCCACGATCGAGCGCGACGGCATGACCTGGACCGTCACCCCCCCGGCGGCGACGGGCACCGAGCCCGTGACGGTCGACTGCGGCCTGGCCGGCACCGTCATGCGGTTCGTGCCGCTGCTCGCCGCGTTGGGCAGCGCACCCGTGACGTTCGACGGTGACGAGCACGCCCGCGTGCGTCCGATGGCCACGACGATCGCGACGCTGCGCAGCCTCGGCGTGCAGGTCGACGACGACGGACGGGGCGCCCTGCCGTTCACGGTCCGGGCGACCGGCGGTGTCACCGGTGGCGAGATCGAGGTCGACGCCTCGGCGTCCAGCCAGTTCGTGTCGGCCCTGCTGCTGGTCGGCTCCCGGTTCGAGAAGGGCCTCGACCTGCGGCACACGGGGTCCAGCCTGCCGTCGATGCCCCACATCGAGATGACCGTCGCCGAGCTGCGCCGCCGGGGAGTCCGCATCGACACCGACGAGCCGGCCCGCTGGGTCGTCCACCCGGGCCCGATCGCGGCCCTCGACGTCGAGATCGAGCCCGACCTGTCGAATGCCGGCGTCTTCATCGCCGGCGCCCTGGTCACCGGCGGAAGCGTGCGCATCCGCAACTGGCCGCGCGACACCGACCAGGCCGGCGACGCCTGGCGCGACATCGTGCCCACGTTCGGCGGCACGGTCGCCGAGGACGGCGCCGACCTGGTGTTCTCGGCCGGGCCGGCCCTCCAGGGTGTCGAGCTGGACCTGCACGACGTCGGCGAGCTGACCCCCGTCATCGCCGCGATGGCGGCACTCGCCGAGGGACCCTCCCGGCTCACCGGGGTGGCCCACCTGCGCGGGCACGAGACCGATCGTCTCGCGGCGCTCGTGGCCGAGATCAACCGCCTGGGCGGCGATGCCGAGGAGCTGGCGGACGGACTGCTGATCCGTCCCCGCCCCCTGCACGGCGACACGTTCCGGACGTACGACGACCACCGCATGGCGCACGCCGCGGTCGTCCTCGGGCTCCGCGTGCCCGGCCTGCTGGTCGAGAACGTCGTCACGACGATCAAGACGTACCCCAACTTCGCGCCGGTGTGGGAACGGCTGATGCTGGCATGAGGGAGCGGGACGAGCACGACCGCTACGACCGGCCGCGGCGGCACACCAAGCCGCGCACCAAGGTCCGCCCCAACTACGACGACGCCGACACCGCACGGGTCGTGACGATCGACCGCGGCCGGTACACCGTGCGGCTGGCGGGGAGCACCGCGACCATCACGGCGATGAAGTCACGCAACCTCGGGCGCAAGGGCGTCGTGGTGGGCGACGAGGTCCGGGTCGTGGGCGACGTCACCGGCGACGAAGGCTCCCTCGCGCGCATCGTCGAGGTCACCCCGCGCCGCACGGTCCTGCGCCGCACCGCGGACGACGACGACCCGATCGAGCGCATCATCGTCGCCAATGCCGACCAGCTCGTGATCGTCGCGGCGCTCGCCGATCCGCCCCCACGGCCGGGCCTGATCGACCGCTGCCTCGTCGCGGCGTTCGACGCGGGCATGGAGCCGCTGGTGTGCCTGACCAAGTCCGACCTCGGCTCCGCCGACGAGCTCGTCGCGATGCTCGAGCCGCTCGGCGTGCGGGTCGTCGTGACCCAGCAGGGCGGCGACCTCGACACGGTGCGCGACGCCCTGCGCGACCGCACCAGCGTGCTGGTCGGCCACAGCGGCGTCGGCAAGTCGACGCTGGTCAACGCGCTCGTGCCCGACGCCAACCGGTCGGTCAGCTACGTCAACGCCGTCACCGGTCGCGGCCGCCACACGTCGACGTCGGCGATCAGCCTCGAGCTGCCGTTCGGCGGCTGGATCATCGACACCCCCGGCATCCGCTCGTTCGGCCTCGCGCACGTGCAGATCGACGACCTGATCAAGGCGTTCCCCGATCTGCAGGACGTGACCCGCGGCTGTCCACGCGGCTGCCTGCACTCGGCCACCGAGCCCGAGTGCGCCCTGGACGCCGCCGTCGCGGAGGGCACGCTGGCCCCCGAACGGGTCGAGTCCTTCCGTCGCATCCTCGCGAGCATGAACCACAAGGACGACTACTGAGCACGCGCCGCACGCCGGTCCAGACGGTCCAGGCCGTACTCTGAGGGCCATGGCTCACTCGTACACCGACGATCTGCGCCTCGCCCACGTGCTCGCCGACAACGCCGACAACCTCTCGATGGACCGTTTCGGCGCCATCGATCTCGAGGTCGACACCAAGCCGGACATGACGTACGTGACCGAGTCCGACGAGGCCGTCGAAGCCGCCATCCGGCGCACCCTCAAGTCCGCGCGCACCCGGGACATCGTCCTGGGCGAGGAGCACGGCGTGGTCTAGGGCTCCTCCGGCCCGGGGGGGCGGAGATGGATCATCTACCCGATCGACGGCACCTCCAACTTCGTCCGCGGCGTCCCGTTATTGGCG
>JAOPWZ010000019.1 GCA_025965435.1 Aeromicrobium sp.
CCCACGATCGTCCAGCTGGCGTGCCGGCCGCGACGCCCGAGCATGCGCCACTGCATCGGCGACAGGTCCTGCGCCTCGTCGACGAGCACGTGGGCGAAGCCGTCGTCCTCGATGCTCTGGGTCGTGCGGTTGCGGTCGACCCGGTCGTCGCGCTCACGTCGCTCGAAGCTCATGAGCTGCTTGGGACCGTCGTCCTCGTCGTCCGTGGCCTCGGGGACCTCGCCAAGGAGGTAGCGCAGCTCGTCGATCAGCGGCACGTCCTGGATGCTCGGCTCGCCGATGGCCCAGGACGTCTTGAGGGCCGCGATCTCCTCGCGGCTGAAGGCGCCCTGCGACAGCCGGTCGATGACGTCGGGCAGCAGGCGCCAGATCTCGATCGGCTCGACGGGGGGCCACCACTGCTCGACGAAGTCGATGAACCGATCGTCGGTCGTGACGATCTCGACGAAGTCCTCCTGGCCCTTCTCCAGCGCCCGTTCACCGCGCACCTGGCGCCACAGCGTGTCGACGAGCACCGACGGCACCTTGGCGTAGGCCCGGTTGCGCTTGCCACCCGAGAGCAGCTGGCGGCGGATGCGGTCGAGCTGCTGCGGCTGGAGCCGCAGGACGTCGTCCTTGTAGAAGTACCTGAACTCGGTCGGCGCCCCCGGCATCGGCGCCGCCGCGGCCCGGGTGAGGAAGCTCGTCATGCGGGACGAACCCTTGGCGGCCGCGGCGACGGACTCGTCGTGGCGTCCGGCGCGGATGCCGTCGACGACCTCGCCGAGCGACCGCAGGGTCACGCTGGTCTCGCCGAGGCTCGGGAGCACCCGCTCGATGTAGTTCATGAAGACGTTCGACGGCCCCACGACGAGCACGCCACCGGACTCGAAGCGGCGTCGGTCGGTGTAGAGCAGGTAGGCCGCGCGGTGCAGGGCAACGACGGTCTTGCCGGTGCCGGGGCCGCCGCCGATCGTGGTGGCGCCGCGGCTGGGCGCGCGGATCGCTTCGTCCTGCTCCTTCTGGATCGTCGCGACCACCGAGTGCATCGAGGAGTCGCGGGCCCGGGTGAGGCTCGCCAGCAGCGCACCCTCGCCGACGATGACGAGGTCGTCGGGGGCGTTGTCGGCGTCGAGCAGATCGTCCTCGACCCCGATGACCTGGTCGTTGGCGCAGCGCAGGACGCGGCGGCGGATCACGCCGTTCGGCTCCTGGGCCGTGGCCTGGTAGAAGATCGCGGCGGCGGGGGCGCGCCAGTCGATCAGGATGATCTCCCGCTCGGCGTCGCGGACCCCGATGCGTCCGATGTAGCGCGACTCGCCGTTCAACATGTTGAGGCGTCCGAAGACGAGCCCGTCGTGCGCCGCGTTGAGCGCCGACAGGCGCTTCGACGCCTGGTAGACCATCGCATCGCGCTCGACCAGTCCGCCCTCGTTGCCGACGTGCCCGCGCGCCATGCCCTCGACGACGAGGGACTGGGCGACCTTGGCGGATGCGTCGAGTCGCTCGTACACCGTGTCGACGTACGACTGCTCGGCCTGGATCTCGCGCTGTTCCGCGTTGTGTGAGTTCACCCCACTCCTTAGGTACTCTGGAGAACTCACAAGTCTATTGCGTGGGTTAAATATTCCGCAGGCGGATGGCCGCACCCCGGGCATCGCTCCCCACCGCCACCCGCGGGTCCCGTTACTCCCCAGTACACAGCTGCGACGACTCCCACCCCACCCCCGTTCACCACCCGGGAATGACCTAGGTCCCGGGATTGCAGGAATCACGACGTGCATTTACGGTCGGGCGGGCGTACGCTTTATGACTTAGGTCCCATTTCGTGTCGACCCCCATTAGGTGTTCACCTTGCGCAAACTCATCGTCATTCTCGCTGCAGTCGTCATCTCGCTCGGCCTGTTCAGTCCCGCCGAAGCCAAGAAGTCCTCCAACAAGAGCTACTCGGTCTCGCTGTCGCCGAAGCCCACCGGAACCCAGCGCACGTACAACGACACGAGTCTCGACCTCACCTCGTCGAACGCCCCGATCAACACCCGCACGACGATCCGCGGCAAGGTCAAGGGCGGCAAGGTCAAGGGCAAGAAGGTCAACATCTACGTGACCAACATGCACAGCCAGGCCAAGAGGCGCCAGTACTTCGGATCCGCCCGGGTCAACAAGAAGGGCTACTTCTCCAAGAAGTTCGCGCCCAAGAAGGGCTACGCGGGCACCTACAAGATCGAGGTCGTCAAGAAGGCCGGTTCCGGGCGCAGCGCCAAGGTCAAGACGTTCTACATCCGGGTCAACGAGTGGGTCAGCTTGTCGCGGTTCCACGACGCCGCCGCCAGCACGCCCGGCGGCGTCGTGCGGGCGGACAAGGAGCCCGTGGGCCCCAGGACCAGCGAGCGGTGGAGCACCTCGTACGCGATCGCCGGCGGCTCGACCGCGGTCTTCAACTTCAGCGGCTTCCGCTGCTCACGCTTCAACCTCAAGGTCGGCGTCTCGCAGAGCTCCGCAGTCGGCAGCACGACCTACTCGATCGGCCAGCCGGACCGCGTCCTCATGAGCGGCGCGAAGAGCGGCGGATTCGACGAGCCGAGCCGGAGCACCTCCGAGCGGATCAACCCGAACCTGCCGTTCACGGTCTCCAACACCGGCGATGCCTCGTCGCGGATGATCCTCGGCAACCCGAAGGCGGCCTGCATGATGCCGTACAAGGTCGCGCCTGCCGCCTGGTGAGACCGCGCCTCCGGTGACCCCCGGGCTGGGCCGATCGGCTCAGCCCGGGTTGAGGATCCGGTGCAGGAACTGCCTGGTGCGGTCCTCGGACGGGTCACCGATCACCTGGGCGCTGGTTCCCCGCTCGACGACCACGCCGCCGTCGAGGAACAGGACCTGATCGGCCACCTGCTCGGCGAAGCGGATCTCGTGGGTGACGATGACCGTCGTCCAGCCCTCGGTCGCGAGGTCCTTGATGACCGAGAGCACCTCGCCGACGAGCTCGGGGTCGAGGGCCGACGTCGGCTCGTCGAACAGGACGACCTTGGGCTTCAACGCCAGCGCCCGGGCGATGCCCACCCGCTGCTGCTGCCCACCGGAGAGCTGGAAGGGGTGCTGGTCGGCCTTCTCGGCCAGACCCACCTGGTCGAGCAGCTGACGAGCGTCCGCCACCGCCTCCTCGCGGGGACGCTTCTGCACCTGGACGGGCCCCTCGATGACGTTCTCCAGCACGGTCTTGTGCGGGAAGAGGTGGTGTGACTGGAAGACCATCCCGCTCTGCGCCCTCAGGCGCGAGACCGGCTCCCGGGCGTCCTTGCCCTTGGTGGGGAGCCCCGCGAAGTCGACCTCGACCTCGCCGATGCGGATGACGCCCGAGTCAGGCGTCTCGAGCACGTTCAGGGAGCGCAGGATCGTGGTCTTGCCGGACCCGGACGGCCCGATGAGCACGGTGGTGGTGCCGGCGTCGGCCTGGAAGTCGATCCCGCGCAGGACGTGGTTGTCGCCGAAGGTCTTCTCGATCCGGCGGACGTCGACGAGGGGGGCGGTGGAATCGGTCATCTGGCCACGAACCTGTTCAGTCGGGTCTCGATCCGGCCCTGGCCTGCGGCCAGGAGGGCACACACGACCCAGTAGTAGACCCCGGCCGTGAGGTAGAGCGGGAAGAACGTCTGTGCGGCGGACGCCGCGTTCTGGGCCTCGCGGAACAGTTCGGTGACCAGCACCACCGACAGCAGGGAGGTGTCCTTCAACAGCGAGATCAGGGTGTTCGACAGCGGGGGGACGGCGGTCCGGGCGGCCTGCGGGAACACGATGCGGCGCAGCGACTGCCAGTAGCCCATCCCGATGGTCGACGCGGCCTCGAACTGGCCCTTGGGCACCGAGAGGATCGCCGATCGCACGATCTCGGCGGCGTAGCCACCGACGTTGAGGCTCAGCGCCAGGATCGCCGCCGGCCAGGAGGGCAGGTCGATCCCGATCTCGGGCAGGCCGTAGAACACGATGAAGAGCTGCACCAGCAGCGGCGTGCCGCGGATGATGGAGATGTAGGCGCGGGCGAGGCCGCTGAGGATCCGGCTGCCGGAGATGTTGGCGAGGGCTGCGGCCACCGCGAGCACGAGCCCCAGCGCGAAGCTGATGATCGTGATCGGGATCGTGGCGATCAACAGCTTCTTGAACATCGGCCAGGCCGCGTCCTGGACGATCTCGGCATCGCTGCGCGGTGCGCGGCCACCCGACAGGTCTGCCTCGCCGGTGTTCGCGACGGTGACGTCGATCTTGAAGTACTTCTCCGAGATCTTCGCCAGCGTGCCGTCCGCCTTGAGCGCGGCCAGTGCGTCATTGGCCTGCTTCAGCAGGGCTGCGTCGTCCTTGCGGAACGCCAGCTTCTGCTCACTGACCTCGTCGCCGGCGTTGCCGGCTATCTCGATGCTGTCCGAGCCGGTGGTGTTGAGGTAGTCGAGTGCGGCGAGGTTGTCGTTGATGAGGGCGTCGACCCGTCCCTGCACGACCAGCGCAGCGGCCTGCGCGAAGCCCTCGACCCCTTCGACCTTCGCTCCTGCCTCGGTGGCGAGCTTGGCGTAGTTGGTCGTCAACGACTGCGCCGTCGTCTTGCCCTTCAGGTCCGCGAGCGTCGTGATGCCCGTGGTGCCGGCCTTCACGACGATCACGCCGCGCGAGTAGGTGTACGTGTCGGACAGCCCGTACCGCGCCTGACGCTCGGGGTTGTCGGTGACCTGGTTGGCGATGACGTCGATGCGGCCGGCGTCGAGCGCCGCGAAGATCGCGTCGAAGGTCGTCTCGACGAACTCCAGCTTCCAGCCCGCCTCCTCGGCCACCGCCTTGATGACCTCGATGTCGAAGCCGGTGAGGTCGTTGTTGTCGGAGTCGTGGAAGGAGAACGGCGGGTACGTGCCCTCGGTGCCGACCCGGACGACCGGACGGTCGTCGGGTGTTGCGCCTGCCGGGACGGCTGGGACGACGACGAGCGCCAACAGCATCAGCGCCAGCACCCTCAGCACGTGCCGCATGAATCTCCCTCGTTGGTGTGCTCCGACCGTACGGGGATGTTATCGACGCCGCATCCCGTCGTGCGCCGCATCCATCATGTGGATGCGCGCGAGGGCCCCGGGACGCGGACGTCCCGGGGCCCTCTCCAGCTGGTGCTACTTCTTGACGCGCACCGTCTTCGAGGTGCCGGCGGCGTACTTCTTGCCCTGGTAGACGACCTTGAAGGAGTGCTTGCCCGACTTGAGGTTCGAGAGCTTGACCTTCACGGTGCCGGACTTGATCGAGACCCGCTTGAGGGTCTTGCCGTTCTCGATGATCGAGACCTTGCCCTTGGCCTTGTTGCTGGCGCTGGGCGACACCTTGATCGTGAACGTGGCCGACTTCTTGCCCGTGCTGACCTTGGCCGAGGCCTTGGCCTTCTTCTTCGCGTCGAACGGAGCCTTGACGGTGCGGACGATCGGGTCGTAGCCGTACGACTTGTAGGTGATGACCGCCGACAGCTTCTTCTGGTAGTCGGCCTTCGCGACCCGGTGGGTGCGAGCGGTCTGGCCGGCGATGGCCTTGCCGTCGCGGAACCACTGGTAGGTGACATTGGCGCCCGGCGCCACCGAACCGCGCGAGGCGGAGATCGTCTTGCCCAGGATCGGGAGGCCCACGACCTTCGGAGCGGTCTTGAAGCTGTAGTCGCCGCTGACGACCG
>JAOPWZ010000133.1 GCA_025965435.1 Aeromicrobium sp.
GGCCATCGCCTCCACGTCGTCCTGGACGGCATCGCCCGTGGCTTCGCCGCGGTCAACATCCGCAAGTTCGTCGCCAAGGCCCACTCCCTGGACGATCTGGTCTCCCTCGGCACGCTGGAGCCGCGCAGCGCGGCGTTCCTCGACGCCAGCGTGCGCGCCGGCCTGAACATCGTGGTGTCCGGCGGGACGCAGGCCGGCAAGACGACCCTGTTGAACTGTCTGGCCGCCTCGATCCCCGGGTCGCAGCGGCTCGTGTCGGTCGAGGAGGTCTTCGAGCTGCAGACCGGCCACCCCGACTGGGTCGCGATGCAGACGCGCCAGGCCGGGCTGGAGGGGACGGGGACGATCGACCTGCGCATGCTCGTCAAGGAGGCCCTGCGCATGCGTCCGTCGCGCATCATCGTCGGCGAGGTGCGGGCCGCCGAGTGTCTCGACCTGCTGCTCGCGCTCAACGCCGGGCTGCCCGGGATGGCCAGTCTCCATGCCAACTCGGCCCGGCAGGCCCTCGTGAAGATGTGCACGCTGCCGTTGCTGGCGGGGGACAACATCGGCTCCCGGTTCGTCGTCCCGACCGTCGCAGCGTCCGTCGACCTGGTCGTGCACACCGGGCTCGGCGCCGACGGGACGCGGGCGGTTCGCGAGATCGTCGCCGTGACGGGGCGGGTCGAGAACGGATTGATCGAGTCCGAGCCGGTGTTCGTGCGCCAGGGCGGACGGCTGGAGCGCGGCCACGGGATGCCGCTGCGACGCGACGCCTTCGAGCAGGCCGGTATCGATCTCGACGAGGCCTTGGGGGTGGGTCGGTGGGCGCCCTGATCGGGATGATGGCGGGTCTCGGGGCCGTCCTCGTGATCTGGACGTTCACCGAGCCGCAGTGGCGACCGGCGCCGCGCACGCGACCGCGCGTGAGCCCGCTGGGTGGGCTCCTGACACGGGCCGGCGTGCACGGCATCGTGCCCGCCCAGCTGGTGGGGCTGTGCGTGGGCGCCTTCGTCCTGGGCGCCGTCGTCATGACGGGGGTCTCGGGCGTCACGGCGATCGGGCTGGTCTTCGGGCTCATGGCGGCCGTGGCACCCATCGCGGTGCTGCGCGGCCGAGCGGCGAAGCGCCTGCGCGAGCACGCGGCCGTCTGGCCCGACGCCGTCGACAACCTGACGTCGGCCGTGCGGGCCGGCCTGTCGCTGCCCGAGGCCCTCATGCAGCTGGGCGAGCGTGGTCCGGAGGAGCTTCGCGACGCGTTCGTCCAGTTCGGGCGCGACTACCAGGCGACGGGACGGTTCCACGAGTCGCTCGACCTGCTCAAGGACCGGCTCGCCGATCCGGTCGGCGACCGTGTCGTCGAGGCGCTGAGGATCGCCCGCGAGGTCGGGGGCGGCGATCTCGGCCGGATGCTGCGCTCGCTGTCGGGGTTCCTGCGCGACGACCTGCGCACCCGCGGCGAGCTGGAGTCTCGACAGTCGTGGACCGTCAACGGTGCGCGGCTCGCGGTGGCCGCCCCGTGGCTGGTGCTGCTCCTGATGTGCCTGCAGGGCGATGTCGTCGAGCGCTTCGCCAGCGGCGCGGGACTGGTGGTGCTGCTGTCGGGGGCCGTGCTGTGCGTCGTCGCGTACCGGCTCATGATGTGGATCGGCCGGCTTCCGTCCGAGCGGCGGATCCTGGCATGAGGGCCCGGACATGACCGGGGCGCTGATCGGGCTCCTGCTGTCCGCCGGGATCCTCCTGGTGGCTTCGGGTTGGTGGGGCACGCGCCGGCCGACGCTCGACCAGCGCGTGGTGCCGTACGTCCGAGACGTCCATCCGCAGATCGTGAGCCCGGCCCGGGCCTCAGGTGTGGTCGGCGCGGTCTTCGGACCATCGGTCCGCCGGGTGGGAGACCTCGTCGGCGAGGTGCTCGGCGGCTCGGCGAGCGTGTCGCGCCGGCTCGTGCGCCTCGGCTCACCGATGTCGGTCGACGACTTCCGCATCCGGCAGGTGCTCTGGGGCGCAGCCGGCCTCGGCGGCGGCATCGCCGTGTCCGCCGTGCTGTGGTCGGGCGGCAGGGCGGGCGTGCCGCTGCTCCTGCTCATCTGCGTGCTCGGCTTCGTCGGTGGCGTGCTGTGGTGCGACCAGCACCTGTCCGGCCAGGTGACGGCCCGCGAGCGCGAGATGCGCGCGGAGTTCCCCGTGGTCGCCGACCTCCTCGCGCTGGCCGTGGCGGCGGGGGAGAGCCCGGTCGCGGGTCTCGAGCGCATCATGCGGGTGTGTCACGGCGCGCTGGCCGACGAGCTCGCCGGCGTGATCGCCGACGTCCGCACCGGGATGCCGATGGCCGACGCCTTCGACGCCCTCGCGACCCGCACCGGGGTCAACAGCATCGCGCGCTTCGCCGAGGGTCTCGCGATCGCCGTCGAGCGCGGCACCCCGCTCGTCGACGTCCTGCACGCCCAGGCGGCGGACGTGCGGGAGTCCGGTCGCCGCGAGCTCATCGAGGCAGGGGGTCGCAAGGAGGTCACGATGATGATCCCGGTCGTGTTCCTGATCCTGCCGATCACCGTGATCTTTGCCTTCTTCCCCGGCTACGTAGGTCTTCATCTCACCTCAGGCACCTAGGAAGGAAACGCTCATGTCCACTGTCAGGTCAACTGGAAGCGTGCATCGGCACGACGAACGGGGAGACGTCCCGGGGTGGGTGATGATCACGGTGATGTCTGCAGGGTTGGTCGCGATCATCACCGCTGCAGCCGGCCCGCAGCTGCGCGACATCCTCACGCAGGCGCTGTCGGCGGTCGGCGGCTGAGCCATGGCGGCTCGCGAGCGCGGCGCGGCCGTCGTCGAGTTCGTGCTGGTCATGGTGCTGCTCGTCCCGCTGGTCCTGGGGATCGCCCAGGTCGCCCTCGTGCTTCACATCCGCAACACCTTGGCGGCAGCGGCATCGGAGGGCGCCCGGGCCTCGTCGCCACTCGGTGCCTCGCCGGCCGACGGCGCCCAGCGCACCCGCGCCATGATCCGTGCCGCGCTCGACGACCGCCACGCCGACGACGTCCGCTCGACGTGGACGACGGTGGGCGGGCTGCCGGGTGCCGAGGTCGAGGTGCGCACCGAGGTGCCGGCACTGGGGCTCTTCGGCCCGTCCGTGTCGCTGACCGTGCGCGGGCACGCCGTCCGTGAGGTCGAGCCGTGAGCGAGGACGAGCAGGGCACGGCCACGGTCGAGTTCGTCTGGCTGACGATCCTGCTGCTGGTGCCGCTGGTCTACGTCCTGGTCGCGGTCTTCGACACCCAGCGCGCGGCCTACGGGGTGTCGACCGCCAGCCGGTCGGCTGCCCGCGCGTTCCTTCAGTCGCCGGACGTCGCCTCCGGCGAGCAGCGGGCACGGCTGGCCGCACGGGTGGCACTGGACGACCAGGGGCTCGACGGCGCGACGGTCCACGTGACGTGCCTGCCGTCACCGGGCGAGTGCTTCGAGCCCGGATCGTCGGTCCGGGTCGTCGTCCGGGCGACGCAGCCGTTGCCGCTCACGCCGAGCTCCTTGGGATCACGCCTCGGCGGGGTGACGGTCGACAGCACCCACACCGAGCCCTACGGCACCTTCCGGAGAAGTCGATGAGGCGCGAGGACGGGACGATCACCGTCATCACGATCGGCTTCCTCTTGTTCCTGGGGCTGCTCGTGGGAGTGGTCGTCAACGCGTCCGCGGCGTTCCTGCAGCGACAGCAGCTCGACAACGTCGCGGACGGTGCGGCGCTGGCGGCGGCCGACGGGCTGAGCCGCGACACGTTCTACCGCGGGGGAGGAGTCACCCTCGACGGTGCCGAGGCGCGCCGGCTGGTGAACGACTACGTCACCGGGCCGGACGTCCGGATCGTGCACGTCCGCACCGACGACAACCAGGTGCGGGTGCGCCTCGAGCGCTCGGTGTCGCTGGCGTTCGCACCGCCCGGCTGGGATTCCCGGACGACGATCGTGTCCGAGGCCACGGCGCAGCTGCGACCTGGTCAGTGAGGGCGGCGCGGCACCATGACGCGCGTGGGCTTGGATGAGGACGTGAACGACACGACGCCGCACGGACACGCCATGGACCCCGACGCATGACCGGGCCGGTCATGTCCTTGGTCGCGGCGTTCGCGATGACCGCCGGCCCGGTCACCGTCCCGCCGACGGCCGGCGTCGCCGACTACCAGCTCGGCGGCGCCTACCCGCCGGCGTCCAAAGTGCAGATCCTCACCCGCGACAGCACCGACGCACCGGTGACCGGGGTGTACTCGGTCTGCTACGTCAACTCCTTCCAGACGCAGCCGGGCCGGCTGGGCTGGTGGAAGAAGAAGCACCCGTCGCTGCTGCTGCGCGACGGGAAGGGACGCCTCGTCCGCGACCCGAGCTGGCGTGAGGAGGTGCTGCTCGACATCCGCACCTCGAAGAAGCGGGCCCAGCTGGGTGCGATCAACCGGGCCTGGTTCGCGCAGTGCGCGCGCAAGGGGTACCAGGCCGTCTAGCCGGACAACCTCGACTCGTGGACGCGGTCGAAGGGACGGATCAAGAAGGCGCACGCGGTCAGCCTCGCCAAGCGGCTCGTGCGGGAGGCCCACGGCACGGGGGTCGCGATCGCCCAGAAGAACGCTCCACAGCTCAGCCGGCTGCGGCTCGGGTTCGACTTCGCCGTCGCCGAGGAGTGCGAGGTCTACCGCGAGTGCGGGGCGTACACGCGGTACTACGGTTCGCGCCTGATCGAGATCGAGTACACCGACAACGGACGCTCCGCGTTCGCGCGGGCCTGCGCCGTCCGCAGCGGCTCGGCCTCGATCCTGCTGCGCGACCGCGACGTCGTGCGCCGAGGATCGAAGAAGTACGTCTCCCGGACCTGCTGAGTCAGACCTTCTCCGCGGGGCTCGGATCGGGCAGCTCGTGGGGACGGTACCGCGGCAGCCGCGACGCCGGGATCAGTATGCAGCGCCGAAGGGGGCCGTGGGGGTTTCGTGACCTGTCAGTCCGCGAGGCGCTGCACGACCACGCCGCCGAAGCGGGCCCCGGCGATCGAGCACGCGATGCCGTCGATCCAGCAGCGTCCGGTGTCGAGCACCTCGCCGGCGATCTCGGTCTGCGGCCCGCGCGGCGAATCGGCGTAGAACACGATGAGCTCGCCGGCCAGGCCTTCGTTGTAGCCGACGATCCGGCGGCCGTCGCGGTCGGAGGCGCGGTCGCGGCAGTCGGCGCAGACCGACGCCGGGTAGCGGTCCTCGTGGGCGGTCGGGCGGCCGCAGATGGGGCACGGGTGGGTGGGCCGCTTCGGGGGAGCGTCCGTCATGTCCTTGCGGTGCCGCTGCTCGACGAGCCAGCCGAGGATCAGCGTCTCCATCGTCTCGCCCGACAGCTCGAGCATGCTGGTCTGGTAGCCGCCGTCGTAGCCGATGATGGCGCCGCGGTCGCCGGCGACGAAGGCGTAGCCGCCGCAGACGAGGTCGCGCTCCAGCTCGTCGTCGACGAAGGGCTCGACGACCGTGGCGCCGAGCTCGAGCCGGGCCTTCGCGGCCGCCTGGTCGCGGGTCACGGTGGTCATGCGAGCGCCTTCCGGATGGTGGCGGCGTAGGTCTCGGCCTCGCCGTCGGCGTACGTGGTGCGCGGCCAGAAGAAGCCGCGCAGGCCGTCGCCCTTGGTGCGGGGCACGACGTGCACGTGCAGGTGGGCGACGCTCTGGGAGACGACGTTGTTCATCGCGACGAACGTGCCCTGGGCACCGAGGCCGGACGTGATGGCGTCGGCGACCCGCTGCGCGGTGGAGAACAGCGGGACGATGAGCGGCTCGGGCAGGTCCGACAGGGTCACGACGTGCTCGCGCGGGACCAGGAGCACATGGCCCTTGAAGACGGGGCGGACGTCGAGGAAGCCGACGACGTCGTCGGTCTCCAGCACGATCGTGGCCGGAGTCGTCCCGGCGATGATGCCGCAGAACAGGCAGTCGTCACTCATGGGTCGATCCCATCACGGGCGCCCGCCCTCCGCGAAGAGGGCACCGAGGACCGGGAGCGGCGACCCGGTGGACGCACTGCCACAGGGGCATACAGTGGGGACATGGCTGACACAGAAGGCAACGACCAGAAGACCGACATGAAGGCCAAGTTCCGCGAGGCGCTGGACAAGAAGAAGAACCAGCACCACGCGACGGCCGAGGGTGCCGAGCACGATGGCAGCGAGAAGTCGCACGGTGCCAACGGCCCGACGCAGGCTCCGGAGTTCCGCCGCAAGAGCATCTGACCGGACCCGGTAGCCTCAACAGGTGGCAGCACCAGACTTTGCAGAGCAGACCAAGGCCCTCGACGCGACCCTGACGTCCATCGAGAAGGTCCTCGATCTCGACGCCGTGCGCAAGGAGATCGCCGACCTCCAGGAGGAGGTCGGCGCCCCCGACCTCTGGGACGACCAGGCCAACGCGCAGCGCGTCACCGGACGGCTCTCGGTCCTGCAGGCCGAGGTCGAACGCGTGACGGGCCTGCGCGAGCGCCTGGACGACCTCGCGATCATGCACGAGATGGCGCTCGAGGAGGGTGACTCGGAGACGTCCGCCGAGGTCGACCGCGAGCTCGTGCGCATCAAGAAGGCGATCGACTCCCTCGAGATCCGCACCCTGCTCTCGGGCGAGTACGACGAGCGCGACGCCCTCGTGTCGATCCGCTCCGGCGCGGGTGGCGTCGACGCCGCCGACTTCGCGCTGATGCTCCAGCGCATGTACATCCGCTGGGCCGAGCGCCACGGCTACACCGTGGAGATCTATGACGTCTCCTACGCGGAGGAGGCCGGCATCAAGTCGACGACGTTCGCGGTCAAGGCCCCGTACGCCTACGGCACCCTGTCGGTCGAGTCCGGCACGCACCGGCTCGTGCGCATCTCGCCCTTCGACAACCAGGGACGCCGGCAGACGTCGTTCGCGGCGATCGAGGTCGTCCCGGTGCTGGAGCAGACCGACGAGATCGACGTCCCCGACGAGGAGATCCGTGTCGACGTCTACCGCTCGTCCGGTCCCGGTGGCCAGAGCGTCAACACGACCGACTCGGCCGTCCGCCTGACGCACATCCCGACCGGCACCGTCGTCAGCTGCCAGAACGAGAAGAGCCAGCTGCAGAACAAGGCCAGCGCCATGGTGATCCTCAAGGCCAAGCTGCTGGCCCTGAAGAAGGCCGAGGAGCGGGCCCACCTCGATGAGCTGCGCGGCGACGTGCAGGCCTCGTGGGGCGACCAGATGCGCAACTACGTCCTCAACCCGTACCAGATGGTCAAGGACCTGCGCACCGAGTACGAGAGCGGCAACACCCAGGGCGTGCTCGACGGCGAGATCGACGACTTCATCGAGGCCGGCATCCGCTGGCGCCGCGAGCACTCGGGCGCGTCGGTCTAGCGCTCAGCGGCCCTCGTCGCCGGCGATGGCGTTGTTCTCCTGCTGCTCGTCGATCCGCCGCTTGACCCGGCCCATGCCCGGCAGCTTGCCGAGCATCGAGTTGAGCTCGCGGGTGATGTCGAGCAGGTCGTGGACGTCCGGGCCGACGCTGCGCAGGGTGACCATCATCGGCAGCACGTCGGTCTCGATCCGCTCGACCAGCTCGGGCAGGTGGTCGAGCAGCCGGACGATCGCCTCGACCTCGTCGGGGTCGATCGTGCGCGACACCCGGTCGGCGACGGGCTGCAGGCGGTCGATGATGGGTACGAAGGCGTCGAACATCCGCAGACCGCGATCCACCGTCGGCTCGATGCTGCCGACCATGCCCGCCCCGCGGATGACGAGCGCATCGGCCTGGGTGATCGTGTGATCGATGCGGGCGATGGACTCGTCGGCGGCGGTGCCGGTCTTGTCGATCCGGTTGATGGCGTCGTCGGCCTTGGTGTTGGTGGCGTCGATCTTGGCGATGGCGTCGTCGGCCTTGGTGTTGGTGGCGTCGATCTTGGCGATCGCCTCGTCCGCCTTGTCGATCGTGGCGTCGATCCGGGCGATGGCGTTGTCGGCGTCCCTGCGGGTGACCTCGACCCCGTCGATGAGCGTGTCGACCCGGACGAGGAGGACCTCGGCGGCGTCCAGCAGGGCCGAGGCCCTGGGGACCAGTCCGAGGGCCTCCTCGAGCAGGGCCGGGGCGCGCCCGACGAGGGCCAGGGCATCGCGAGGATCGAGTCTCATCCCTCGACGCTAGCCCCGCGATCCATGTTCTGCCCGCCCGGTGCGCCCGTGGTCAGTCGCCGGAGCTGAAAGCCGCGTCGAACGCGGCCGTGGGCGCGTCGAAGAGATTGGCCTTGACGTAGGCCAGCGCCTCCGGTGCCCCGATGAGCCGGTCCATGCCGGCGTCCTCCCACTCGATCGAGATGGGGCCGTCGTAGCCGATCGTGTTGAGCATCCGGAAGCACGCCTCCCACGGCACGTCGCCGCGACCGGTCGACACGAAGTCCCAGCCGCGGCGCGGGTCCGCCCACGGCAGGTGCGAGCCGAGTCGTCCGTTGCGTCCGTTGCCGACCTGCTTCTTGGCGTCCTTGCAGTCGACGTGGTAGATCCGGTCCTTGAAGTCCCACAGGAAGCCCAGCGGGTCGAGGTCCTGCCAGACGAAGTGCGACGGGTCCCAGTTGAGGCCGAAGGCGGGCCGGTGGTCGATCGCGTCGAGGGCGGCGTGGGTCGTCCAGTAGTCGTACGCGATCTCGCTGGGGTGCACCTCGTGGGCGAAGCGGACGCCCTCCTCGTCGAACACGTCGAGGATCGGGTTCCAGCGGTCGGCGAAGTCCTGGTAGCCGGCGGCGATCATCGCCTCGGAGGCCGGCGGGAACATCGCGACGTACTTCCAGATCGACGAGCCCGTGAAGCCGATGACGGTGTCGACGCCGAGCATGCGCGCCGCGCGAGCGGTGTGCTTCATCTCCTCGGCCGCCCGCTGACGGACGCCCTCGGGATCGCCGTCGCCCCACACGCGCGCCGACAAGATGTCGTGATGGCGCTCGTCGATGGGGTCGTCGCACACGGCCTGGCCCTTGAGGTGGTTCGAGATCGCGTGCACCTGCAGGCCGTGACGCTCGAGGATGTCGAGCCGGGTCTGGATGTAGTCGGGGTCCTCGACCGCGGCCCAGGGGTCGAGGTGGTCGCCCCAGCAGGCGATCTCGAGGCCGTCGTAGCCCCATCCGGCCGCCAGGGCGGCGACCTCCTCGAACGGGAGGTCGGCCCACTGGCCGGTGAACAACGTGATCGGACGGGTCATGCGGTGACTCCTGTCTGGTGGGTGGTGCCGTCGGCGGCGCTGGCCTCGATGGCCGCGAGGACGCGCTGCACCGCGAGCCCGTCGGCGAAGGTCGGGGTGGGGTCGGCGCCCTTGGCGACATCGGTCACGAAGTCGACGACCTGGTGGGTGAAGCCGTGCTCGTAGCCGAGCCCGTGGCCCGGTGGCCACCACGCGGCGATGTAGGGATGGGTCGCCTCGGTCACCATGATGCGGCGGAAGCCGGCCACGTCGGGATCCTCGGTCGCGTCGAACAGCTCCAGGACGTTCATGTCCTCGAAGTCGAACGAGAGGGAGCCGAGCGTGCCGTTGACCTCGAGCCGCAGGGCGTTCTTGCGGCCCGTGGCGAACCGGGTGGCCTCGAAGACGCCGATGGCGCCGCCGACGAAGCGGGCGGTGAAGGCGGCCGCGTCGTCGACGGTCACCGGTCCGCGCTCGGCGTCGGCGGAGGACGAGCCGCCGAGCGTGGCATGGTCGCCCGCGAGGGGGCGGGTCGAGACGAAGGTCTCCATGAGCCCGTTGACCGACTGGATCGGCGTTCCGGTGACGAACTGGGCCATGTCGATGATGTGGGCGCCGATGTCGCCGAGCGCGCCGGATCCGGCCAGCGACTTGTCGAGGCGCCAGCTGAGCGGCGTGTTCTCGTCCGACAGCCAGTCCTGCAGGTACTGCCCGCGGACGTGCCGGATGGTCCCGAGTCGGCCCGACGCGACGAGGCGGCGGGCGAGCGCCACGGCCGGGGTGCGGCGGTAGGTGAAGCCGACCATGGCGTGGACGCCCCGCTGCGCGGCGGTCGCCGCGGCCGCGGCCATCGCCTCGGCCTCCTCGACCGTGTTGGCGAGTGGCTTCTCGCACATGACGTGCTTGCCGGCCTCCAGCGCCGCGATCGCGATCTCGGCGTGCGTGTGTCCGGGGGTGCAGATGTCGACGACATCGATGTCGTCGCGGGTCAGCAGGGCGCGCCAGTCGGTCTCGACCGAGGCCCAGCCGAAGCGGCGGGCGACGTCGCCGGCGGCGGACGCGTCACGCCCGCAGACCGCGGCGAGATGAGGGGTGAGCGGCAGGTCGAAGAAGGCCGGGGCGGTGCGCCAGGCCTGGGAGTGGGCGGCGCCCATGAAGGCATAGCCGACCATCCCGATCCCGAGCCGGGGACGTGTGTCGTTCATGTGCCAGCTTTCGTGTGGAGTGAGTCGTGCGGGTGGGGGAAGGGGGCCCGCGACCGTGGTCGCGGGCCCCGACCCGTCAGGACCTGAACGCGGACGGCAGGTAGGTGTCGACGTTCTCCTTGGTGACGATGGGCGCGGCCAGCTTGAGCATGCGCGGCACCTCGATCTCCGCGAGGTCCGACAACGACTTGCCCTGCACGAGCAGACGGGCGAGCTTGACGCCGTCGGCCGCCTGCGTCGACGGGTAGACGACCGTCGCCTTGAGCACCGAGTTGTCGGCCTTGATGGCTTCCATGACATCGGCCGAGCCGGCGCCGCCGATCATCGTGAACTCGTCGCGGCCGGCGTTGTTGATCGCCGCGAGGACGCCGACGCCCTGGTCGTCGTCGTGGTTCCAGAGGTAGTCGATCTTGGGCGCGGCCTGCAGGAGGTTGGACGCCGCCTTCTCGCCCGACTCCACCGTGAACTCGGCGGCGACCCGGTTGTCGACCTTCAGCCCGCACGCCTTGAGCGCGTCGGAGAAGCCCTGCGACCGGTCCTGCGTCAGGGGCAGGGAGTCGATGCCGGCGATCTCGGCGACCTTGAGCCCGGTCTTGCCGGCCGCGTCGTCGCACACGAAGGTGCCGGCCGACACGCCCATGCCGTAGTTGTCACCCAGGACCGTCGTGCGTGCTGCGAACGGGGAGTTGAACTCGCGGTCGACGTTGACCACGACGATGCCGGCGTCCATGGCCTTGCGGGCCACCGACGTCATCGCGGCACCGTCGAACGGCAGCAGCACGATCGCATCGACCTTGTCGTTGATGAACGTCTCGACCTGGGAGATCTGCAGGTTGACGTCGTTGGTGCCCTCGGCGACCTTGAGCTCGATGTCGTCGTACTGCTCGGCCTGCGTGGTCGCCGACTTCGTGATCGAGCCCATCCACCCGTGGTCGGCGGCCGGTGCGGAGAAACCGATGACGACCTTCTCGCCCGACTTGTCGTTGTCGGTGTTGCTCTTGCTGATGGCATCGCTGGTGTCGTCGTCGCCGCCGGAGTTGTTGGTGCACGCACCGAGGACGAGCGTGGCGGCCGCGAACGCGCCGGCCACCGCGAACGCACGGCGGCGTCGGGGATGAATCGTGGACATGTGGACTCCTGGTGTGGTGGGGGACTACGTCTTGCGGTTCGCGATGCGCTGCTGCAGGAGCACGGCGATCACGATGATCACGCCCTTGGCGACGGCCTGGGCCGACGTCGAGAGGTTGTTGAGCGTGAAGACATTGGTGAGGGTCGTGAAGATCAGGACCCCGAAGAGGGTGCCGACGACGGTGCCGCGGCCGCCGGAGAGCAGCGTCCCCCCGATGACGACCGCCGCGATGGCGTCGAGCTCGATGAGGGTGCCGTGCGTCGAGGAGCCGGTCGTGGTGCGTGACATCAGCATCACGGCGGCGATGCCGCAGGTCGTGCCGAGCAGGGCGTAGAGGTAGACGGTGTGGCGCTGCACCTTGATGCCCGCCAGTCGGGCGGCCTCGGGGTTGCCGCCGACGGCGAACGTCCGCCGGCCGAAGGTCGTCCGGTTCAGCAGGAACCAGCCGGCCGCGACGACCAGGGCGAAGATGATGACGATGACCGGGATGCCGATCGGCTCGGCGCCGAAGAAGTCGAGGAAGCCCTGGTCACGGATGATCTGGGTCTTGCGGTCGGCGATGATCTCGGCCAGGCCACGCGCCGACGCCAGCATCGCCAGCGTCGCGATGAAGGGGACGATGCGGCCATAGGCGATGAGCAGGCCGTTGATCGTCCCGCACGCCGCCCCGACGAGGATCGCGCTGAACACCATGATGATCCAGTGCACGTCGCCGGCCATGGCCTGCGTCCCGGTCGTGGTGGCCCAGACGGAGGCGAGGGCGAGGATGGCGCCGACCGACAGGTCGATGCCGCCGCCGGTGATGACGAACGTCATGCCGATCGAGATGACGCCGACGACGGCGGCCAGGCGCAGGATCGTCAGCACGTTGTCGGAGCTGGCGAAGCGGTCGCCGGCCGTGGCGACGCCGACGATGCACAGGATCACCAGGGCGATGACGAGGCCGAGGTTGCGGGCCAGGCCGATCGACCCGCCGCGGTCACCCTTCGGCGGGGCCGGCACGGACAGGGAGGGATCTTGCAAGGAGGTCACGCGACGTCTTCCTTCTGGTGCTCGTGGGTGGCGAGGATGCGGTCGAGGACGCCCGAGGCGTCGATGGCGTCACTGGGGCCGTCGTGGACGACCGCCCCGTCGGCGATGACGAGGACGCGGTCGGACAGGCCGAGGACCTCCTCGATGTCGCTGGAGACGACGACGATCGCGACGCCGGAGTCGGCGAGCTGTCGGACCAGCGCGTAGATCTCGGCGCGGGCGCCCACGTCGACACCACGGGTGGGCTCGTCGAGCAGCAGCACCTTGCAGCCCCGCAGCAACCAACGGGCCAGGACGACCTTCTGCTGGTTGCCGCCCGAGAGGGTGCGGATGACGCGGTCGGGGGCATCGGGCCGGACGTCGACCGACCGTGCAGCCTCGCGGGCCGCACTGCGCTCGGCGCCCTCGGTGGACACCCCGTAGCGGGAGAACCGCCCGAGGCTGGCCAGCGAGATGTTGCGGTACACGGCGTCGTCGAGGATCAGGCCTTGGGACTTGCGCTCCTCGGGGCACAGGCCCACACCGGCGGCGACCGCGGCGTCGACGGCACCGTTCCTGAGCTTGTGCCCGTCGACCGTGACGGTGCCGTGGCCGGCCCGGCGAGCGCCGAAGACGGTCTCGACGATCTCGCTGCGGCCCGCCCCGACAAGCCCGGCGAGGCCGATGATCTCGCCGGGCCGGACGTCGAAGGAGACGTCGGCGAACTCGCCGGCTCGACCGAGCCCGGAGACCGACAGCAGCGGATCGGCGGCGGGCAACGGGGTGGTGCGCCGCGGGAACACCGACGACACCGTGCGGCCGGTCATGAGCGTGATGAGCTCGGACGTCGGGGTGTCCTTGGCGGGGAGGTCGCCGGCCACGGTGCGGCCGTCCTTGAGCACCGTGAGACGGTCACCGATGCGGCGGATCTCCTCGAGCCGGTGGGAGATGTAGATGATCGCGGTGCCCGCGGCACGCAGGTCGTCGACGACCCGGAACAGGCCCTTGACCTCATCGGGATCCAGGACGGCCGAGGGCTCGTCCATGACGATGACCTTGGCGTCGCGCGACAGCGCCCGGGCCATGGAGACGATCTGCTTGCCGGCCGCGGACAGGCTGCCGACCTCACGGGTCGGCCGGATCTCCGGGTGGCCCAGGGTCTTCAGCAGCTCGCGGGCCGACCGGTTCATGTCGGCGTTGCGAGTGAAGCCGCCCCGGGAGCTCTCGTGCCCGAGGAAGACGTTGTCGGCGACGCTGAGGCCGTCGACCAGGTCGAGCTCCTGGTAGATCGTCGCGACGCCGGTGCGCAGGGCGGCCTGCGGATCGGCGAACGTGACGGGCTCGCCCTCCCAGAGGATCGTGCCGTCATCGACGCCGTGCGCCCCCGCGAGGACCTTGATGAGCGTCGACTTGCCGGCCCCGTTCTGGCCCAGCAGGCAGTGCACCTCGCCCGCGCGGACCACCAGGTCGACGCCGTCGAGCGCCCGGACGCCGGGAAATTCCTTGACGATGCCGCGCATCTCCAACAGGGGGGTGGCCATGAACGTGATGCTAGTCACATGTTTTGCTTAAGGTCAAGCAAAAGTATGATGGCAGCCGACATACATCGTGCGGCATGCCGATCCAAAGGGGGTCTGGTTTACTCATGGCCATGAGTGAGACCGCAGCGCTGCCGGCAGCGCTGGTCGGCACGGGCGAGTTGTTCCAGCTGATGCGCGACGGCACCGCCCGCACGCGCGGCGAGCTGGCCCAGCTGTCGTCGCTCGCCCGGTCCACGATCACGGCCCGCGTCGACGCCCTGCTCTCCTCGGGGCTGCTCGAGCCCGTGGGCGAGGCGGCCTCCACCGGTGGACGCCCCCCGACCCGCTTCGCCCTGAGCCGGGCCGCTCGCGTCGTGCTGGCCATCGATCTCGGCGCCTCGCACGCCAGTGTCGCGGTCAGCGACCTGGCAGGTCGGGTGCTGGCCGAGGCCACCGTGGCGTCCGACATCGCCGACGGTCCGCAGAAGGTGCTCGACCGTGCCGCGGGGATAGGCCAGGACCTGCTGGCGCAGATCGACCGGACCGTGTCCGACGTCGCGGGTGTGGGCATCGGCCTGCCCGGACCCGTCGAGCACGCGACCGGCCGGCCCGCCAACCCGCCGATCATGCCGGGATGGCACGACTTCGACGTCCCGGCCCACCTCGGACGGCAGTTCGACGGACCGGTCCTGGTCGACAACGACGTGAACCTCATGGCGCTCGGCGAGTACACGTCGCGGGGGGAGTCCTCGCGGCACCTGCTGCTGGTCAAGGTCGCGACCGGCATCGGTGCCGGGATCGTGGCCGACGGGCGACTCCTGCGAGGCGCGCTCGGATCGGCCGGCGACCTCGGTCACGTGCGGGTCGCGGACGCGCCCCCGGACGTCGTGTGCCGCTGCGGCAACATCGGCTGCCTCGAGGCCGTCGCGGCGGGGCCGGCGATCGCGGCCAAGCTGCGGGCCGGCGGCCTGGACGTCGAGGGCTCGCAGGGCATCGTCGACGCCGTCGCCGCGGGCGAGATCGCGGCGTTGCAGGCCGTGCGGGAGGCCGGTCGCGACCTCGGGTCCGTGCTCGCGACCTGCGTGAACCTGCTCAACCCGTCGGTCGTGGTGATCGGCGGCAAGCTCTCGGAGGCGGGGGAGTACCTGCTGGCGGGCGTGCGCGAGGTCGTCTACCAGCGGTCCCTGCCCCTGGCCACGCACGACCTGCAGATCGTCGGCACCACGGCCGGCAGCCAGGGCGGCATCCTCGGCGCGAGCGCCATGGTGATCGACGCGGTGCTGGCGCCCCGGGCCGTCGAGGCCTACGTCGCCCTGCGCACCGCCTAGACGCGGCCCGGTCACCCACGTCCCACGACCGTGGGCCCCACCTGCCTAGAGTGGTCCGGTGATTCGATTCGACAAGGTCACCAAGACCTACCCCGGCCAGAAGCGCGCGGCGCTCGATGCCGTCGATCTCGAGATCGAGAAGGGCGAGTTCGTCTTCCTGGTCGGTGCTTCCGGCTCGGGCAAGTCGACGTTCCTGAAGCTGATCCTTCGTGAGGCCCGGCCCACCAGCGGCCGCATCATCGTGGCCGGCAAGGAGATCAACAAGCTCTCCAGCTGGAAGGTGCCCAAGCTGCGCCGCCAGGTCGGAACGGTCTTCCAGGACTTCCGGCTCCTGCCCAACAAGACCGTCACCGAGAACGTCGCCTTCGCGCTGCAGGTCATCGGCAAGTCGCGCGCCGAGATCAACACCCTCGTGCCCGAGACGCTCGAGATGGTCGGCCTGGAGGGCAAGGGGCATCGCATGCCCGATGAGCTGTCCGGCGGCGAGCAGCAGCGTGTCGCGGTGGCCCGCGCCTTCGTCAACCGCCCGATGATCCTGATCGCCGACGAGCCCACCGGAAACCTCGATCCGGCGACGAGCGTCGGCATCATGAAGCTGCTCGACCGGATCAACCGCACCGACACCACCGTCGTCATGGCCACGCACGACTCGTCGATCGTCGACCAGATGCGCAAGCGCGTCATCGAGCTCGACGGAGGACTCATCGTCCGCGACGAGGCCCGTGGCATCTACGGCTACCAGAACTGACCCGGCGAAGAGGACCACATGCGTAGCACTCTCAGCGAGCTGGGCCAGAGCCTTTCTCGCAACAAGTCCATGACCATTTCCCTGATCGTCACGATGACGGTCTCGCTGCTGCTCGCCGCCCTGGGACTGCTGATCCTCGCCCAGTCCGAGCGCACCGAGAAGTACTTCGGCGACAAGCTGCAGCTGCAGGTCAACCTGTGCACCAAGAACTCGCTGGCGCCCACGTGCATCGGCGGGGTCGCCACCGAGGAGCAGCAGACCGCCGTCCAGGCGGCCCTGCGCGGCAACGCCCAGGTCAAGTCGTACGACATCCGCACGCCCGAGGAGAACTTCGACCAGGCCCGCGTCCTGTTCGGCCAGTCGGAGACCGGACGCAAGCAGCTCGAGACGCTGAGCCCGGACTCGTTCCCCGTGTCGTACTTCGTGACCCTCAAGGACCCGCAGAAGTACGACGCCGTCGTGAGCCAGGTGTCCGGCATGGACGGCGTCGGCAACGTCAGCTCCCTCAAGGAGCTGCTCGGGCCGTTGTTCTCCGCGCTCGACAAGCTGCGCAACGGCGCGCTGGCGATCTCGGCCCTGCTGGTCTTCGCCGCCGTGCTGCAGGTGTCCAACACGATCCGCATGACGGCGTACGCCCGACGGCGCGAGATCGGCATCATGCGCCTGGTCGGTGCGTCGAGCTGGCACATCCAGCTGCCGTTCATCCTCGAGTCGATGCTGGCCGCGCTGATCTCGGCCGCGCTGGCGGCCGGAGGGCTGGCGGCCTTCATGCACTTCGTCGTCTACGGCTACCTGCGCGACACGTTGGGCAAGATCACGACATGGGTCGGCTGGCCCGACGCGCTGCAGGTCATGGGGGTCACGACGGTGCTGGCCCTGCTGCTGGCGCTGATCCCGACACTCTTCCTGACGCGCAAATACCTCGACGTGTGACGTCTGTGGCCTAAAGTCGAACTTGACAGTTTGATCGACAGTCTCCGGGCACCCCCGGGGATCCTTCCCCCGAGGTCGAGGTCATGTTCTCCCACACCCGCACTGCGCTGACTGCTGCGCTGCTCTCGACGGCGCTGATCGCAGCCCTGACGGCTCCGTCGTTCGCCGACCAGAAGGACGACCTCGAGCGTCAGAAGAGGGAAGCGAGCGGTGCGGCGCAGGACGCCAAGAAGCACCTGGACGCCTCCACCCAGGAGTTCGCCGAGGCCGCTGCGGCGCTGCAGGCCGCCCAGGCGAAGCTCGACTCGGCACAGGCCACGCTGGGAGAGACCCGCGGCAAGGTCGCCGTGGCGGCAGCCCTCGACACCGAGATGCAGGCCAAGCTCGACCAGAGCCAGGCCGACCTCAAGGCGGCCCGGCGCGAGCTCGACCAGGGCGAGAAGCGGCTGACGCGTTCGGAGCGCTCGGTCGAGGAGTACGCCGTCCAGGACTACCTCGACGGCGACCGCGGGCTGCGGGCCGTCAGCGGCCTCCTGGAGGGCGAGGACCCGTCGACGTACGGCGAGCGGGTCAGCCTCAACGACGCCGTCAGCGAGAACCAGCTGGCGACGATGCAGAAGCTCGACGCCACCCGGGTCATCCTGAAGCTCAACCGCCGCAAGGTGCAGAAGCTCCGCGACAAGGTCAAGGTGCAGCGTGAGCAGGCCGCCGCGAACCTCGTCCAGAAGCAGCAGCTCGAAGCCGCCGCCGAGGAGCAGGCCGTCCAGGTCGCCGGGCTCGTCACGAACCGCGAATCCGCGAAGGCGGGTGCGGCCGCGGCCCAGGCCGAGGACGAGCGGCTCTACCAGGAGCAGGTCGCCGAGACCAACCGCTTGGAGGCTGAGCTCAAGCGGATCGCCGCGGAGGAGCTGCGCAAGGCGCAGGAGAAGGCAGCCCGCGAGAAGGCCGCCCGTGAGAAGGCCGCGCGTGACCGGGCGAACGGCCGTCCGGCCGCACCCGTCGCGCCGTCCGAGCCCGACACGGGCGATGAGGGCGGGACGCTCTCGCGGCCGGTCGGCGGCTCGATCACCTCGTCGTACGGCATGCGCAAGCACCCCATCACGGGCGTCTACAAGCTGCACGACGGCACGGACTTCGGTGTCGGCTGCGGCACGCCGATCCGGGCTGCCGCCACCGGCACCGTCATCCAGCAGTACTTCAACAGCGGCTACGGCAACCGGGTGATCCTCAACAACGGCGTCAAGCGCGGCGTCAGCGTCGTCACGACCTACAACCACCTGTCACGGTTCGCGGTCAGCGCCGGCAGCAAGGTCAAGCGCGGCCAGGTCATCGGCTACGTCGGATCGACGGGGTACTCGACGGGCTGCCACCTGCACTTCATGGTGCTGGCGAACGGCTCGACCGTGAACCCCGTGGGCTGGTTGTGACGCGGATCGAGTCGAGCGTCGTCGTCGATCTCGACCCGGCCCGGGCCTTCGCGGTCTCACAGACGACGGGTGCGACCCGGCTCCGGTGGGACCCCTTCATCCACGAGCAGCACTTCCTCGACGGGGCGACAGCTCCGGCCAAGGGCGTGCGGACCGAGACCCGGCACCGCTCGCGGCTCAGGATGGTCAGCGAGTACGTCTCGTTCACCCCGCCGACCAATGTGGGCATGAAGATGGTCGACGGGCCGTGGTTCTTCGAGTCCTTCGCCGGCGGCTGGCGATTCGCGGAGGAGCCCGGCGGACGGTGCCGGGCCACGTGGCGCTACAGCTTCCACTGCCGGCCGGCCTGGCTGGCACCGCTGGCCGAGCGGATCGGTGTGATCGTCCTGCGCCGGGACATCGACCGGCGGATCGCCGGGTTCGCGCGCGGATGCGCCGACCCCGTGGTCGTGGCCGAGGTCAGCTCCGACGGGGCGTGACACAATGGTGCGGTGGCCAAGGAAACAGGGCGCAAGCTCGTAGCGCAGAACAAGAAGGCGCGCCACGACTATCACATCGAGGACACGTTCGAGGCCGGTATGGTCTTGACCGGCACCGAGGTGAAGTCGTTGCGTGCCGGTCGTGCGTCCCTGGTCGACGGCTTCGGTGAGATCGAGCGCGGCGAGGCCTGGCTACTCGGCGTCCACATCCCGGAGTACACGCAGGGCACGTGGACGAACCACGAGACCCGGCGCCGGCGCAAGCTGCTGCTGAACCGCAACGAGATCGATCGCATCGAGCGCCGCACGACCGAGAAGGGGCTCACGATCGTCCCGCTCTCGCTGTACTTCAAGGACGGCCGCGCGAAGGTCGAGATCGCCCTGGCCCGCGGCAAGAAGACGTACGACAAGCGCCACGCGATCGCCGAGCGCACGGCGACCCGTGAGGCCGAGCGCGACCTCGGCCGGCGGCTCAAGGGCATGCACTAGGGCATGGCCCTGCGTGACAGCGACCTGCCCGCCCTGACATCCCAGCTGGGGGTGCCGGGAATCGTCGACGTCCACACCCACTTCATGGCGCCGCAGATCCTCGCCAAGGTGTGGGCCTACTTCGACGCAGCCGGACCGATGCTCGGTCGGCCGTGGCCGATCACGTACCGCTGGAGCGACGAGGACCGGGTCGCGCACCTGCGATCGATGGGCGTCCGCAAGTTCTCGGCGCTCTCGTACGCGCATCGCCCCGGGGTCGCCGGCTTCATGAACGACTGGACGCTCGACTTCGCCGCTCGCACCCCCGAGGCGTTGCGCTCGGCGACGTTCTATCCCGAGCCGGACGCCCCCTCCTACGTGTCGCAGCTCGTCGAGGACGGCGTCGAGGTGTTCAAGGTGCACGTGCAGGTCGGCGACTTCTCGCCGGAGGACCCGTTGCTCGAACCGGTCTGGGGCCTGCTCGCCGAGAGCGGGACGCCGATCGTGCTGCACGTCGGGTCGGGACCGGCTCCCGGCCGTCACACCGGTCCGGCCGCGGTGGAGCGCGTGCTGGGCAGGCATCCCGACCTCGCGCTCGTGATCGCCCATCTCGGCATGCCGGAGATCGAGCAGTTCCTCGACCTCGCCGAGCGTTTCGACCACGTGCGGCTCGACACGACGATGGCGTTCGTGGACTTCTGGGAGAGCCCGGTGCCTCCGGAGCTCGGTCCCCGGTTGCTCGGCCTGCAGGACAAGATCCTGTTCGGCGCGGACTTCCCGAACATCCCCTACGTCTACGCCCACCAGGTGGAGGTGCTGCAGCGCCTCGACCTCGGCGACGACTGGATGCGCAGCGTGCTCTGGCACAACGGCGCGAAGCTGTTCGACGTCACAGGATGACCGCGGGCTCGATCCGGCTGGCCAGCGCCCAGGGGCGGTGGCTGCTGGCCGCGATGATCCTCGGCTCGGGGATGGCGTTCCTCGACGGCTCCATCGTCGGGCTGGCCCTGCCGGCCATGAACTCCGACCTCGACGCCGGCGCGGCCGGGGTGCAGTGGATCGTCAACGCCTACACCCTGACGCTCGCGGCGCTGATCCTGGTGGGCGGCTCGCTGGGTGACCGGCTGGGACGCCGCAAGGTCTTCGTGATCGGCGTGATCGGGTTCGCGGTCGCCTCCGTGCTGTGCGCCGTCGCCCCGACGATCGAGATGCTGGTCGCCGCACGTGGCCTGCAGGGCGTCGGCGCGGCGCTGCTGACCCCAGGCAGCCTGGCGATCATCTCGGCGTCGTTCGTGCCGGCCGACCGCGGTCCGGCGATCGGGATGTGGTCGGGCCTGGCGGGGGTCACGACGGCGATCGGGCCCCTCGTCGGCGGCTGGCTCGTCGACACGACGGGCTGGCGTGGCATCTTCTGGATCAATCTCCCGCTGGCCGCCGTCATCGTGTGGCTGACGGTCAAGCACGTCCCCGAGACGACGGGGCAGCAGGACCGGATCGACTACGGGGGTGCCGCGCTGACGGCGATCGGCCTGGCCACGCTGACGTACGGCCTCGTCGACGAGTCGTGGCTGTGGTCCACCGTCGGGGTCGTGCTGATGATCGTCTTCGTGATCCACCAGAGGCTCACGCCGCACGCGCTGGTGCCCTTGAGCCTGTTCGCCGACCGGGTGTTCACGGCGGCCAACATCTGCACCTTCGCGATCTACGGCGCCCTGGCGGCATCGGGCTTCCTGCTCGTGCAGCAGCTGCAGTACGTGTCGGGGTTCTCCCCGCTCGTCGCGGGCCTGGCCAGCGTGCCCATGACGATCATCATGCTGCTGTTCTCGTCCAAGGCCGGCGCGCTGGGCGACAGGATCGGTCCGCGCTGGCCGATGACGATCGGGCCGATGATCGCCGCCCTCGGCCTGCTCCTGATGCTGCGCATCGGCGACGACGCGAGCTTCTGGACCGATGTGCTCCCGGCGTCGGTCGTCTTCGGTGCCGGCATCACGGTGCTCGTGGCGCCACTGACGACCGCGGTGCTCGCCGCGGCGCCGATGACGCAGACCGGCATCGCGTCGGGCATCAACAACGCCGTGGCCCGGACGGCCTCCCTGCTGGCCGTCGCCGCGATCCCGCCGCTCGCGGGCATCGCCGGACGTGACTTCGCCGACCCGGACATCTTCGGCCCGGGCTTTCGCGTCGGCACCCTCATCTGCGTCGGCATGCTCGTGGTCGCTGCGCTCTGCGCCGTGACCCTCATCCGCCCCCGCCCGTCCCCGTCCCCGGCCGAGACCGCGAGTGGTGCAGATCCGGGATTCTGAGACGGCGTGTTGGACGAAATTGCACCGCTCGCAGGTGGAATCGCACCACTGGCGGTCGATGGAATTTTCGGCGCCGAGGTGTCGTTGGACAGGAGTAGGATGAAGACGTTGCTCCGGCGACGGTTTGACAACTCAAGAGGGGCTGATCGGTTTCGACTAAGGTCGTTCGATTCAGGTGAAGCGGGTAGAGGATCCAGGGTTATCTCTTTAACGATCTCTGGAAAACAACAAGTGCCGATTCAAAGCGCACTGACTTCGCTCTCGCTGCTTAAGCGATAAGTGAAGGGCTGGCCCGGGGGCGTTCCCGCTCCGGATCGTCAGTCTCATCTAGGGGACTTGCTGGTCACACGGCGTCACAGCGTGTGATCGGGACTTTTCTGTGACTGAGCCCGTCGGCGACGTGTCTGTCCGAGCGCCGGGGCTGAGAAAAGCGATCAGACAGAATGCACCCGGAGAAGCCCTGACTCAGCGCCGTAGGACCGGGGTTCGATTCCCCGCAGCTCCACGAATGAAAATGGCCCCCTGCCAACCCCGATCTTGGGTTGGCAGGGGGCCATTTTCATTCGTAGACCATGCAGCGAATCGAGTCGGGCCCCCAGCGCAACGATGTTCCCGCGCCGAAGGCGCCGTCCAGCGTTGCCCCGCTTGGGATCCCCGCAGCTCCGAGGCGAGGAGCGCAGCTCTGAGCGCAACGGTCCAACGAAGCGCAACCGTCCAGCGAAGGACCGTCCCGGCGCCCCAAGGCAACCACACCGTCCTCGCGGCCCCCACCCCGAGCCACCCAGAGCCCAAAGCCCTCTTGCACTCGAGCCGCCCCCGGATACCGTGATCCAATGACCTCCTTCACCGATGCCCAGATCGAAGACGCCCTCGACGGACT
>JAOPWZ010000134.1 GCA_025965435.1 Aeromicrobium sp.
AGCTTCCGGCCAACGGTTCGTGCGCGGCCAGGGCGGAGCGCAGCGCGGCGGTCCGGTACACCGCGACCAGTGGCTGACGGTGGCCGTCGGACGATCGCGCGACGACCCCGTCGGCGTCCGGCTCCGCGTCGAGCGCGGCGAGGAGCACCGGCACGGCCTCGCCGGCGCGCGGGACGTCCGCCGCGAGCACGACGACACGCTCCGCGGCGCCGGTGCCCAGCCCGGACAGGCCGGCGGCGATCGCGGCAGCCGGGCCGCCGAACGGCGGGTCCTCCCGCACGGCGATCGCCCGCGACGGGATGCCCGGCTGGTCCGGCGGTCCCACCACGACGAGCCGCCGCGCATCCTGCACCGCGACGCACGCGTGCGTCAGCAGCGTGTCGCCGGCCACGACAAGGCCGAGCTTGGCGACGCCCATGCGGCGAGACCGGCCACCGGCCAGCACGAGTGCGTCGTGGCGACCGGCGGTCATGGCTGTCTACGCCTCGACGACGACCGGCAGGATCATCGGGCGACGACGCAGCCGACGGCCGACGAACGAGCCCAGCACGCGGCGGATGACCTGCTGCAGCTGGCGGTTGTCGCGCGTGCCCTCGGCGATCGCCTCCTCGAGGGCGGCGACGATCTTGGGCATGATCTCGTCGAACGCCGAGTCGTCCTCGGCGATGCCGCGGGCGTGGATCTCCGGGCCCGTGAGGATCTTGCCGGTCGCGGAGTCGATCACGACGACGACGGAGATGAAGCCCTCCTCCGCGAGGACGCGGCGGTCCTTGAGCTCGGAGTCGGTCAAATCCCCGACCGAGGAGCCGTCGACGTACACGTAGCCGCAGTCGACCGCGCCTGTGATGGACGCGTGGCCGTCGACCAGGTCGATGACGAAGCCGTCCTCGGCGAGCAGCACGTTCGGGACGCCCGTCGACGTCGCGAGCTTGGCGTTGGCGTGCAGGTGACGGATCTCGCCGTGCACCGGCAGCACGTTGGTCGGCTGGACGATGTTGTAGCAGTAGAGCAGCTCGCCGGCCGAGGCGTGACCCGACACGTGCACCAGCGCATTGCCCTTGTGGACGACGTTCGCGCCGAGCTTGGTCAGGCCGTCGATGACGCGGTAGATCGCGTTCTCGTTGCCGGGGATCAGCGACGACGCCATCAGCACCGTGTCGCCGGGCTCGAGGCTGACCTGCTGGTGGCTGTTGTTGGCCATGCGCGACAGCGCCGCCATCGGCTCGCCCTGCGAACCGGTCGACATCAGCACCATCTTGTGCGGCGGCGCGGCGTCGATCTTGTCGACGACCACCCCGTCGGGCACGTGCAGGTAGCCCAGCTCGCGGGCGATCTGCATGTTGCGGACCATCGAGCGTCCGACGTACGCGACCTTGCGGTCGTGCTTGACGGCCGCATCGATGACCTGCTGGACGCGGTGGATGTGCGAGGCGAACGAGGCCACGATGATGCGCTTGGTGCTGCTCGCGAACACGGCGTCGATCGCGGGCGTGATGTTGCGCTCGGACGTCGTGAAGCCGGGGACCTCGGCGTTGGTCGAGTCGGTGAGGAACAGGTCGACACCCTCCTCGCCGAGGCGCGCGAACGCCCGCAGGTCGGTGATGCGGCCGTCGAGCGGCAGCTGGTCCATCTTGAAGTCACCCGTGTGCAGCGCGACGCCGGCGGGTGTCTTGATGGCGACGGCCAGGGCGTCGGGGATCGAGTGGTTGACCGCCACGAACTCCAGCTCGAACGGCCCGAGATCCATGATGTCGCCCTCGGACACGACGTACTTGGGCGCGTCCTTGAGCTTGTGCTCCTTGAGCTTCGGGTCGAGGAACGCCAGCGTCAGCTGCGAGCCGATCACCGGGATGTTGCCGCGCTCGCGCAGCAGGTACGGGACACCGCCGATGTGGTCCTCGTGACCATGCGTCAGCACGATGCCGACGACGTCCTTGAGGCGGTCACGGATCGGACCGAAGTCGGGCAGGATCAGGTCGACGCCGGGCTGGGTCTCCTCGGGGAAGAGGACTCCGCAGTCGACGACCAGGATCTTGCCGCCGAACTCGAAGATCGTCATGTTGCGACCGATCTCGCCGAGTCCTCCCAGCGGGATGACGCGCAGGGCGCCGGCGGGCAGTGCGGGCGGAGCGTCAAGCTCCAGGTGCATGTGGCTCATACAGTGCAGGCCTAGCTTTCGAGAAGGCCCGATGCGGCGAGGCCGTCGCGAACGATCGCGACTTCTTCCTCGGTCGCAGCGAGCAGCGGGGCACGCATGGTGCGGTGATCGAGCACGCCGAGCAGCTGCAGGGCAGCCTTGGCGGTGATCGCACCTTGCGTGTGATTCATCAACGCCCGTACGGCGGGCTGAAGTCTGGTGTTGATCGCTCGTGCGGTGGGCAGGTCGCCGGCGTCGACCGCGGCGACCATGTCGGCGTACTGGCGTCCGGCGACGTGGCTGACGACGCTGACGACACCGGAGGCGCCGACGGCGAGCCAGCCGAGGTTGAGCGGGTCGTCGCCGGAGTAGATCTTGATGCCGGTCTCGTTCATCAGCCACGTGCCGCGGTCGAGATCACCGA
Organism: Aeromicrobium sp.; assembly: GCA_025965435.1. Taxonomy (GTDB): domain Bacteria; phylum Actinomycetota; class Actinomycetes; order Propionibacteriales; family Nocardioidaceae; genus Aeromicrobium. The sequence continues at coordinate 2,562 of JAOPWZ010000134.1, forward strand.
CGGCGTCCTTCATCGCGATGATCAGCGGGTCGGCCGCCATCGCGAGGTAGGTCTCGTCGGCGATCCGGATGCTGCTGCGTCCGGGGATGTCGTAGAGCATGACCGGCGTGTCGTCGCCGGCGCGCGCCACCTCGGTGAAGTGCGCCAGCAGTCCGGACTGCGGGGGCTTGCTGTAGTACGGCGTCACGACCAGGAGGCCGTGCGCACCCGCCTTCTTGGCCTGCTCGGCCAGCTCGACGGAGTGCCGGGTGTCGTTGGTGCCGACGCCCGCGATGACGGTGGCGCGATCGCCAACCGCCTCCAGCACGGCGGCCAGCAGCTGTCCGTCCTCGGCGACGGTCGTGGTGGGCGACTCGCCGGTCGTGCCGCTGACGACGAGTCCGTCGTTGCCGCGGTCGACCAGGTGGGTCGCCACCTTCTGGGCTGCATCGAGGTCGAGCTCGCCCTCACGAGTGAACGGCGTGACCATGGCGGTCAGCACCCGCCCGAAAGGCGCGGCCTCGGATGCAAGCGGCGACGTCATACCCACGAGGCTACCGCTTCGCGCCGGGTGTCCGGCGACCGGCAGGATGGGTGCGTGACCGACGATACCGAGGGCCCCATGAGCACGGACATCTACGACATCGACACCGGCTCCGTTCCACGCGGCGACGGCGTCCGCGACGTCACCCTCACCGACCGGTGGAACACCCCGCTCGACAAGCCCAACGGGGGCTACATCCTGGCCACGATGCTGCGGGGTCTGCACGCGGAGATGGGCGCCGACGACCCGATGGTCGCCGCGATCACCTACCTCGCCTCACCGGAACCCGGTCCCGCGGAGCTGCGCACGGCCAGCGTCCGCAGGGGACGTCGCGTCCAGACCGGCACCGCGTCGCTGTGGGCGGGCGAGCGGCACATCGCGCAGCTGACCGCGAGCTTCGGACCGCGTCCGGACGGACCGACGGCCGAGCTCGGCTCCCCGCCCGCACTCCCCCCGCCCGATCGGTGCGCGAACCCGCTGGAGCACGGCATGGCCGCGGACGGCCTGTTCGGGCGGATCGACTACCGCCTCCCGTCCGTGCCCGGCTGGTTCGAGGGCAAGCCGAGCGGCGATCCGTCCATCGACCTGTGGCAGCGGCTCGCCGGAGGCCGCGAGATCGACTTCCCGGCGCTGGCCCTGCTCTGCGACTCGTTCGCCCCTCCGGTGCTCGAGCTCGGCGAGGGCTTCCAGCAGTCGATGACGGTGCAGCTGACGGTCCACCTGCACCGCCTGCCGTGCCCGGGCTGGATCGCGACGCGCCTGTCGACCCGGCACGTCGTCGACGGGTTCCACGAGGAGGACTGCGAGCTGTGGGACGAGGACGGCCGCCTGGTCGCCCAGAGTCGTCAGCTCGCCATCCTGCTCTGACGGTCCCGCTACAGTCCTGGGAAAGGCACGCATCGACCTAGGAGACCCCCGTGGACCTGTTCGAGATCGACAACACCCAGCGCATGTCACGCGAAGCGGCCGCGGCCCGGCTGCACGCCCTCGCGGACGCCCTCTCCCGTCACAACTCGGTCGAGTTCGAGCGGGACGGCAAGAAGCTCACCGTCAGCGTCCCCGACGAGGTCCAGCTCAAGATCGAGGTCGAGCTGGGCGAGGAGAACGAGCTCGAGATCGAGCTGACCTGGTGAGCTGACAGCAGCTCCGCATCGGTGCACGACGGACGAGAGGTGGGACGAACCGGTCATGAGTGACTCCTGGTCGGACTTCATGATGACGCTGGGCATCGCGCTGCTGACCGCGGTGGTGGTCGCCGTCGTCGTCGCCGTGACCGTCCGCCTGATCGGCCGCCGCTCCCCCGTCGCACGTCACCTGAGCCGCCGGGCAGCCATCCCGTTCCGACTGCTGCTGGTCGTCATCGCCTTCGCGGTCGCGGTGTCCCGTGATGCGCCGTGGTCGGACTACGACAACCTCGGCGAGGCACTCGACCTCGTCATGCGCATCGGCATCATCGTCACGGCGGCCTGGCTCGTCGGGGCCATCGTGCTGTCGCTGGAGGACCTGCGGCTGCGCCATTACCGCATCGACGTTGCCGACAACCTTGCCGCCCGACGGGCCCACACCCAGACCGCCGTCATCCGCCGGCTGACCCTCGTCATCATCGCCGTCCTGGCCGCCGGGGCCGTGCTGCTGAGCATGCCGGGCGTCGGGGCCGCGGGCGCCAGCGTGCTCGCCTCGGCCGGCATCATCTCGGTCGTCGCCGCGGTCGCCGCCCAGTCGACGCTCAGCAATCTCATCGCGGGGCTGCAGATCGCGTTCAGTGGCTCGATCCGGTACGGCGATGCCGTGATCGTCGAGGGCGAGTGGGGCTGGGTCGACGAGATCACGCTCAGCTACGTCGTCGTGCGTCTGTGGGACGACCGCAACATGGTGCTGCCGGCCACCTACTTCACGACCACCCCGTTCCAGAACTGGACGCGCAAACACTCCGAGCTGCTGGGCTCGGTCGAGCTCGATGTCGACTGGCGGGTCAGCCCCGACGGGATGCGCGCCGAGCTCGACCGGATCCTGCCGACCACCGATCTGTGGGACGGCCGCGCCAAGGTGCTGCAGGTGACCGACGCGGTCAACGGCTGGGTGCGCATCCGCATCCTGGTGACCGCGAAGGATGCCCCGACGCTGTTCGACCTGCGATGCCTGGTGCGCGAGCGGATGGTCGACTGGCTGCAGAGCTCCGACGAGGGCGGGCTCCCGCGCTTCCGCGTCGAGTCGGTCGACCGCACGCCGCCCCGTCGGTCCCGCCAGGACGAGGCGACCGGCCTGTTCAGCGGCGACCAGCAGGGCACCGACCGCGCCGCACGCATCACGGGTCAGATGCCGGCCGTCGACGAGGAGGGGCACGAGATCCAGCGATGAGGTTGACTGGCCCGATGCGCAGACGTCTGACCGTTGCCCTCGCTCTCGTCCTCCTCGTCGCCGGAGGTGTGGCCTCGCCGGCGGCCGGGACGTCAGGCCTCGACGTCACCGGCTACGCGCAGGAAGGCGACGCCACACCCTCCGACATCACCCGGGACGGCCGCTACGTGCGCACCGTCGCCATCTCCGGCGTGACGCTCGCCGGACCCGACCGCATCACGTCCGTCAGCCGCGATGCCCGGCAGCTGCGCCGCGCGGCACACCGACACGGCCGCAAGGCGGTGCTGCTGGTCTCCAACTACAGCGACGCGATCGGCGACTTCGACGAGCGGACCGCCCATCGGATGCTCACGTCTCCCCCCGCGCGCGCCTCCGTCGTGAGGTCGCTCGTCCGCGCCTCCCGGGGCTTCGACGGCGTCGAGATCGACCTGGAGTCGCTCGAGCCGCGCGACCGCGACGGGCTCGTCGCCTTCACCCGGGAGCTGCGTGCCGCGCTGCCCGCCACGTCCTTGTCGATGGCGTTCATGGCGTCGGGCAACAGCCGTGGCTACCGTGCCCGCGGGTACGACCTCCCGGCGTTGGCGCCGAGCCTCGACCGCATGGTGCTGATGGGGTACGACCAGCACGGTCCGTCCTGGTCCGGTCCCGGTCCGATCGGCTCGCTGCGGTGGGTCAGGCGCGAGCTGCGCTACTTCACCCAGGTCCTGCCGAACCGCAAGGTCGATCTCGGCATCGGCGCCTACGGCTATCAGTGGGGCGGATCACCCCACACGCTCTCGGTCGCCCAGGCGCGCCAGCGGGCCGGCGACAAGGCGCGGTGGAGCGCCAGGCACGGCGAGTGGTCGGCCACGCTCTCGAACGGGCGCAGGATCTGGTGGTCGGACCAGCGGTCGGTGCGGGCTCGCGAGAAGATCGCGCGACGGTACGGCGTCCACGGGGTCGCGGTCTGGCAGATCGGCTCGTCGGGCCGGCTGCGCTAGTTCTTGCCTCAGGCGCGGTCGTAGGTCGCGATGTCGTAGCCGTCGAACGTCTCGCGCGCCGTCTCGCCCCACTGGGCCGGGTCGACCGCGGGGAACCAGGCGTCGCCGTCCGGTGAGAGGTGCACGTGCGTG
>JAOPWZ010000024.1 GCA_025965435.1 Aeromicrobium sp.
CGACACCGGCGCCGTACACGCACACGGCGACGCTCACGATGACCCGCGGCGCGGTGATGGCGGCGCGACGATGCAGCCACCACAGCATGACGGCGAGGGCCATCACCCCGAGGGGGACGACGACCAGCAGTGTGGGGATCTCGCGGGGGGCGATGGGGTGTCCTCGGCGTCGACAGGGCGCGCGGCACTCGTCTCCACGATCCCAGGTCGGGATCCCGCGGGTAGCGTGACTCGCCTGAGGATGGGCCGATGTGACGGTTGACTGGCGCCCGGACAGGCGCGACTGTGATCTGAGACACCCTCCCGCGAAGGGCGCGGTCTGGCTGTCAGGAGGCCGACATGACCAGAGCCCTCGACGGAAGTGGCATCGATCGCGTGCTCGCAGACGCTGTCGATCGAGGCGCGGTGCCCCACGTCGCTGCCATCGCAGCGGACGCGGACGGCGTGTTCTACGAAGGCGGTTCCGGCGTGCGCATCGTGGGTGAGTCCGATGACCCGGTGACGACGTCGACGCAGTTCCGCATCATGTCAATGACCAAGATGGTGTGCACCGTGGCGGCCCTTCAGCAGGTCGAGCGCGGAGAGCTCGATCTGTCGGCCCCGGTCGAGGAGTACTGCCCGGACTTCGCAGACGTCCAGGTCCTCGACGGGTTCGACGGCGACACCCCGGTCCTGCGGGCACCCGCGAGCAAGGCCACGGTGCACCACCTGGTCACGCACACGTCAGGCCTCGGGTACTGGTTCTGGGACGAGCGCCTCGCGAAGTACGAAGCCGTCACGGGAGTTCCCAATGTCGTGCCGGGCTCAGCCGAGGCGTTCAAGGCGCCGATGCTCGGCGATCCGGGCACCGAGTACAGGTACGGCATCAACAGCGACTGGCTGGGCAAGGTCGTCGAGGCCGTCGCCGGTCACACGCTGGACGAGGTCATCCGCGCCGGGATCACCGAGCCGCTCGGGATGTCCGACACGATGTTCATCCTCGACGAGCGGCGGACCGCCAATGCCGTGACCGTCCACGTGAAGGGTGACGACGGCGCCTGGACGTCGGCAGGGGAGATCCTGAACCAGTCGCCCGACTGGTACGCCGGTGGCCATGGTCTGTACTCCACCCCGCGTGACTACATCCGCTTCGAGCGGGCCCTGCTGCGCGGTGGTGAGCTCGACGGCGCCCGGATCCTGTCGCAGGAGACGGTCGACGCCGCCTTCAGCAACCAGATCGGCGATCTCGACTTTCCGGCGGAGATCCCGACCGCGGATCCGCCCATCACCGACTCGCTGAACGTCGGGCCCGGGTGGAAGTGGGGCCACGGGCTGCTGCTCAACACCGAGGACGTCCCGGGAGGGCGCCGCGCAGGAACCGGGGCGTGGGCGGGGCTGTTCAACACCCACTTCTTCATCGACCGCACCACCGGCGTCTGCGCGTCCATCTACACGAACTCGCTTCCGTTCATCACCCACGACGAGGCATGGAAGCTCTACGGAGACTTCGAGGAGGCGCTCTACGCGGCCCTCTGAGGTCGGCCCCGACGGACCCACGGGAACCCTGTCGGACGCGGCTGTCAGGAGCTCACCACCTCGCGCCACTCCAGCCGCTCGGCGATGAGCTGGGAACGCTGTTGCGCTTCCCCATGGTCGAGAACGGTGACGTCGGCGAGGTCCGGCCCGAGCCGTCTCACTATTCGAACAGGTGTTCGACAAAGCGACGGAGGCATGGGATGATGGAGGCATACGAGGGCGAAGAATTCGCGGGAGTCCTCCAAGTGACCAGAGACTGATTGTGACGGGTCCGTGACGCATCGACCTTGGGTGCGACACATCTGATGGGGCCAAGGGTGCGACGACCTTCTCGAAGGGTGTCCCCGTGTCTGTCGCGCCGTTGGAGCAGCTCCCTCACCCGTTGCCGGGTGGGGTTGCAGCGCTCGAGCAGGCCCTGGATGGGATGCCGGTCGGTGCGTGGGACGGGCTGGCTGCTGAGGAAATCCGGCCGTTGGTGGAGCGCCTGATGCGGGTCGAGGCCAGGGTGAAGGCTCATCAGATGGCCGGTGCGCGAGTGCTGGAACGGTCGGGGTTGGCCAAGAAGGTCGGGGCCCGCTCGACCGGGGCGATGCTGGCGGGATCGTTCGGTGGTGACCAGAGCGCCGGTGATCGGGTGGTCCGGGCGGCGAAGGCGTTGGGGGGTGCGCCGGCGACCGAGGAGGCCTTGGCCGATGGTCAGATCGGTGCGGCCCAGGCCGACGTGATCGCCGGTGCAATCGGTGAGCTGCCCGATGACACGACACCGGAGCAGCGGCAAGCGTGCGAAGACACGCTGGTCGGTGACGCGCACCGATACAACCTCAAGGACTTGAAGTCACGGTCCAAGCGGATCGCCGACCAGTTCAAGTCCGCACCGGAGGTCGACCGGCTCGAGAACGACACGCTGGAGGATCAGGAGAAGAAGGCCTGGCAGGCGTCGGAGTTCTGGATGCGGGCCAATGGCAACGGCACCACGACCGGCGGGTTCACCCTGCCCGACGCGCAGGCCGACATGCTGCTGGCGGCGATCAAAGCCGTGTCAGCGCCCCGGCGTGATCACCTGCACGACCACCCCGGCGCGAAGAACCAGGCAGCCGACGCTGGTGCCGGCAGCTCGTTCTACGACCGTGAGCTCGACCTGCGCACCCGGCTCGGCATGGGGTTCGCCGAGGTGTGCTCACGCCTGCCCGGGCACCTGCTGCCTGGGCGGTCCGGTCTCGGGGCGACGTTGTTGGTGCGCCTGGACCTCGACACTCTTGTGAACGGGGTGAAGGCGGCGACCCTGTCCTCGGGCACCCGCATCTCGGCGTCCCAGGCCCGCCTGATGGCCTGCAGCCTCGGCCTCATCCCGCAAGTCTTCGGTGGCAAGAGTGTGCCGCTCGATCACGGCCACGAACAGCGCTTGTTCACCAAGGCGCAGAAGCAGGCGCTGGTGGCCCGAGACGGCGGCTGCACCGCACCAGGTTGCGACCGACCACCCGAAGAGTGCGAAGGCCACCACTGGCGCAAACCCTGGGCCCACGGAGCGACCACCACCCTGGACGACGGGCTGCTGATCTGCCCCTTCCACCACCGCAGGGTCCACGAACAGAACTGGCACGCCCGACTCGGCCCGACAGGGCACATCCAATGGCACAAACCCGGCGACACCGTCTGGCAGCAGAACCACCGCTGGCGACCCTGACTCGCTTTCGTTCCGCACTGGGCTCTGCGCGCGGGGCCCCGGAGCCGGACTGCTCGCGCCATCGAGCCTCTGCCCATGGCGGCGTGCCCTAGGGTTGGGGGCGTGAGCGAGTCTGTCGAATCGGCGCAGACGAGCGTGGAACCGGTCCAGTCGTTGATCCGCGGGCTGAGCGTCATTCGCGTCTTCGATGCCGACCATGCGTCCCTGACCATGTCGGACGTCGCGCGCCGGGCCGGGCTCACCCGGGCGACGGCGCGGCGGATCCTGCACACCCTGGCGGAGCTGGGGTACGTCGCCAGCGACGGGCGCAACTTCAGCCTGCGACCCAAGGTGCTGGAGCTGGGGCACGCCTTCCTGTCGTCGATGGGGCTGCCGGATCTCGTCCAGCCGCACCTGGAACAGCTCACGGAAGACGCTCGCGAGTCGTCGTCGGTCGCGGTGCTCGACGGCCGCGACATCATCTACGTCGCGCGAGTGGCTCGCCACCGCATCATGGCGGTCGCCATCAACGTCGGTACGCGGTTCCCGGCCTACACGACGTCGATGGGGCGGGTCCTGCTGGCGCAGCTCTCCGAGGAAGAGCTCACGTCGTACCTCCAGACGTACGAGCGTCAGGCGTTCACGTCGCACACCATCACCGATGCCGGGCAGCTGCGCGACGAGATCGGCCGGGTCCGTGAGCAGGGCTGGGCCCTCGTCGACCAGGAGCTCGAAGAAGGGCTTCGGTCCATCGCGGCACCGATCCACGACCGTCACGGTCAGGTGGTGGCTGCGTTGAACCTCTCGGCCAGCTCGCGCCGCGGCGATGCCGCCGAGGTCGTCGAGCACCTCCTGCCGCTGCTGCTGGCCACGGCCGCCGGCATCGACGCAGACCTGAGCCTCACCGCGTCCTGACCGCCGACGCTTCGAGCCCCGCCCGCGCGGCTGGGCCGCGCTGGCATGCCGTGAAGCGGGCGCCGCCGCGACCCCGCATGCCTTGACGATGTGCCTCACCTCACATAGCGTTTGTCTACGGAACACATGTTCGCTTAACGAACACTGGGCGAGGAGCTTGCATGCTACGAGGCACATTGACCATGACGGCGGCACTGGCGGCCGCTGTCCTCACTCTCGGCGCGTGCGGCGGCGGTGGGGATGATGGTCCGACGACCGAGGGCGGCAAGACCCAGCTGACCGTCGGCGTGATCCCGATCGTGGACACGGCGCCGATCTGGCTCGGCGTGGAGAAGGGCTTCTTCGAGGACGAGGGCATCGAGCTCAAGCTGACGAAGACCACCGGCGGCGCCGCAGCCGTGCCGGGCGTCATGAACGGTGAGTTCGACCTCGCCTTCGGCAACATCATGTCGCTCATGGTCGCGCAGGATCAGGGGCTGCCCCTCAAGTTCGTCGCCAACGGCACCACGACCTCCGGCCAGGAGGGCAAGGACTTCAGCGGGGTCGTCGTCCCGAAGGGCTCGGACATCGCGAGCCCGAAGGACCTCGAGGGCAAGACCGTCTCGGTCAACAACCTGAAGAACATCGGCGACACCACGGTCCGCTACGTCGTCGAGGCCGACGGTGGCGACCAGAGCAAGATCAAGTTCTCCGAGGTGGCGTTCCCCGACGCGCCGGCCGCACTGGCCAAGGGCGACGTGGATGCCGCCTGGATCCTCGAGCCGTTCCTCAGCAAGGCCGTCGCCGAGGGCGGCACGGTCATCTCGTGGAACTACGTCGAGACGTCACCGCAGCTCGACATCGCCGGCTACTTCGCAAAGAACGAGACCATCGCCAAGGACGCCGACATCATCAAGAAGTTCCGCACCGCGATGGACAAGTCGCTGGAGTACGCGCAGGCCAACCCGGACGAGGTGCGGGCCATCGTCGGCACGTACACCGAGATCGACGAGCCGACGCGTGCCGCCATGGTGCTGCCGAAGTTCACACCGGACTTCGACCGGGACGCTGCGAAGCTGCTCGGTGACGCAGCGGTCAAGTACGGGACGCTCGAGAAGGCCCCGAACCTCGACGACCTGTTGCCGTGACCCGGACCGGAGGGCTCCCGGGGCGTGTCCTGATCGGACCCGTCCCGGGGCTGCTGGGCATCGCCGCGTTCCTCGGAGCGTGGGAGGTGGCGGTTCGGGGCGGGCTGGTCGACGATCGCTACATCCCGCCGGCGAGCACGGTGCTCGTGGCCGCGGTCGACTACCTGGATGACGGCGTCTTCTGGCGCGCCGTGGGACGCACCCTCGGCGCCTGGGCGCTGGGGCTGGCCATCGCCGCGACAGCGGCCGTGGTGCTCGGCATCCTGATCGGGTCGAGCGGCGTCGCGCGGCGCGCGACCCACTCGACCATCGAGTTCCTGCGACCCATCCCGTCGGTCGCGCTCATCCCGCTCGCCGTCCTGGTCTACGGGACGTCGCTGCAGTCGACCCTGTTGCTGGTGATCTACGCGGCGTTCTGGCAGATCCTGATCCAGGTGCTGTACGGCGTGCAGGACGTCGACCCGGTCGCGTCCGACACGGCGGTCAGCTACCGCTTCGGTCGCATCGCCCGTGTGCGGTACCTCGTGTGGCCCTCGGCCCTCCCGTACGTCATGACCGGCCTGCGGCTGGGCGCCGCGGTGGCCCTGATCCTGGCGATCACGGCCGAGCTGGTGATCGGTGGCGGCGGACTGGGGGAGCGGATCGCGCTGGCGCAGTCCGGTGGTGCGCTCGACAAGCTCTACGCGCTCATCGTGATCACGGGCCTGCTGGGCGTCGCGGTCAACCTGGTGATGCGCGCGATCGAGCGTCGGGCCCTGGCCTGGCACACGTCGGTCCGCGGGGAGGTGCCGGTATGAGTCTGCTCCGCACCATCGCGTACGCCGTGACCCTGCCGCTGCTGCTGATCCTGGCCTGGTGGCTCCTCACGATCAACTCGACCAACTTCTTCGTGCCACGTCCCGGGCCGCTGGCCAGCACGTTCGTCGACACCTGGTTCAGCGAGCGCTTCACGACCGATGTCGTGCCCAGCCTGACCCGGTTCGCCATCGGCGTGACGCTCGCCATCGTGCTGGGCATCGCGAGCGGACTGGTGATCGGGACGTTCAGCTGGGTGCGGCGGTTCTGCGAGCCGTTGCTCGAGTTCTTCCGCGCCGTGCCCCCGCCCGTGCTGGTGCCGGTCTTCCTCGTGGTGCTCGGCGCTTCGGACACCATGAAGGTCGCGGTGATCGTGTCCGGCGCGGTGTGGCCCGTGCTCCTGAACACCGTCGAGGGCGTGCGCTCCGTCGACTCGGTGCTCTCGGACACCTGCCGCAGCTACCGGGTGCACGGGGCGGCCCGCTTCCGGCACCTGGTGCTGCGCAGCGCCAGCCCCCAGATCATGGCCGGCGTCCGCCAGGCCCTGTCGATCGGGCTGATCCTGATGGTCATCTCGGAGATGTTCGCCTCCTCGTCCGGTCTCGGCTTCACGATCATCCAGTTCCAGCGCAGCTTCGCCGTCGACGCGATGTGGAGCGGCATCCTCGTGCTCGGACTGATCGGCGTCCTGCTGTCCTTCCTTTTCCATCTCGTCGAACGCCGGGTGTTGTCCTGGTATCACTCCCAGAGAGAGGTGCAGCGTGGCCGCTGACCCAGCCACCATCGCCATGAACCCAACCCCCAGCAACCCCCGCGACGTGCTCCTGCGCGTGGACGGGCTCAAGAAGACGTACTCCGCGCAGGGACGCGACGTGGAGGCCGTGCGTGATCTGACCTTCGAGCTCGTCCGCGGTGAGCTGACCTGCATCGTCGGCCCGTCCGGCTCCGGCAAGACCACCCTGCTGCGGTGCATCTCCGGGCTCCTCGAGCCCACGAGCGGCTCGGTCGTGCTCGACGGAGCTCCGGTGAAGGGACCCCCGCGCGGCATGGCCGTGGTGTTCCAGGAGTACGGGCGCAGCCTGTTCGCGTGGATGACGGTCCGGCAGAACGTCGAGCTGCCGCTGAAGGTGCAGAAGATGTCGAAGTCCGAGCGGACTCGACTCGTCGATCAGTCGCTCGAGTCCGTGGGCCTCGCGCACTCCGCGGACTCCTACCCGTGGCAGCTCTCCGGCGGGATGCAGCAGCGCGTGGCCATCGCCCGGGCGCTTGCCTACCAGCCGCAGCTACTGCTCATGGACGAGCCATTCGCGTCGGTCGACGCCCAGACCCGGGCGGACCTAGAGGACCTGGTGCTGCGCGTCCGGCATCAGTTCGACGTCACCGTCCTGCTCGTCACCCACGACATCGATGAGTCGATCTACCTCAGCGACCGCGTCGTGGTGCTCAGCTCGCCGCCCTCGACGGTCCGCGAGGAACTGGAGATCCCCCTGCCCCGCCGGCGCGATCAGGTGACCACCAAGGAGCTTCCGGAGTTCGCGCACCTGCGGGCGCATGTCTTCCGGCTCATCAAGCGGGAGTCCGGGGCCGAAACACCCGACGCCCACGACTCGTCGAGCCTGGCGACGGCTGGAGAGCTCTGAACCTTGCGCGACGACTTCCGTGCCTGGTCGACCGAATGCTGGTCGACCAGGCACGACCCGTCGTCGCCTCCCGTCGGCATCCGAAGCGAGCGGCCATGCCGTGCGCGGGACGCGAGGATGGCCGCTGAGCCAGGAAGCCGCCGGTCCTGGCCCAGCGGCCGCAATTAGAGCGCTGCCGCGATCCCTGCCCGCTACCGGTCCCCCGGCTGCCAGGCCCAGTACTTGCCGAGCGCCCCGGCGTCGACGCAGATGTCAGTACCGGTGATCGCACCGGCCGCGCCGGAGGCGAGAAAGACCACCGCCGCCGCATAGTCCTCCGGCACGGGCAGGCGCTGCAGCGGGAGCCGCGACTGCCGGAGCACCGCGCGCTCCCCTAATTCGGTCTGCTCGACGTCGCGGCCCCACGCCCGGGCCATCTCCCAACCCGGGCGTGGGTCAGTGGACGTGGGGGTCACACTGTTGACCCGGATACCGTGCGGTGCGAGATCCATCGCGGCGGCCCGGGTGAAGTTGAGCAGCCCGGCCTTGGCCGTCGAGTACGCAATGTTCCCGGGCTGTCCCTGATGCCCGGCGCTGGAGATGAGATTCACAACTGCGCCGTCGCGGTGCTGCGCCACCAGGCGGGCCGCTATCTCGCGTGTGAGGACAAAGGTTCCGGTGAGGATGACATCGATCTGCCGGCGCCACTCCTCCACCGACATCTCAAGGAGACCCTTTTCGTTGTAGAAGCCGGCGGCGTTGACCAGCACATCGACGACACCCGGTCCCTCGGCCAACCGGTTCAACGCCGCGGCCACCTGCTTCTCGTCGGTCACGTC
>JAOPWZ010000009.1 GCA_025965435.1 Aeromicrobium sp.
AGCACCCCGCACGAACGAGCCGCTGCCATGCGGCGATTCGCCGACAGCCTCGAGCGCCGAGGCGAATCCACCGCGCGCCTGGTCAGCCAGCAGAACGGCACGATCACGCCTCTGTCACTCATCAGCAATGCTGTGGCGCCGGTCGCTTTCCTGCGCGCGATGGCAGAGGTCGCCGAGACTCGGTCCTTCGAGACGCGCCGTGCCAGCAAGAAGGGACAGACCATCGTCCGGCAGGGGCCCGTCGGTGTCGTCGGTGCAATCACTGCGTGGAACTATCCTCAGCTGCTGGCCATGTCCAAGATCGCGCCTGCACTTGCCGCCGGGTGCACTGTCGTCCTGAAGCCGGCCCCTGAAACTGCCCTCGATGCCTACGTGCTCGGGGAAGCAGCAGAAGAGGCAGGTCTGCCGCCTGGAGTCATCAACATCGTTGCCGGCGGTGTTCGCGCGGGCGAGGCCCTCGTGGCGCATCCGGGTGTCGACAAGATCGCCTTCACCGGGTCCACCGCTGCCGGGCAGGCCATCGGCGAGGTGGCAGGCCGGTCCCTCAAGAGGGTCTCGCTCGAACTCGGCGGCAAGTCCGCAGCCATCGTGCTGCCTGATGCTGATCTGGATGTCTTCGCCAAGAGCCTGGACGACGCCGTCTTCAAGAACGGCGGTCAGACGTGCACCACCAATTCTCGCATCCTGGTTCCCCGTGGTCAGGCCCAGGAGGTCCTGGACGTCCTGGCCTCCTACGTGGATGATCTGGTGCTCGGGGACCCGCTCGACGACGCTGTCACGCTGGGCCCGATGGTGAGCGAGCGACACCGGGAGCGAGTGAGGAATTACGTTCGGCTCGGAGAAGCCGAGGGATTCCAGCGTGTCCGTGGTGGCTCCGAGGCGCCAGATGGCATGACGCACGGATGGTTCGTCTCGCCGACCATCTTCGGGGGCGTGCGGAACGACAGCCGCCTCGCACAGGAGGAGATCTTCGGACCCGTCATCTCTGTCATCCCCTACGGGTCTGAGGACGAGGCCGTTCAGATAGCGAATGACACCCCCTTCGGCTTGGGGGGCGTCGTCTTCACTCAGGATCACGATCGTGGCTTGGATGTCGTGTCGCGCATGAGGTCCGGCACGGTCGGAATCAACTATTACTCGCTCGACATGGGGTCCCCCTTCGGGGGCGTGAAGAACAGTGGGATCGGTAGGGAATTCGGTCCCGAGGCGATTGACCACTATCTCGAATACAAGTCGATCTATGTCTGATCCTTGGGGAGTTGTCCGGCGCTGCTCGCTGTTCAATTCCTCGGAGATCGGTGGAGCAAATCCTTCCCGTGGGCCGATTCAGGCCCCCCATGCCCCCCGGAGTGAGTTTTCGTGAGCGACTCGACAGTCAACACCGCCCGTGTGGCCAACGCCCGTGGCGCTTCTTCGGAATCAGCCGCGCTGCCACCGCGGACCGGCGCGCTGACAGACATCCGCGTCATCGACCTGTCGCGGGTGCTCGCGGGGCCGTTGTGCGGGCAGGTGCTCGCTGACCACGGCGCAGACGTGACAAAGGTCGAACCACCGGCCGGCGACGAAACTCGTGGTTGGGGCCCGCCGTTCGTCAGAGACGATCACAGCGCCTACTTCGACGGGCTCAATCGCAACAAGCGCAACATCAGCGTCGACCTGCGAGTGGACGAAGGACAGCAACTGCTGCGCCTGATGCTCGCAGACGCCGACGTCATGATCGAGAACTTCAAGGCCGGGACGCTCGAGAAGTGGGGGCTGAGCGACGACGTACTCGCCGAGGAGTTTCCTCGTCTCGTGCATTGCCGGATCACCGGATACGGCACCGACGGCCCGCTGGGTGGCGCGCCAGGGTACGACGCAGTGCTTCAAGCACTGTCCGGGCTGATGAGCATCAACGGCGAGGCGGACGGCGAACCGATGCGGATCGGGATCCCGCTGGTGGACATCATGACCGGCCTCAATGCGGTGAACGGCATTCTCATGGCTCTGCACGCGCGGCACGAGACAGGACGAGGGCAGCTTGTCGACCTCGCTCTGCTCGACAACGCGGTGTCCGTCCTGCACCCACACGCCGGCAAGTGGTTCGCCACTGGCGTCGCGCCGGAACGCACCGGCGTCGCCCATCCCACCATCTGCCCTTACGAGACGTTCCATTGCAGTGACGGACCGATCTTCATCGGTGCCGGCAACGACCGGCAGTTCGAGTCGCTCGCCATGGCGTTGGACGCGCCGTGGCTCGCCAAGGATCCCCGATTCACGACGAATGCCGACCGGCTGATGAACGCGGCATGGCTGCGCGAGGCCCTCGCCGAACTCATCCTCGGTTGGCAGCGCGAGGCCCTGGCCACTGCCCTTCGCCACGCCGGCGTTCCTTCGGGGGCCGTGAACGACGTCGGCGAAGCCCTCGACCTTCCGCAGGTTCGGCACCGGGAGATGGTGGTCGAACGCGACGGATACCGAGGCGTCGGCCTACCGGTGAAGCTGACAGGATCCCCCGGTTCGGTGCGATTCGGCCCCCGCAAACGTGGTGCCGACGCCGAGGCCGTGCTCGCCGAGCTGGGCCTCGATGAGAACCAGGTTGCGGGTCTACGCGCCGCTGGTGCTCTACCCGACTAGTAGGACTTGCTGCGCGACGGTGTCCGGTGTCTCGGCATGAGCGACGAGGGACTCGAAACCCACCAAACGCCCGGGGAGCCTTCTCCCAGACAACTGTTGCAGAGGACGTACTTTCATGACCGATTCAAGCCTGCTGGTCCAGCGCGTCGACCACGTCGAGACGTGGACGCTCAACCTGCCGGACGACCGTAATCCGATCTCCGGCTCCTCGATGGTCGACGCGCTCTGCGAGCGTGTTGCGGCTGTCAATGCCGATCGTGAGGTTCGTGCGGTGGTGCTCACCGGTGCCGGGACGGCGTTCTCCGCTGGAGGCAATGTCAAGGACATGGTCGATCGGCGCGGAATGTTCGGCGCCAGCCCCAACGAGATGCGCGATGGCTACCGCAGCGGCATTCAGCGAATCCCTCGCGCGCTCTACCACTGCGATGTCCCTGTCATCGCGGCGATCAACGGCCCGGCGGTCGGCGCTGGGTGCGACCTGGCGATGATGTGCGACCTGCGGATTGCCTCGACCCGTGCGTTCTTCGCCGAGAGCTTCGTCCAGCTGGGGATCATTCCCGGTGACGGTGGTGCGTGGCTGCTGACCAAGGCCATCGGCCCGATGCGGGCAGCCGAGATGGCGCTCACCGGCGACCGTGTGTCCGCAGCAACTGCCCTGGAGTGGGGCATGGTGAATGAGGTCGTCGAGCCGGAGGACCTGCTTGACGCCGCGAACGCTCTTGCCGCCCGGGTGGCCAAGAACCCGCCGCACTCGGTACGAATGGCCAAGAAGCTGTTGCGGGAGTCCCAGCACCAGCCGTTGGAGTCACTGCTTGAGCTGTCGGCTGCGATGCAGGCCCTCGCGCATCACACCAGGGACCACGACGAGGCGCTGGCGGCGTTCTCGGACAAGCGCGCCGGCCAGTACGAGGGGCGTTGACGCGGGAGATCGAGTTCTTCTACGTCTGGCCTCGGTCCGTCCGTCGTCCGGTGGGCGTTGAGCTGGTGTCCGCGTGTTGATCCTGACCGTGGGACAGGACGCGACGCCGGCCCACGGTCGACCGCGACTGCGTCCTGGGGTGCAGCTGAGCCCCAGGGCGCTTCAGCATCTACATCCGGGCGACGTCGTCGCCGGCCATGGCGATGCTCGCGCCCAGATCTGGGTGTGTGCGTCGTCGTGCAGGCGGGGCAGACTGAACCCGAGCGGGCTTCAGGACCCGGACCGTGCGATCACCATGTCGAGGTACCGACTCGCGGCGCCCTCGACACGGGTCCCCTCCGCGACCATGGGCCACGCGCCGTCCATGCCGCCGGCAATGGCCGCGCGGGAGAGATACCCTTCCCAGAACCCCGGCGACCCGAACTCGCCCCGCCACTGGAGGGCGGGAAGGGTGACCCTGTGCAGGTGGTGCTCCTGGGTGGTGCCCATCGCGCCGTGCACCTGATGGACGTTGCGCACCGCCACAGCCAGGGCCTGCGAGACGACGCTCCGTGCGACCGCGACGCGGAACTGGGAGAGCTCGCCGTCGAGTCCGCTGGTGAGGGCGTCGGCGAGAGCGGTGTCCA
>JAOPWZ010000016.1 GCA_025965435.1 Aeromicrobium sp.
GTGCCATGACAGGACGAAGGGCCCCACCCGTTGCGGGTGGGGCCCTGGCACGTTGGTCCTACTTCTTGACGCGGACCACGATCGAGTCGCTGTCAGCGTTGAGCTTCGACGAGCCCACCTGGGCCACCTTGAGGGTCGCCTTGCCGGCCGGCAGCTTGTTGGGCAGCGTCAGCTTGACCTTGCCCGAGCTGTTGACCTTGGCGGTGATGACCTTCTTGCCCTTGGCGTAGCCGTAGACCGTGGTGCCGCGAGGCGCCGACTTGCCGTCGACCTTGACCGTCGCATACAGCTTGACGGTGTTGCGGACGGAGACCTTGCCGGCCGGGTGGATCCGGTAGATCTCGACCTTGCCCGTGAGCTTCTGGACCTGGATCGTCACGGTGCCGGTTGCCACGCCGCCGCGGGCGTCGTCCACGGTGTACTTGACCGACGCGCTGCCCTTGAAGTCCTTGGCCGGCGTGAAGGTCTGGGTCGCGCCCGAACCGGTCACGGAACCGCCCACGACGGAGCTGATCGTGTAGGTCAGCGCGTTGCCGTCGACGTCGGTGGCGGTCAGCGGGACGCTCACGGCCGTGTTGAGCTTGGTGGAGATCGAACGATCCTTGGCCACCGGAGCGCTGTTGGCGAACTTGTAGGCGGTGTCGTCGAACTCGATCTGCGAGACGACGGCGGTGCCGGTGCTGGCGACGCCGAAGCCGGTGATCTTGTAGTCGGTACCGACCACCGCTCCGATCTCGGCGAGCGTTGCGTTGGTGTCGGGGGCGATCGTGCCGATCTGCTTGTCCGACTGCCACACGTCTGCTGCCGTCTCGCGCAGCGTGGCGGGGCCATCGGCGATCGAGTCGTCGGTCAGCTGCGCGCGGAACGGTGCAGCGTCAGCCGGCGTCGCGGCAACGGTTGCGGTGCCCACGTCGTCCAGGGTCGAGGTCGTGCTGGCGGCGTTGCCCTTGATGAGCTGCGCCCCGCCCGTCAGCTGGAGACCCTCGTTGGCGACCTTGGCATCACCAGCAGTGATGTACCAGCCGTCCGCGCTCGCAGTCTTGGCGATCTGCGACTCGCGGACGTCGGTGGTGGTGGTCGCGGCCTGGGCGGACGGCGTGAAGAGGAGCGCGGAGGTGACCAGCGCGCCGACGGCGACGCCTGCGCCTGTGCGGCGGCGGGTGGAAGTCTGAATCATGGACAGCTACTTTCCTTGCACTTGAGTCCCAGGACCCCCCGGGGACTACCGGTGACCGGCGCTCCCCACTCAACACCATGGTTCAAGACAAGGTGACTGTCGGCACCAGATCGGCGAGTCGCCGGGTCAGCGCGATCGCGTCGAACGGCGCATGCACCTTGACGTCGTTGTCGAAGTACGCGTAGACGTCATGGCCCTGTTCGGCCCATCCCCTCAGCAGCGCGGCCCACTCGTCGAGGGCCCGCTCGGAGTACCCGCTGGTGTAGAGCTCCTCGTCGCCGTGCAGGCGGACGTACGCGAAGTCCGCCGTCACCTCACGGATCAGCGGCCACTTGCCGGCGGTGTCGGCGACCACGATCCCGATCCCGTGCTGACGCAGCAGCGGCAGGAGCTCGGGGCCCAGGAACGAGGCGTGCCGCACCTCCAGGCAGTGGCGCAGCGGGCGATCCGCCGTCGTCTCGACCAGCGCGCGACCGTCCAGCCGCTCGTCGTGGCCACGCGCGAGCTCGGCCGCCGCCGTCGTCGACCGAGGCAACAGCTCGAAGAAGCGTGCCAGCCGGTCGGCGTCGAAGCCGAGCATGGGCGGCAGCTGCCACAGGAAGGGGCCGAGCTTGTCCTCGAGCCCGAGCACGCCGGAGGCGAAGAAGTTCGCGAGCGGCACCTCGACGTCCGCGAGCTTCTTCATGTGGGTGATGAAGCGTCCGCCCTTGACGGAGAACAAGAAGTCGTCCGGCGTCTGCTCGTACCAGGTGCGGTAGCTCTCGGGTCGCTGCAAGGAGTAGAACGAGCCGTTGATCTCGATCGTCGAGACGGCCCGCGACGCGTGCTCGAGCTCGGCCCGCTGGGGCAGGCCCTTGGGGTAGAAGACCCCGCGCCACGGCGGGTAACGCCACCCCGAGATGCCGATCCGCACTGTCCCCGTCATCGGATTTTGTCCTACAGCAGGTCGAACCGCTCGATCGACTGCTCCCGGTCGGGTCCGACGCCGATCGTCGAGATCCGCGCGCCCGACATCGCCTCGAGCGCCAGGACGTACTCCTGGGCCGTCTTCGGGAGGTCCTCGAACGTCCGCGCGCCGGAGATGTCGTCCTGCCAGCCGGGGAACATCTCGTAGATCGGCTTGGCGTGGTGGAAGCCGGTCTGCGTCATCGGCATCTCGTCGACCCGTTCACCGTCGACCTCGTACGCGACACACACCGGGATCTCGTCCCAGCCGGTCAGCACGTCGAGCTTGGTCAGGACGAAGTCGGTGACGCCGTTGATGCGAGCCGCGTACCGGGCGATCGGCGCGTCGTACCAGCCGCACCGGCGGGGGCGTCCCGTCGTGGTGCCGAACTCGGCGCCGTTCTTGCGCAGCCGCTCACCGTCGTCGTCGAACAGCTCGGTCGGGAAGGGGCCCTCGCCGACACGCGTCGCATACGCCTTGACGATGCCGATGACGCGGGTGATCTCCGTCGGGGCGATGCCCGAGCCGGTGCACGCCCCGCCGGTCGTCGCCGACGACGACGTCACGAACGGGTAGGTGCCGTGGTCGACGTCGAGCAGCGTGGCCTGTCCGGCCTCGAGCAGCACCGTCTGACCGGACTTCAGCGCGTCGTGCAGCAGCAGCGGTGTGTCGGCGACCATCGGGCGGAGGCGGTCGACGTACGACAGCAGCTCCTCGACGATCTCGTCGACCTCGACGGCACGACGGTTGTAGATCTTGCTGAGGATCTGGTTCTTGAGCTCCAGCGCACCCTCGACCTTCTGGCGCAGGATCTTCTCGTCGAACAGGTCCTGGATGCGGATGCCGAGGCGGTTCATCTTGTCGGCGTACGTGGGACCGATGCCGCGTCCCGTGGTCCCGATCTTGCGGCTGCCCAGGAAGCGCTCGGCGACCTTGTCCATCGTCCGGTTGTAGTCGGCGATGACATGGGCGTTCGCGCTGACCACGAGCCGGGAGGTGTCGATGCCACGCTCCTCGAGACCGTCGATCTCCTCGAACAGCACCTTCAGGTCGACCACGACGCCATTGCCGATGACCGGCACGCAGCCAGGGCTCAGGATGCCGCTCGGCAGCAGGTGGAGCGCATACTTCTGGTCGCCGATCACCACCGTGTGACCGGCGTTGTTGCCGCCGTTGAACTTCACCACGTAGTCGACCCGGCTACCCAGGATGTCCGTGGCCTTGCCCTTGCCTTCGTCGCCCCACTGGGCTCCGACGATGACGACTGCGGGCATGGGATGCACCACCCTCACACATGCGACAAGCCCCGTTCTCGCGGGGCTCTTACCGGTTCAC
>JAOPWZ010000022.1 GCA_025965435.1 Aeromicrobium sp.
CGTGGAGGGTCTCAAGGAGCTGGGCATCTTCGGGCTGATGATCCCCGAGGAGTTCGGCGGCCTGGGCGAGTCGCTGCTGACGTACGCGCTGGTCGTGGAGGAGATCGCCCGCGGCTGGATGAGCGTCGGCTCAAGGACGCCGGCAACCACAACGACGTCGAGGCCGGCATGGCCAAGATGATCGCCAGCGAGTACTGCAACGAGGTCGTCCAGGACTCGTTCCGCATCCACGGTGGCTACGGTTACTCCAAGGAGTACGAGATCGAGCGCCTCTACCGCGAGGCAGCATTCATGCTGATCGGCGAGGGCACGTCCGACATCCAGAAGATGATCATCGGCCGCGCCCTGCTCAAGGACTGCAAGCTCTGATCAGCTGTTGCGGCGAAGACTGATGCGGTACGAGTAGTGCTCGGGCAGGAAGTGGCTCGTCGCGAGCTCGACCGCCTGGCCGGTGGTGTCGAGGTACAGGCGATCGACGCGCAGTAGCGGATGGCCTGCGTCGCAGTGCAGGTATGCGGACTCGGCCTCGCCGGCGACCTCGACCGTGATGCTCTGCTGCGCCTCGGCAATCGGGTCCCTGAGTCGCGCGTCGATCAGGCCGATGACCGTGACCTCGCTCTGCGCTCCCACTGTCGTCAGCTCGGGGACGTTGCTCAGCTCGCGGCCGACCTGCGGGGGCAGGGAGACGGTCGTGACGCAGAAGCGTGTGCCGTCATGCGTGCGCGCGAACTTGAGGCGAAACACCGCGTCGGACGAGAGCCGGAGCCGTCCCGCGCTGATCAGGTCGACACGCCGGGCCAGGGGCTCGAGGATCTCCATGCCGGTGTCGTCGGACAGTCCCATGAGGTCGTCGACCGACCCCACCTGTCGGATGTAGCCGTCGCTCGCCGGCTGGGCGAACGTGCCGCGACCGGGGATGCGGTAGACCATGCCCTCGGACACCAGGTCCTGGAACGCGCGGCGGATGGTCTGGCGGCTCACGGCGTAGTCGGCCGAGAGCTCGGCCTCGGTGGGGAGGCGCTGACCGTCGCTGAAGACGCCCTGCAGGATCTGCGCGCGCAACTCGCGGGCCACCAGGCGATAGCTCGACTCAGCCCGCATGGCCATGGTGGTGATCCCCGTCCGTTCGTGTGCTCACGGGTCGACCTGACTCCGTGCTGGTCGGATCATCCTTGATGTGGCCGCACATGACAAGCGACGTCACCGCTGTCACCGTCCGTCGCGCGGTCCCCGGATGGCGTCCATGACGTGGGGGTACCCGGCCGGATCGACCAGCACGTCGACCAGTGACGGGCCGTCCGTGGCCCACATCTCCTCGAGTGCCGCCGTGAGGCCGTCGGGGGTGTCGACCTTGCGTGAAGGGACCTGCATAGCGGTGCCGACCGCGGCGAAGTCGACGTCGCCGTACGTGATCGCGTTGGGCATGCCGTGGCCCTCGGGCCTGGCCTTGATCGCGATGAGGCTCAGCGCGCTGTCGTTGAAGACGACGACGGTGATCGGCAGCCGGTGGCGCGAGATGGTCTCGAGCTCGGCCAGGCACATGCCGAGCCCGCCGTCGCCGACGAACGCGACGATGCGCCGACCGGGGTTGGCCAGCGAGGCGGCGATCGCGGCCGGGACGGAGAAGCCCATCGTCGCCAAGCCGCTGGAGATCAGGGCGCCGTCGACCAGGTCGGTGTCCCAGAGCGGCATCGCGACCAGCATGTGTGCTCCGGCGTCGACCGTGGCGACCGCCGAGGCGGGGGCGGCCGCACGGGTGCGCAGCACGACCTCCTGCGGAGTGAGGCCGCGGACGGCCGGGGGGCCTGCGAGCAGCCTGTCGCGTTCCACAGCGCGCGTTGTCATGGCAAAGTCGGCGGGCCAGGTGTCGCGGAGGCTGCCCTCGAGCCGCTTGACCGAGTCGGTCAGCGGGCCGACGACCTCGACGGCCGGGACGTAGTACGGGCTGTCCTCTGCCCACTCACTCAGACAGACCAGCGGTGCGGTGTAGGGCCAAGCGTTGGGGATGAGCTCGATGGTGTCGAGCCCGATCGCGACGATGAGGTCGGCGGCGTGGAGCACGGCAGCCTCTGTCGTCGCCCCCGTCATCAGGCCGGCGAAGCTGGGCCACGACTCGGGCACGACACCTTTGGCGCGGTAGGTGCAGAGGGCGGGGATGTTGGTCCCGTCGAGCAGCTGCCGCACCTGGTCGGCAATCCCTCGTGCAGCCACCCCGACGATGACGACGGGCCGCTCGGCGGCGGCCAGCAGCTCGTCGAGCTGGACCGGTGCAGCGTCGACCGGTGCTGTGTCGGACGGGCCGACGCACGCTGGACGCGCGGGGGTGCCCAGCGACGACGGTGCGGTCGGGTCGAAGTCGAGGTGCACGGGGCCGGCGGGGCTCGCCGCTGCCAGGCCGATGGCGTCGGCGACGGTCGTCGCTGCGTCGCCGGAGCCGACGGTGCCACCGGCCTTCGTCACGGCCGTGAACAGCTGACGCTGGTCGAGGCGTTGGTGGGAGATGCGCGCGGCATCGCGCTCGCTGACGGTATCGGTGATCATGATGAGCTGCTGGCGGTCGAGCAGGGCCTGTGCGACACCGTTGACCGCGCTCGTCGCGCCCGGCCCGCGGGTGACCACGCTCGCCGTCGGACGTCCGGTGAGGTCGCCGTAGGTGGCGGCCATGATGGTGGCTGCCGTCTCGGTGTGGGCCAGGATGAACCGGATGCCGGCGGCCTCCGCCGCCCCGACGATCTCGAGATTGTTGCCGCCTCCCGGCACGCCGAACATGACGGTGCTGCCGGCTCGGGCGAGCTCGTCCGCGACAGCTTTGGCGACTTCGGGTGCTCCCATGGGGGCCTGCTCCTTGTGGCTCTGCGGCGGCCGGTTGGACGCTCATTTGTACGGCCATAGTAACGAGGAGAGGGGGTGAAAGCGAGAGATGCATGCTGGAAAGATGCGGTTCCGACGGCTGTGGCTCATCATCAGCGCGCTTCTGTCGGGTTCAGCATGCACGAAGATGTGACGCTTGACACGCTTTGGATTGCGCCGTAGCGTCGGCGTACGTATTGGCCGTACAAAGCAGAGTGCGAGGGAGACCCGAGACATGGGCAACAGCGGAAAGCGTGTCATCGTGACGGGCGGGGCGTCCGGGATCGGGCGCGCCACGGTCGCCCTCCTGCGCGAGCAGGGTGCGTCCGTCGTCAACGTCGATCTGCGCGATCCGGGTGACGATCCGTCCTTCCTCCAGGCCGATGTTGCCGACGGCCCGTCGGTCGCCGCGATGGTCGACCGGGCTGTCGAGCTGCTCGGCGGCCTCGACGCGGTCGTCAACGTCGCGGGCATCCAGCGCTCCGGCGCCATCGCCGACCTTGACGAGGACGACTGGGACGATCAGCTGCGCGTCAACGTGAGGTCGTGCTTCCTGACCTCCAAGCATGCGGTGCCGCACTTGCGCTCGGCCGGTGGCGGCGCGATCGTCACGACGGCCTCGGCCGCAGGGGTCAAGGGGTTTCCCGGCATGTCGGCCTACGGCGCGTCCAAGGGCGCCGTCATCGCGTTCACCCGCACGCTGGCCGTCGAGCTGGCCGCCGACAACATCCGGGCCAACAGCGTCTGCCCCGGCTGGGTGGACACCCCCTTCAACGACCCGGCCATCTCGTTCCGCGGGGGCAACGACGCGCACCTTGAGGACATCAAGCACAGCGTGGCCCTCGGTCGTCAGGCCTCGCCCGGTGAGCTCGCGAGCTGGAACGCCTTCCTCATCTCTGACGAGGCGTCGTACATGACCGGGCAGGCCGTGTCGATCGACGGTGGCATCACCGCATGAGCGATCACGCCGAGCTGTCCAGGGCGCTGCTGCAGGGTGCCATCGACCTGCACATCCACACGGCGCCCGACATCTTCCCGCGCTCGGTCTCCGCGATCGAGGCTGCGCAGGACGCCAAGGCTGCCGGCATGGAGGCCATCGTCATCAAGAGCCACTCCACCGACACCGCTGCCCGGGCCGAGACGACCCGAGAGCTCACGGACTTCCCGGTCTACGGCGGCATCGCGCTCAACTACCCGGTCGGCGGACTCAACCCTTACGCGGTGCTCGAGTCGGCCAAGCAGGGCGGCCGCATCGTGTGGCTCCCGACGCTGAGCGCCCGGCACTTCTTGGCCGGCGCCGACAACGTCCCCGTGCTGGAGGCGGAGTCGCCGCTGACCAGCGAGGGCATCGTCGTCACCGACGACGCCGGTGAGCTCAAGCCCGAGGTCGAGGACATCCTGCAGCTGATCAAGCAGCACGACATGATCCTGTGCTCGGGGCACGTCTCTCCCGCCGAGGCGATCCAGGTGTTCCGTCGCGCCAAGGAGATCGGCATCGAGCGGCTCATCGTGACCCACCCGCACGCGATGTTCGTGGGCGCGACCGCCGAGGACATGACCGAGCTGGCCTCGCTCGGCGCGATGAACGAGATGCAGTACGCGTTCGTCACCAAGGTGATCGTCCCGCCGCAGACCATGGGCCACATCGCCTCGCTGATCCGCGAGGTCGGGGTTGAGGCGTGCCACCTGGCCACCGACGGGGGGCAGAAGGTCAACCCGCGTCCGGCCGAGGCCTTCAGGCTGTTCATCGAGGGCATGCTCGACGAGGGTCTGACCGCCGACGAGATCCGCTACATGACGTCCGAGGCGCCCCGGCGTCTCCTGTTCTGAGAAGGCGACCGGTATGTCGATCCTCCATGTGGCGATGTTCCGCTGGAAGCCCGAGGCGACGCAGGAGCAGATCGACGCCTTCATGGTCGAGCTCGCGACGATGCCCGAGAAGACCGGGTGCCTGTTGTCGTACCGCTTCGGCCAGGACCTCGGCCTTCGCGACGACAACTTCGACTTCGGCGTCGTCGGCGAGCTGGTGTCAGCCGACCAGATCGACGGATACCTCGACCACCCGGCGCACCTGCAGCTGGTCGAGGACCACGTGCGGCACATCGTCGCCGAGCGCAGGGCCGTCCAGATCGCTCTCTGAGACACCCCGCCTCCCCCAGTTCTCACGCACGTCACAGGAGGAAAGCATGACCCAGCACCAGCATGACGAGAGCGAGGTCGCCGACGTACTGATCGTCGGCGCCGGCGCGTCCGGAGGATTCGCGGCCGTCGAGCTGTCCAAGGCCGGCTTCAAGGTCGTCTGCCTCGAGCAGGGCGACTGGACTCTGCGATCGGAGTTCGCCGGCGACAAGCCGGAGTGGGAGCTCAAGGCTCAGAAGGATTGGCACCCCAACCCCAACAAGCGGGCACGAGCCTCGGACTACCCGATCGACACCAGCGACTCCGACGTCAACCCGCTGATGTTCAACGGCGTCGGCGGCAGCACCATCCTGTACGCCGCGCACTGGGTGCGGATGCTCCCGTCGGACTTCCAGGTGTTCTCCGACGACGGGGTCGCCGACGACTGGCCGATCTCCTACGAGGACCTGGCTCCCTACTATCGCAAGGCTGAGATCGCGATGGGCGTCTCCGGCCTGGCCGGCGACCCGGCTTACCCCGACGAGCACCACTACCCCAACCCGCCGATGCCGCTGAACAAGATCGGCATGACCGCAGCCAAGGGCCTCGACAAGCTGGGTTGGCACTGGTGGACCGGGCCGCAGGCCATCTCGGCCCGTCCGTATCGGCACATGCAGGCGTGCGTACGCCGCGGCACCTGTCTCACGGGCTGCCCTGAGGGCGCGAAGGCATCGGTCGACGTCACCCACTGGACCGACGCGATCCAGCAGGGCACGACGCTCGTCACGGGCGCCCGCGTCCGCGAGATCACGACGAATGCAAAGGGCCTCGCGACCGGCGCTATCTACATCGACCGCACCGGCGTCGAGCGCCACCAGAAGGCGGACGTCGTCATCATGGCCGCCAACGGCATCGGGACCGCTCGTCTGCTGCTGCTGTCGAAGTCGGAGGCGCACCCCGACGGTCTCGGCAACTCGTCAGGCCTCGTCGGCCGCCGGCTCATGATGCATCCGTATGCCGCTGCGACCGGGGTCTACGACGAGCCGCTGGAGAGCTGGCTCGGCCCTTCGGGTCACGCGATCCAGAGCTTTGAGTTCTACGAGACCGACACCAGCCGCGGGTTCGTCCGTGGAGGCAAGTGGCAGGTCATGCCCAGCGGCGGCCCCCTCGGTCTTCGCGCCGGCTACAGCGACAGCCCGCTGGAGGAGACGTGGGGCGAGAACTTCCACCGCCGCGTCCGCAAGACGGTCGGCCGATCGTTCGAGTGGGGTATCACGGCCGAGGACCTGCCCGACGTCGAGAACCGGGTCGCGATCGACGGCGAGATGACCGACTCCGACGGCATCCCGTCGCCCAAGATCATCTACAGATCGTCCGACAACACGACCAAGCTGATGGCCTTCAACCTCGAGCGTGCCAAGGAGGCCCATGAGGCCGCCGGTGCCACAGAGGTGCACCTGACGCCCCTCATGCGCGACTGCGGCTGGCACATCATGGGCACCGCGCGCATGGGCCTCGACCCGAAGGACTCGGTGATCGACGAGTGGCACCAGTCGCACGACGTGCCCAACCTGTACGTCATCGACGGCAGCGCCTTCGTCACCTCGGCCTCGGCCAACCCGACGGCCACGATCACTGCCCTCACCCTGCGCGCGATGGAGCACCTCATCGCGAACCGTTCCAGCCAGGAGACCCCGGTATGACCGACACCGACAGCTCGATCCTGACCGATCAGGAGCGCGCCGTGTACGGCCCGCGCGCCGACATCCTGATCCCCGACGCCGAGGGCATGCCGTCGGCGTCGCAGGTGGGGGTTCACACCCAGTGGATCGACGTCGCGCTCGCGGCGCGGCCCGATCTCGTCAACGACTTCCACGCGTCGCTGGCCGTCGGCACTCTGGACGACCCGCAGGGCGCCGTCGAGGCGTTGCACCAGCAGTCGGCGTTGTTCGACGCGTTCAGCGTCCTGACCGCTGGGGCGTACCTGATGATCCCCGAGATCAAGCAGCGCATCGGCTACCCCGGACAGGAGTCGCGGCCCATCTCGGGCGATGACGTGCCCGAGTACATCGACATGCTCGAAACGGTCGTGATGCGCGGCAACATCTTCCGTCCGACCATCACGCCGGCTGGATGAATCCACCGATGGGGGAGTCGCTGAGACGGCGCGACGGCATCCTCGCGGCCCGGACGGGCGAGACCATCTTCCCGTGGTTCGGCCCGACGTTCCGGTTCGGCGTCGGCGCCACGCGCGAGGCCGGCTTCGAGTGCTGCCGACTCGGCATGACCCGGGTGCTGGTCGTCACCGACGAGAACGTGGCGGCCACGGGCGCTCTCGACGACCTGCGACGCACCTTGCTGGCGGACGGCCTGCAGGTGGACGTCTGGGCGGGGTCACAGGCCGAGCCCACGGACGTGTCGATCGAGGCCGCGGTCCGCGAGGTGTCGGGGCTGGCCTTCGACGGGTTGATCGGCTTGGGCGGCGGCAGCTCGATCGACACCTGCAAGCTGATCAACCTCCTGACGACGCACGGCGGGGCTCTGCGTGACTACGTGTCGGCACCTCACGGTGCCGGGCGTGCCGTGCCCGGTCCGCTCGCGCCGATGGTGGGCATCCCGACAACTGCGGGTACTGGGTCTGAGTGCACCGCGCTGGCCGTCGTCGACCTCACCGAGACACACGTCAAGGCAGCGGTCTCGCACTACTCGATGCGCCCGGCCGTCGCGATCATCGACCCGCTCAACTCCCTGAGCTGTCCGCCTGCCGTCACGGCGTCCGGCGGGTACGACGCTGTCGTGCAGGCGCTGGAGTCACTGACCTCGTTGGCGTGCGCGGACCGGCCCCCGGCGACCTCGCCGGGACAACGTCCCGTCTACGTCGGTCACAACCCGATCAGCAGCATGTGGTGTGAGCAGGCTGTCTCGTACGCCGGGCGCTTCCTGCAACGTGCAGTCGAGGACGGCGACGACCTCGAGGCGCGTGAGGGAATGTGCCTGGCCGCGCTGTGCTCACGGCTCGGCAACGCAGGAGTCCACATCCCTCACGCCAATGCGTACGCGGTCGCCGGGACCGCGGTGGGCTACCGGCCGTCGGGCTTCACCGTCGACCGGCCGCTCGTGCCGCACGGGGAGTCGGTGATAGCGACGGCGCCGGCGGCGTTCGACGCGACCTATGTGGCGGCGCCGGCCCGGTTCGACCGTGCCGCCGAGCTGCTCGGACTGCCCGAGCAGCGGCGACGCGACGCACCCACGACGGCCGTGGGCGACTGGCTGCGCGACTTGGTGGCGGCGACCGACGGGCCCGTGTCGTTGGAGAGGTTCGGGCTGACCCCTGACCAGATCCCCGCAATGGTCGACAAGGCCATGGCCCAGCAACGCGTCCTCGTGTGCGCACCGCTGGAGGTGACCACGGAGGTGCTGACCGGTGTCTTCGAACGGTCGTTCGCGCCTGCCTGAGTCGGACTCACACGTCGATCACCAGAGCTCGGCGGGGAGGGTCGCGACGATGTCGCTGACGGGGCGACCGTCGCGAAGCATCGTCAGCACCGTCGACTCGGCCTGCTCGCCGGCGAGGCAGCGCTCCAGGACGTCGTCGATGACGGCATGGGGGACGACGCACACCCCGGTGTCGTCGCCGACGATGAGGTCGCCGGGACGCACCTGGACATCGCCGATCGTGACGGTGCCGTTGATCTCGACCGCCTCGAGACGGTGCCGGCCGGTGATCGGGGTGCGCCCGGCGCTCCAGACGAGGTGCTCGAGCTCGCGGATCGTGCCGACGTCGCGCACGCCGCCGTCGACAATGCACGCAGCGATGCCGGCCCCCTTGGCCCAAGTGGCCGACAGGCCGCCCATGACGGACACGTCGGGTGACCCGCCCTGGAAGACCGCGACGTCGCCAGCCTGCCCGACACCGTACAGGTCGCGATCGGCTAGCAGTGCGCGCTCCTTGCGGCCGTAGTGCGCACCGGGGGAGCCGCCGACGGGGGCGTAGCGCAGGGTGATGGCCGGTCCGCAGACCCGGCCCCCGGAGACGACCGGGCTGAACCGGCTGGCGGGGATGGCACCGCCAACTCCCAGCTCGTCGAGGGCGTCGGAGACCGTCGAGCACAGGTCGGTGATCGAGTGGAACCCGGCCACGACCTCGGGTGACGGTCGCGCGACACGGGTCGTCACGATACGGCTCTCGTCGATCATCCCGAGCAGCCTCGGACGGACCTCGGCCAGTTCTTCCTCTGTCGCCATGCATCCTCCTGTGGGGTCTGTACCAGAACTTAGCCACAAATGGCCGCATAAATCTAGGGGGTACATCACGCCTGAATGAGGAACACCATTGACAAATGGTCGATCAACGGCACAATTGGCCGGACAAACTATGTGTGAGGAGGGTCACGTGACGGACATCACCATGAGGCACCCGTCCCGACCGGGCTTCTACAACTGCGGCCTGCCCGCGGCCGTCAGGAGCAGCCTGGCCGAGGCGGGCGACGTCCTCATCCCGAGATCCGACACCATGCCCCCGGCCGGTGACATCGCTGCCCTCTTCGTGTCCGAGCGGGTCAGTCCCGCAGAGGCGGCCGAGCTGGAGGGCATCCTCGGGGCGCTCACCGAGGTCTCGGTGGCCACGTTGACCGACCTCGAGCTGAACCGGCCCGAGCGCTTCGCGGTGCTGCGCACGTGGGTCTACCAGGCCTACTACGGGTCGCCCGTCGTCACCGGGCTCATGCAGCTGCAGGGCTCGGCGTATCACGGTGCGCCCCAGCCCTTCGGCTACGAGCTGCACGAGGACGCCCCCGTCCCCACCGAACCGCGGGGAACCTTCATCCCGACCGAGGAGGTCGTCCGTGTCCGCCGTTGAGCAGGCAGAAGTCGTCGTCATCGGAGCAGGCGTCGGTGGCGGTGCCATCGCGTCGCGGCTCCTGGAGTCGGGTGTGCGGGTGGTGATGCTCGAGCAGGGTCCGCACATCGACCCGCTCGACCACGCGCAACTGCGCACGGACTGGGAGTTCTCGTTGACGCGCGAGTGGGCCTTCGACCCCAACGTGCGAGGCCTCGACGAGGACTACCCGGTCACGGGCGACGGCTTCAACCCCTTCCTGTTCAACGCCGTGGGTGGCAGCACCAATCACTACGGGGGATTCTGGCACCGGATGAAACCGGCGGAGTTCCGCAAGGGCACCGAGCACGGACTCGCGAACTCCGAGGACTGGCCGATCAGCCATGAGGACCTCGTGCCGTACTACGAGGAGAACGACCGGCGCTTCG
Organism: Aeromicrobium sp.; assembly: GCA_025965435.1. Taxonomy (GTDB): domain Bacteria; phylum Actinomycetota; class Actinomycetes; order Propionibacteriales; family Nocardioidaceae; genus Aeromicrobium. The sequence continues at coordinate 10,234 of JAOPWZ010000022.1, forward strand.
GCGTGTCCGGTCTGGCCGGTGACCCGAGCCACCCGCCGCGCGAGCCGCGTCCCACTCCGCCGCTGCGGCACGGTCCGTACGCCCGCATCATCGCGGACGGCCTCGACCGGCTCGGCTGGCACTGGTGGCCGGCCGACAACGCGATCGCCTCGGTGCCGTACCGCGGCAGGCAGGCCTGCAACAACTGCGGCATGTGCACGCCCGGATGTCCGCGTGGCTCACTGGGCACCGCGACCGAGGCCTACATCAAGCCGGCGCTGCGGGCCGGGCTCGACCTGCGCGTCGGCGCCCGCGTCGTGCGGATCTGCACCGACCACACGGGCAAGGCCTCAGGGGTCGAGTACGTGGACCGCGCCACCCGCGCCATGCACCGCGTCGACGCGCCGCTCGTCGTGCTGGCAGCCAACGGCATCGGCACGCCTCGCATCCTGCTGAACTCGGCCAACGCCCAGGCGCCCCATGGCCTTGCGAACGAGCACGATCAGGTGGGGCGCAACCTGATGTTGCACGGCTACGTGCTCGCCGACATCTGGTACGACCAGCCGACCGGGCACTTCATGGGCCCGTGGGGCGCCTCGACGTTCTCGCACGAGTTCCATGCCACCGACGCGATGCGGGGTGCCGTCAACGGCATGACCTTGACCTTCGGCGCCGGCTTCGGCCCCGCCGCGGTGTCGTTGGGCGGTACGACCGGGATCGCGCCCGTCGCGTGGGGCCAGGCGCACCACGCCGAGTTCGCCCGGGCGTTCGACCACAACGTGTTCGCGGCCCTGCAGATCGAGGACCTGCCCCAGTCCGACAACCGGATCACTCTCGACCCCGACGTCGTCGACTCCTCCGGCATCCCGGCTGCACGTCGGCACTACCGCCTGCACGAGAACGACCGGACCCTGCTGGAGTTCGGCACCCAGCGACTCCAAGAGTTCGCGACGGCCAGTGGGGCTCGCAGCATCGATGTGCAACCGGTCGACGACCGATACAACCCGCCGGGCTGGCACCTGATGGGCACGGCCCGCATGGGCGCGCGGCCGGAGTCGTCCGTCGTCGACTCGTGGCACCGCGCCTGGAACGTCCCCGGTCTGGTGATCTGCGACGGCAGCTCGATGACCACCGGCGGAGCTGTCAACCCGACCTCGACGATCGGGGCCATGGCGCTGCGCTGCGCCGACGGGCTCATCGCATCGATGCGATCGGGTCTCGCCGTCGCAGCCGATCCCGCTCCGGCAGGACGGGCCTGACCGTGACGGGCGACATCTCCTCCGAGATCATCCAGCGCTACCGCCAGGTGCCGGCCGCCGTGGTCGCGTCCGTACTGCACCAGAAGGGCTACCGCTCGGTGGCGCCCGACAGCCTCGGGGCGCTCGTGCCCGACACCCGTATGGTCGGCACGGCCGTCACCCTGCGGTGTGCGCCGGCTCGCGAGGACGTCAGCATCCCCTCTGTCGTCACTGCACCGGATTATCCGCAGCGAGCCGCGATCGAGGCCTGTGGTCCCGACCAGGTGCTCGTGGTCGACGGTCGCGGGATCACGTCGGCCGCTGTCGGGGGCGAGATCTACCTGTCTCGGCTGGAGCGCAGAGGGGCGGCCGGCTACGTCGTTGACGGCAGCGTGCGCGACGCCGACGGGCTCCGCGAGCTAGGACTGCCCGTCTTCTCGCGGTCGACGTCATCTGCTCCCCACCACGCCAAGCACATCGCGGTCGACTGGGACGTGCCAATCGGCATCGGTGAGGTGCTCGTGCTGCCCGGCGACCTCGTCGTGGGCGACGACGACGGACTGACGGTGGTGCCGCGTGGACTGGCGATCGAGGTGCTCGAGACAGCCGAGCGCACGCTGGCCCTGGAGACCTTCGTGCTCGGCCGCATCCGTGACGGGGCGCCGCTCGACGGCACCTTCCCCCCCGACGAGGCCACCCGTGCCGCCTTCGACGCTGCGAGCAGCCGATGAGCGAGTGGTTGGCGCAGGTGACTGCTGCGGCGGCCGAGGTACTCCCGCGCGGGGTCTTCGACTGGCTCGACGGCGGGTCCGGCACGGAGTGGACGCTGCGCGAGAACGTGCGTGCCTGGGGCGACGTCGTCCTGCGGCCGGACCACCTCGTCGACGTGACCACGGTGTCGACCTCCACGACGTTGCTCGGCACCCGGGTCGCGACGCCCGTGGGCGTCGCGCCCACGGGTTTTCACGGGGTCGCCCATCCGGACGGCGAGGTGGCCACGGCGCAAGCTGCTGCGACCGCAGGCGACCTGTTGGTGCTGTCGGCCCGCACCTCGCTGCGGCTCGAGGACATCGCCGAGCACTGCGGGCCGTGGTGGTACCAGTCGTACATCTTCCAGGATCGGACCGTGACGGACGCGATGGTGCGACGTGCCGCCGACTGTGGTGCCCGTGCCGTCGTGCTGACGGTCGACGCGCCGGTGCTGGGGCGGCGGCGACGCAATCGCGACCAGGGTCTGGTCGACCGGTCTGTCATGGAGATCAACTCCGGACCGGTCAGCGACCCGAAGGCTCTCGAGCAGACCGCTGACCTGACCCTGGCCGACATCGGCTGGATGCACGAGCTCACCGGCCTGCCCGTCGTCGTCAAGGGCGTCCTGCGAGGCGACACGGCGCAGCGGTGCGTCGAGGCTGGTGCCAGCGCGATCTGGGTCTCGAACCACGGCGGACGTCAGCTCGACGGTGCGGTGCCCGCTGCGGCAGTGCTCCCGGAAGTCGTGGCGTCGCTCGACGGCAGCGCCGAGGTGTACGCCGATGGCGGAGTCTCGAACGGCACCGACGTGCTGCGCGCTCTCGCCCTTGGGGCAGACGGCGTATTCCTCGGTCGGCCGCCTCTGTGGGGCCTGGCGACGGGCGGGCGTGAGGGCGTGGAGGAGGTGCTCGACAGCTTCCGTGTCGAGCTCGAGACGGCGATGAGGCTGTGCGGCCGGACGACGATCGAGTCCCTCGGACGAGACCTGGTCTGGGGTGGTCCCGGTGGCGTCTGACCTGCCGGACTACGCGGACCTGATGGCCCGTACCGACGCTCCTCCGGGCTCCACATGGGGTCTGTTCGGTGATGGTGTCACCGGCGACGTCGGGACGATCGGCCTGCTCGGGCCCGAGCAGCTGATGCGCGGAGTCGCGAGCGTCGTCGACGGCGAGTGCTACTCGCTCAACTACCCGATCGACGCCTTCGAACCGCCGATGCTCGGCACGAGGCCAGCCGCCACCATGACCCTGTCGAGCCGTCACAGCGAACATCTCGACGACGTGCTCGACCGCTTCAACCCGCAGAGCAGCTCGCAGATCGACGGTCTGCGGCATCGCAGGCACGAGCGCCATGGCTTCTACAACGGGGTGCCTGCGACGGAGGTCGGGTCTGACAACACCCGCCTCGGGACACAGGGCTGGGCGGAGCGAGGCATCGTGGGCCGAGGCCTGGTGCTCGACGCGCAGGAGGTGCTCGCCGGCGGCGACAGCGCGTGGCACGAAGAGGGAGCGGTCATCACCGCCGACCAGCTCGAGGAGGTGCTGGTCCATCACGGCCTGCGGCCCGAGGTCGGTGACATCGTCGTGCTGCACACAGGATGGGCGCACTGGTACCTGGACGAGCTGGACGATGCGGACCGGGCCCGCTGTCGCACGGCCGGGCGCTACACCGGCGTCGCGCAGGCCCGGTCGACGATCGAGTGGCTCTGGGACCATCGTGTCTCCCTGGTGGCCTCGGACACGTTCGCGTTCGAGGTGATCCCTCCGATGGCGTCGTCGGAGTTCTCGTCCAGGCACGACGGCGGACTCATGCACCAGGAGCTGATCGGGCTGCTGGGACTGGCCATGGGGGAGCTGTGGGACCTGCACGACCTGGCGGCAGCCTGTCGCTCTGACGGGCGACGTAAGTGCCTCGTGACGTCGGCCCCGCTGCACGTCCCGGGTGGCGTCTCGACCCCGGCCAATGCGCTGGCGATGCGCTGATGAACATCTCCTGTGACGGCAGCAGATCACAACTGACGTCCAATTGCCTCGATCGGACTATTGTTTCATCAGGCGGTCTCTGTTTAGTATGGCGAAACACAAAATGTGTTGCACGTCTCACTCAAGGGAGTCCCGAGCATGCCGATCCTGCAGCTCCACCTACTGGAGGGCCGTCCTTCGGCGACCAAGGCCCAGCTCGTCGAGGAGCTGACCCGAACCGTCGAGCGCGTGCTCGGCTCACCCACCGATCGCATCCAGATCCTGATCTCCGAGTACGGCGACGGGCAGTGGGCCAAGGGCGGTCGAGCACTCGAGCTGAACAACGGGACGGTCTCGTGAGCACGTCGATCGACACCCTCACGATGGCCCTCGACGGTGCCCGGGTCTTCGAGCTCGAGCACGACCGTTACGTCGGCGCACCGATCTTCCCCGCTCACTGGCCGGGATTCGTCTACACCCTGCACCGCCACCACGAAGTGGTGGACGGCATCAGCCGCACGAGCGCTTCGGGCACCCTCACGATGCAGGAGCACTCGGGCACGCACATCGACGCCCTGTGCCACCAGGCCATCGAGATGCAGATGTTCGGCGGAGTCCAGGTCACCCCCGCCGTGCAGACGCCGCGTGGCTTCACCGAGCTCGGCGCCGAGACGATCCCGCCGATCCTGCGACGCGGTGTGCTGATCGACGTCGCCCGCTCGCACGGCGTCGACTGCCTGCCCCCCGGCTACCTGATCACGGCCGAGGACCTCGAGACCGCGGTCGCCGACCACGGCGTCGAGCTGCGCAGGGGGGACTGCGTGTTCGTCCGCACGGGCAACGGGGCACGGTACGAGGACGCCGACACCTACCTCGCCGGCGCGGGCGTCAGTCCCGAGGGCGCTCGCTGGCTCGCAGCCCGCGAGCCGTTCCTGTGCGGCGCCGACAACGTGGCCTTCGACCTGCCCGACCATGCCGATCCTGAGCTCGGGTCGCTGCCCTGTCACACGATCCTGATCGTCGAGGCGGGCATCTACATCGTCGAGAACACCCAGCTCGAGCAGCTTGCTGCCGCGGGTGCGACGGAGTTCCTGTTCGTCTGCCTGCCCATGAAGCTGCAGGGAGTCACGGGTTCGCCCGTCCGCCCCGTCGCTCTCACCCTCGTCTGACCCTCATCCCATCCAGCCGCACCCTGATGCAGCACCAACCGTATATAGAGGAGAAATCATCGTGACGCACCTGTCCCTCGAACTGGCCGACAAGATCCTGGCCGCAGCCCTCGACAAGGCCCGTGAGATCTCGTCGCCGTCCTCGATCGCGGTTCTCGACGGTGGACGCGAGCTCGTCGCGTTCGCACGCCAAGACGGCGCGCTGCTTGCCAGCGTCGCCATCTCGCAGGCGAAGGCCTACACCTCGCGGTCGATGAACGCGCCCACCCAGGGCCTGCACGACCTGGTTCAGCCCGGCGCGCCCTTGTACGGTCTCGAGACCGTCCACCTCGCGGCTGGCCGCGCACTCGTCACCTTCGGAGGCGGCGTTCCGATCGTCGTCGGCGGCGAGGTCGTCGGTGCCGTCGGCGTCGCCGGCGGCAGCCCCGACCAGGACCACGAGATCGCCAGCGCCGGCGCTGCGGCCGCCGAAGGGTGACCGACCACATGTCCGATCTTCGACAGCTGACCGGCAAACGGGTGGTGATGACCGGCGGTGCTGCCAACATCGGTCGCTCCAGCGCGGTTCTGCTGGCGCAGCACGGTGCGAGCCTGGTGATCGGCGACATCGACGAGTCCGGCGTCGCCGAGACCATCGAACAGATCGAGGCCGTCGGCGGCACCGCACAGTTCGTGCGCACCGACGTCACAAGCGAGGACGACATCAGGAACCTCGTCGGCACCGCCGCCGAGTCCCTCGGCGGGCTCGACGTCGGTTTCTTCAACGCCGGCCTCCAGAGGTCGGGTCAGGTCACGACGTTCGACGTCGCCGACTGGGACGCCCTGTTCAGCGTCAACCCCCGACACTGCTTCCTCGGGGCCAAGCACCTGGTGCCGCACCTCGAAGCCGCGGGCGGTTCGATCGTCTTCACCGCCTCGCTCGCCGCCATCAAGGGCGGGCCGGGCCTGACCGGCTACTCGGCGTCCAAGGGCGCCATCGTCGGGTTCAACAAGGCGCTCGCCGCGGAGCTCGCTCCCAACGGCATCCGCGTCAACACGATTTGTCCGGGGTGGATCGACACCCCGTTCAACCAGCCTGCGATCGAGTTCATGGGGGGACGGGAATCGCAGGAGGAAGCCGTCAGGCAGGTCGTTCCGCTCGGGCGGCAGGGCTCACCTGACGAGATCGCCAGCGGAGTGCTCTACCTGGCCTCCGATGCGTCGTCGTACATGACGGGTCAGATCCTCGTCGTCGACGGCGGAGTCGCCTGACGACTCACAGCACCACCCCACCCATCCAGGATCGAACGTCCGCACGTCCTTTAAGGAGCACCGCATGAAAATTCGCAGGAAAGACACCCCGAGCCAGACATTCAGCTTCCCGTCCGTCGATGTCAGCCGCCGCAGCGTGCTGTTCGGCGCGGCGGCCATCGGTGGAGCGGCGGCTCTCGCCGCGTGCGGCGGAGGCGGGAGCGACAAGGGTTCGTCCGTGTCGACCGCCGGCGTCAACTCCGCTCAGGCCGACGGCCTCAACGCGATCTTCGGTCCCGGTGGCAAGGAGGGTGGCGTCGACGTGAAACTCGCGGCCGGCATGATGCTCGCCGTCACCGGTCAGGGGTCGTTCTACGGCAAGGTCATGGGCAACGGCGCCAAGCTCGCTGCGTCGCAGATCAAGGCCGCCAAGGGGTTCAACTACGACATCAGCATCGCCGACCACAAGAGCGGCGATGTGCCTGCCGCGCTCAGCGGGGTGCGTCAGCTGGTCACGCAGGACAAGATCCGCGTCCTGCAGACGTCCTTCGGCGCGCCGAGCGAGGCCATCGTCCCGCTCATCGCCCAGAACAAGCTGCTGTCGTTCAACGGTGGTGGCTCCAGCCCCGGCCAGGCCGGCAAGGAGTACCTCTGGCAGACCCGCATGATCTTCGGAGACGACCCCGCACCGGGCGGGCTCGCCTGGATCGCCAAGACCTACCCCGACGCCAAGAAGCTGGCCATCATTGGCACGCAAGAGAACGGTGTGGCGGGTGCCAAGACCATCGGGCCCGAGGCCTGGAAGAAGCTGACCGGCGGAACCGTCGTCGCCAACGAGCAGCACGACGTGGGCCTGACCGACTTCAGCTCGCTGGTGGCACGGGTCAAGGCCGCCGCGCCCGACGCCATCTTGACGTTCACCTACGGCGATGACGTGGGCTACCTGGTCAAGGCGATCCGCGAGGCCAAGATCGAGGTGCCCGTCATGGGCATCGAGTTCACCGAGCAGGGGGCCAAGATCGCTGGCGCCGCGTTCGACACGTTCAACTTCGCGACGGACTTCTACAGTCCCGACAACGAGAACCCGTGGAACAAGATCTTCGTCGAGGGCCATCAAGCCGCGTACGGCGAGCCCCCGGAGTACTACGGGGCCAACTACTACGAGCAGGTCTTCTTCTACTGGGAGCTCGTGCGTCGTGTCATCGCCGCAGGCGGCGACCCGACCGACACCGATGCGCTGCAGAAGGCGCTGATCGACAACCCGGTGTTCAAGTCGCTCTACGGTGGCGACGCGCAGACGGCGGGCGAGGTGACCTTCAACCCGGAGGACCACACGATCTCCAAGCCGATGGGTGTGTTCAAGGTTGTGGGTGGCAAGCCTGAGAAGGTCGCCGACATCGTCAAGGTCTCCTCGACCGCCGACCCTGCGACGGCGCTGGTCTGATCCTGATGAGTGCACTTGGAAGGCCGACATGGACCTGAACCTCCTGGCCCAGCTCACCGTTTCCGGCGTCGTCGTGGGTTCTTCCTATGCACTCCTCGGTGTGAGCTTCGGAATCATCTACGCCACGACCAAGATCTTCCACCTGGCTCATGCGGTGTCGTTCGCCGCGGCGGCCTACGGGGCGGTGTGGGCGTCCTCGAGTCTCGGGCTCGGGTTCGCTCTCGCCCTGGTGGTCGGTCTGGTCGTGGGGCTTGCCTTCGGCGTGATGATCGAGCTGGTCTTCTACCGCCCGATGCGCAACAAGGACGCGACGCTGTTGTCGATCTTCCTCGTGTCGCTCGGCATCAGCGTCGCGTTCCCCAACCTGCTCCAGCTGGCATTCGGTCCTGACAACAGAACGCTGGAGCGTCCCGGCAACCCCATCTACGAGCTCGGGCCGGTCACGATCACACGGGTCGACGTCATCGGCACGGTGCTGATCTGGCTGCTGATCGCGGCAGTCACGACGTTCATCGTCAAGACCCGCTTCGGTCGCTCCATCACGGCGATGCGCACCAACCCCGTCATGGCCGAGGCCGTCGGCATCGACAGCAAGCGCGTCTTCACGGTGGTGTTCGTGATCGGATCGGCACTCGTGGCCGTCGCGAGTCTCATCCAGACGTCGAAGGGCGTCGCGACACCCAACATGGGTCTGCAGCCGACGTTGATCGGCTTCATCGCGGCGTTTCTCGGCGGCATCGGCTCACTGTGGGGTGCTGCCCTCGGCGGACTCGCGCTGGGCCTGCTCAGCAGCTGGAGCGCACTGTGGCTCCAGGTCGACTACGGCCCGGTCGTGGTCTTCGGTGTCATGTTCCTCATCCTGCTGGTCCGCCCACAGGGTCTACTCGGCAAGGCGGCCGTCTGATGAGCTACTACGCAGATATCGGGATCACCATCTTGATCCTGATGACCTTGGCGGTGTCGCTGAACCTGCTGCTGGGGTATGCCGGCCGGGTGTCGATGGCGCACGCGATCTTCTTCGGCATCGGCGGCTTCACGGCCGCCCGCCTCACGCTCCCGACGAAGGAGGAGCTCGGAGGCGTGGCGACATCCGGTCTGCAGACCGGTGCCGGCTGGAGCTGGGTCTGGGCCTTGGTCGTCGCGATCGTCGTCGCCTTCCTGGCGGCGCTCCTCATCTCGCTGCCGGCCGTGCGGCTCGTGCGTGGCGAGTACCTGATCCTGCTGACACTGGCCTTCCAGCTGGTGGCCAACCAGCTGATGGGTGTGCTCAAGAACGTCACAGGCGGCCCGTTCGGGTTGTCGGGCATCCCGTCCATGACCATCGGCGACAAGGTGCTGTTCCTGCCAGAGGAGGTCTTCTGGGTCTTCCTGGTCGCCGCGGTCGTCTCGATCGCTATCTGCTGGGGACTCGGCGAGTCGCCGTTCGGGCGGCTGCTCAAGGGGCTGCGGGAGCACGACACGGCCGTCGCCAGCGTCGGCAAGAACCCGGTCGTCCCGGAGCTGCTGGCCTTCAGCATCAGTGCCGCGATAGCCGGTGGGGTGGGCGCGCTCGCCGCGTTCTACTACGGCTCGGTCGTCCCTAGCAACTACACGTTGACCTTCTCGATCCTGATCGTGTCGGTCGTCGTCCTGGGTGGCATCGGCAACCTGACGGGCACCGTCGTCGGCGCCATCATCCTGGGTCTGCTCGAGCCGATGCTGCGCAAGTGGTTCGGTGACGGGGCCATCCCGTGGCAGGCTGTCATCTACGGTGCCGCGCTGGTGCTGATGATGAGGATCCGTCCGCAAGGGCTCATCCCCGAGGGCAAGGGCCTGATCCGCAGGCGGCGCGGGCGTCGTCCGGAGGCCGAGGTCCCGACGGAAGCGGAGGCGCTCGAGCGTCTCTCGCACCGCGATGACGGCGCCGACACCTCGGCCGCCTTGGGTATGCCCATCGTCGAGGTGCACGACCTGCAGAAGAGCTTCGGCGGGCTCAAGGCCGTCAACGGGGCCACCTTCACGCTCGAGCAGGGCAAGGTCACGGCATTGATCGGTCCGAACGGCGCCGGCAAGACGACGATCTTCAACATGATCTGCGGAAGCATCGAGGCCGACACCGGCACCGTGAGGCTGCGCGGTGAAGACGTCACCGGTGAGGCGCCGTACAAGATGGCTCGGCGAGGCTTGGCCCGTTCGTTCCAGGACGTGCGGGTGTGCCAGCGGCTGTCGGCGCTCGACAACGTGGCGATGGGCGTGCCGGACCAACCCGGCGAGCGGGTCAGCCAGCTGATCCTGCGGCCGCTCAGGACCCGCAGGGTCGAGCAGGAGGTCCGGGCCAAGGCGCTCGACTGCCTGGCACTGCTCGGCATCGCGTCCCAGGCCGACGTGCTGGTGAGCGACCTGTCGTACGGCGACCAGAAGCTCGTGGCGATCGCACGACTGCTGGCCACCGGCTGCGACGTGCTCCTGCTCGACGAGCCCACCAGCGGCGTCGACCCGGCGAGCGTCGAGAAGGTCATCGCCGGCATCGGCCGGCTGAGAGCCCTCGGGCACACGGTGTGCCTCGTGGAGCACAGCGTGCACTTTGTGCAGCGGCTCGCCGACCGCGCCGTGTTCCTCGACCAGGGCACCGTGATCGCCGAGGGCACCGTGGACGAGCTGATGAACCGCCGTGAACTGGCCGAACTCTACTTCGGGACGTGAGAGAGATGTCTACAACGATGCCGACCAGCAACGACACGGGGACGATCTTGACCGCGACCGGGCTCACAGCCGGCTACGGCAAGCAGCGGGTCCTGTCCGACGTGAGCATCCGTGTGGCGTCCGGCGAGGTCGTCGGTGTCCTCGGGCACAACGGCGCCGGCAAGACCACGCTGCTCAAGACGTTGTTCCGCGCCGTGCCCCTGACGTCGGGGGAGATCGTGTTCGAGGACGAGCCTGTCCGCAAGGCGACGAGTGTGCAGATGGTGCGACGCGGGATGTCGTTCACGCCCGCCACCACACCGATCTTCCGCGACCTCACCGTCAACCAGAACCTGGAGCTCGGTGCGTCCGGCATCAGCGATCGGGCCGAGATCCACCAACGACTGGAGGAGGTGTTCGAGGTGTTCCCGATCCTGGCGGATCGTCGCAGCGAGATCGCCGGACGGTTCTCCGGCGGCCAGCAGCGACAGCTGTCGCTGGGCATCGCGTTGATGGCCCATCCCAAGCTGATGCTGCTCGACGAGCCATCGCTCGGCATCTCGCCGGCTGTGGTCGAGACGACCTTCGGGATCATCCGCGACCTGGCGCGTGAGCGGCAGATGAGTGTGCTGATCGTGGAGCAGAACGTCAAGGCGGTCACGAGCATCGTCGACCGCGTGTACGTGCTGCGTGGTGGGGAGATCGTGCTCGAGGAGACGGCCGAACGGGCGCGTGAGCGCGATTCCTGGTGGGACCTCTTCTGATGGCACCCACCATCGTCGTCGGCGGCGGCATCGTGGGCCTGGCCGTGGCCCGCGCGCTCCAGGACCTCAGGCCCGACCAGCCGGTCGTGGTCCTGGAGAAGGAGACGCAGGTCGCCGCCCACCAGACCGGGCACAACTCCGGCGTCATCCACTCCGGTCTGTACTACAAGCCGGGCAGCCTCAAGGCCCGCCTGGCCGTCACCGGCGCGGAGCAGATGAAGCAGTACTGCGAGGCGAACGGCATCACCTACGACGTCCCGGGCAAGCTTGTCGTGGCGTCGTCGGATCGAGAGCTCGCGCAGCTCGACCGGTTGCTCGGGATCGGACGTGAGAACGGCGTCCCGGTGCGCATGGCCGAACCGGGGGAGATCGAGGAGCGTGAGCCCGAGATCCGGGTCAGGGCGGCGCTGGTCGTCGACTCGACCGGGCGGGTCAACTACCGGGACGTCGCGGCGTCGTTGGCCCGCGACGTGCGGAACCGGGGCGGCGAGATCCGTCTGGGAGTCGCCGTCTCCTCCGTGACGACGGCTGGCTCGGGTGCCGTCGTCCATACGTCCGCCGGTGACGTCGAGGCCGAGCGCGTCGCGGTGTGCGGCGGCCTCCACGCCGATCGCATCGCGCGTGCCTCCGGGATCGATCCGGGCGTGCGGATCCTGCCTTTCCGAGGTGAGTACAGCGAGCTGTTGCCCGACCGGGCCTGGCTCGTGAAAGGCCTGGTCTATCCCGTCCCCGATCCCGATCTGCCGTTCCTCGGGGTACACCTGACGCGTGGCATCGACGGGGTCGTCCACATCGGGCCCAACGCGGTGCCCGCGCTGGCCCGTGAGGGCTACACCTGGTCGGCGATCTCGCCGCGTGACCTCTGGGACTCGCTCACGTACCGCGGATCCTGGAGGCTCGCTCGCCGCTACGGCAGGATCGGCGCCCAGGAGATGGCACGGTCGCTGGCGGGACGAGCGCTGGTCAAGGCAGCGCAGGAGATGTTGCCGCCGTTGCAGGTGGCCGACGTGCGCAAGTCGATGGCAGGCGTCCGCGCCCAAGCCGTCGCCCGCGATGGCAGCCTCGTCGACGACTTCATGTTCAAGCGCTCGGGACCGACCTTGCACGTGCTGAACGCGCCGTCGCCGGCAGCCACCGCCTGTCTGCCCATCGGGGCGCACATCGCGCAGGAGCTGTACCGGTCATGACCGATCCTGCGGGACCGACGCCCAAGGAGACGACGTCCTACGGTGACGTGGGTTTCAGTCGCTTCCTGCGGGGCGTGTTCTTGTCCGGTGCCGGCTTCGACAACAACGACCTCGACCGTCCGATCATCGGGATCGCCGACACCAGCTCCGACTTCAACCCTTGCCACCGGGGCGTGCCGGCCTTGGTCGAGCACGTCAAGCGGGGCGTGCTGGAGGCCGGCGGCCTGCCCATGGTCTTTCCGACCATGAGTCTGGGCGAGACGTTGCTGACCCCGACGTCGATGCTCTACCGCAACCTGATGGCCATGGAGACCGAGGAGCTCATCCGGTCGCAGCCCATGGACGCCGCTGTCCTGATCGGCGGCTGCGACAAGACCGTGCCGGCGCAGCTCATGGCAGCCGTCTCGAGCGACGTGCCAGTCATCCTCGCCGTGACGGGCGCAATGCTGACCAACAGCTGGGAGGGCGAGCGAGTCGGCGCCTGCACCGACTGTCGCCGCATCTGGTCGAGGCATCGTGCGGGCGAGCTCGACCAGGGTCAGATCGAGACCGCCCAGGGAGCTCTCGCCACGACCTCCGGCACCTGCATGGTGATGGGCACGGCGTCGACGATGGCGGTCATGACCGAGACGCTCGGCATGATGCTGCCCGGCGGTGCCTCGCCGCCGTCGCCGACCGGCGAACGGCTGCGGCACGCCGTGGCCACGGGGCGTGAGGCGGTGGCGTTGGCCAAGCGGCCGATCCTGGCCCGCGACATCGTGACCCGTCCGGCGATGCTCAACGCGCTGCGCGTCCTCGCCGCGATCGGCGGATCGACCAACGCGATCGTCCACCTGCTGGCGGTCGCCCGGCGGGCGGGTCTCGACATCGCCCTCGCCGAGTTCGATGCGGCCGCTCGTGACACGCCCCTGCTGGTCGACCTCAAGCCGTCGGGCACCGGATACATGGAGGACTTCCACCGCGCAGGCGGCGTGCCGATGCTGCTCAGCGAGATGCGCGACGTCCTCGACGTGAGCACGGTCGGCGTGACAGGGGAGTCCCTCGACGAACGGCTCGCGCAGGTGCCACCACTACCGCCGTGGCAGACCACGATCAGGCCATGGGCGCAGCCGCTGAGTGCGGGTGGAGCCCTGGCGGTGCTGACCGGCTCCCTGGCACCTGACGGCGCCGTCATCAAGGTCTCCGCTGCCACGCACGGGCTGCTGCAGCACACGGGACCCGCGCTGGTGTTCGAGTCGTCGGCCGATGCGGCCGCGCGCCTCGACGATCCCGAGCTGGAGGTTGCTCCCGACACGGTCCTGGTGCTCCGCAACTCCGGTCCGGTGGGGGCCGGCATGCCCGAGGCCGGTTCGCTCCCGATGCCTCGCCGGCTGGCCGAGGCCGGGGTCAAGGACATGGTGCGCGTCTCGGACGCGCGAATGAGCGGCACGGCCTACGGCACGGTCGTGCTGCACTGCTCGCCGGAGAGCGCCGTGGGGGGCCCTCTGGCGCTGGTGCGGGACGGCGACCTCATCCGGCTCGACGTAGCCGCCCGCCGCATCGACCTGCTGGTCGACCAGGACGAGCTCGCAAGGCGCCGCAAGACGTACGAGCCGCCTCCCGTCGCGACTCGCGGGTGGCGACGTCTCTATTCGTCCACGGTCACCCAGGCGCACGAAGGTGCCGACCTGGACTTCTTGCGCCCTGCTCCGCACCTGTCCACGGAGGGACACGATGACTGACGCGCCGTTCCGCCGTGCGGTACAGGGAGTGATCTAATGAGCACACGACGCCGGGTGGTTCGGTGGTCCTAGCGAAGGGTGTCCGACGTGTCAGACGATGGATCGATCACGTCGGTGGAGCGAGCCCTGGGCCTGCTCGAGGCACTGCTCGAGGGGCCCGCCGGCGCCACGACGTTGGCTGCCACGCTCGACGTCAGCAAGGCCACGGCCTTCCGCCTCGCCCGCACGCTCCAGGCTCGCGGTTACGTCATCCAGCTCGACGACACCCGATACGCCCTCGGTCCGCGATGCCTGGTCCTGTCGGCCTGGGCCTACGACCACATCGACATCCGTCGTGACCTGCGCTGGGCGGAGGAGGAGCTCAGCGAGCGGACCAACGAGACGATCCTCCTGACGGTCATCTCCGGTCGCGAGGCGGTGTGCATCGACTCCATCCCGTCCAACCACTCCGTCCTGTCGGTGGCGACCGTCGGCGAGATCTGGCCCATGCACGCCTGCTCGGCGGGGCTCGCGTACCTGGCCGAGGACCCGGCCACCGCCGACGCGTACCTGCAGAAAGACCTCGTGGCTCCCACGCCGCACACCATCACCGAGCCCGGCGAATTGCGCCGCCTGATCGCCGACGTGCGCTCACAAGGTTACGCCGTCAACCGTTCGTACTGGCGCGAGGACGTCGCCTCGGTGGGCGCCCTGGTGCACGACGCCGGCGGCCGGGCCATCGCCGCGCTGAGTGTCATGCTGCCGGAGTTCAGGCTCGACGCAGTCGGGGTCGAGGCACTCTCCGAGATCGTCCTGGACGTGACCGGGCGAGCCAGCGAGCGTCTCGGGTATCGGTCAGCCAGTCACCAGCGGTGAGCCCGCATCAACGCGACGAGACGTTGTCCCGACACCTGTGCGGTCGGCTCATTAAGGATCGTCTGTTCCGTTTTTCGTAAGAGGGTTGCGTCAGACGAAACCCTGGCCTATCTTTACGTGGTGCAAGTCACAGTCGGTGACTGCACCTCCTAGGAGAGGTCGCCCATGTTCACGATTCGGTCCCGTGACTTGCCCGATGTCGCCGATGTGCTCGTAGTGGGTGCTGGCGCTTCCGGGTCCGTCGCAGTCAAGGAGCTCGCGGAGAAGGGTTTCTCCGTCGTGTGTCTCGAGCAGGGCGACTGGACCCCGCCGAGCGAGTTCGCCGGTGACAAGCCGGAATGGGAGCTGGTCAAGCAGAAGCAGTGGCACCCCAACCCGAACGTGCGTGACCATCCTGCCGACTATCCGATCGACACGACCGAGTCCGACGTCAATCCCCTGATGTTCAGCGGCGTCGGTGGCAGCACGATCCTCTACGCGGCGCACTGGTGCCGCTTCCTTCCTTCGGACTTCAAGGTCAAGACCGTGGACGGCATAGCCGACGACTGGCCGTTCGACTACGCCGAGCTCGCGCCGTACTACTCGCGCATGGACCGTGAGATCGGCACCTCGGGCCTGGGTGGCAACACCGCCTACCCCGACGGAGAGGAGTTCCCGCTGCCGCCGCTGCCGATCGGCAAGATCGGTCGCAAGGCCGCCGAGGGCATGGACAAACTCGGCTGGCACTGGTGGCCCGGCGCCAACTCGATCCCGTCGCGTGAGTACCGCCACCGACCCAGCTGTCTGCGTTACGGCACGTGCCTGACCGGCTGCCCGGCCGGCGCCAAGGCCAGTACCGACATCACCCACTGGCCCGCTGCCCTCGAGGCCGGAGCGCATCTGGTCACCGGCGCCCGCGTCCGCGAGATCACCGTCGACCACAAAGGCCTCGCCTCCGGTGCCACCTACGTCGACCGCGAAGGCACCGAGCATCACCAGAAGGCCGCCGTGGTCATCGTGGCCAGCAACGGAGTCGGCACCCCGCGGCTGCTGCAGCTGTCGACGTCCTCGTTGCACCCCGACGGTCTCGGCAACAGCTCGGGGCTCGTCGGGCGCAACTTGATGATGCATCCCTACGGCGCCGTCTCCGGGACCTACGAGGACAACCTTGAGAGCTGGCTCGGCCCGGCCGGACACGCGATCGAGTCGATGCAGTTCTACGAGACCGATGCGTCCCGTGGCTTCGTGCGCGGCGCGAAGTGGAACGTCATGCCCAGCGGCGGCCCGCTGGGGATGCGCTCCGGCTACGGTGGGCGCCCGGTCGACGAGTCGTGGGGGGAGAACTTCCACCGCAACGTCAAGGCCAACCTGGGTCGCTCGTTCGAGTGGGGAATCATCGCTGAGGATCTGCCCGACGAGGCCAACCGCGTCGTCCTCGACCCCACGCTGACCGACGCCGACGGCATCGCGGCACCCAAGCTCATCTACAAGAGCTCGGAGAACACCACGAAGCTGATCGACTTCCACGTCGACCGGGCGCGTGAGGCGCACGAGGCCGCCGGTGCGATCTCCACGTCCGAGACCCGGCTGATGCGTGACTGCGGCTGGCACCTGTTGGGCACGGCGCGGATGGGCAACGACCCCGCCACGTCGGTCGTTGACCAGTGGGGACGCTCGCACGACGTCCCGAACTTGTACGTCATCGACGGCAGCGTCTTCGTGACGTCCTCGGGCGTCAACCCGACGGCGACGATCATGGCGATCGCGCTGCGGTCGGTCGAGCACCTGATCGGCGACCGCAGCAACCAGCTCACCTCGGCGGTCTCGTGACCGCCGCCATGAACCCAGGAGGAATCATGCTGACCGACGCCGAGCGTGAGCGCTTCGCCCAGATCGCCGACGTGCTGATCCCGAGCGCCGAGGGGATGCCGTCGGCATCGCAGGCCGACGTCGACACGGTGTGGATCGACGTGGCGCTGACGCACCGCCCAGACCTCGACGAGCTGTTCCGTTCGGCCCTGGTGGTCGGCGACGGGCTGCCCGGTGCGGAGATCGTCGAGCTGCTGAACGCCGAGCACATCCCGGCGTTCGAGGCCCTGGGGACGCTCACGGCCGGCGCCTACTTCCTGAACCCCGAGATCCGGGTCAGGATCGGTTACCCGGGTCAGGTGCCGACGATTCCCAGGAACGACGTCGACTCGTACTCGGACCTGCTCGAGAACGTCGTCGAGCGCGGCCCGGTCTACCGGGACGTGTGACGGTGGCTCGCTTCTCGCACCGGTCGCGTCCGGGCATGCATGGCACAGCGTTCCCAGAGGAGCTGCTGACCTACCTGTCGATCGTCTCGACGGCGTTCGTGCCCGGGGGCGCGTCCTACCCGCCGGGTGGCGAGGCTCAGGTCGACACCTTCATCGAGCAGCGGGCGACCGCCGAGGACCTGGCCGCGTTCCTCGACCTGATGACGCGCTACCCGGCCACGACGGTCGAGGAGGCGACCTCACGCATCTCCGAGATGGAAAGTGGCGAGCCGCTCGCGTTCGCGTGGCTCAGGGAGTTCATCTACCACGGCTACTACGCCTCGCACCGCACCCTGGCCGCCATGGCCGACCGGGGATACGAGTACCACGGAGCCCCGCAGCCGCTGGGTTACCGGATCCGGGAGCAGATGCGCACGCCGACGGCCGTCCGCGGTTCCTACATCTCGACCGAGGAGGTCCGACGTGCCACGAGTTGACGTTCCTGATGTCATCGTCATCGGTGCCGGCATGGCGGGCGCTGCCATCAGCCACACCCTGCGCAAGGGCGGTGCCAAGGTCGTCTGCCTTGAGCAGGGGCACGAGATCGGCGCGGTCGACCATCCCACCTTCGGAGACGACTGGGAGTTCGAGATGCGCCGCGACTGGGCCTTCACGCCCAACCAGCGGCAGCAGCCCGGCGACTACCCGGTCGTGACGAACGGGACGTTCATGCCGTACCTGGGCGCATCGGTCGGCGGCAGCACCAATCACTACTCGGGCTTCTGGCACCGGCTCAAGCCGGTCGACTTTCGGAAGGGCACCGAGCACGGCGTCGAGGGGACGATCGACTGGCCGATCAGCTATGAGGACCTCGCACCATACTACGACCGCAACGACTACGACGTCGGCGTCTCAGGCCTTCCCGGTGACCCCGGCTACCCCGCCCGTCCTGATGCGCCGCGACTCCCGCTGGTGCAGCACGGCGAGTACAACAACATCCTCGCCGACGCGATGGAGGGAATGGGAATCCACTGGTGGCCGGCCGACAACGCCGTCCTCACCGAGGATCGCGGGCACCGACTGGCCTGCAACTCCTGCGGCATGTGCAACACCGGGTGTCCGCGTGGATCGTTGGGCACGGCGACCCAGGCATATGTCCTGCCGGCGTTGAGCCTGGGTCTCGACCTGCGCACCGGCACGCGAGTCCACCGGATCACGACCGATCGCACGGGCGCCGCCGACGGGGTCGAGTACGAGGACCTGGCCGACGGGTCGATGCATGCGCTCAAGGCACCTCTGGTGGTCCTGGCCGGCAACGGCATCGGCTCGCCGCGGCTGCTGCTCCTGTCGACCTCGGCGGAGCATCCCGACGGCCTCGGCAACAGCCACGACCACGTCGGCCGACACTTCATGACCCACGGCTACCGCCTCGCCGACATGTGGTTCGACCGGCCGACCGGGCACTGGAAGGGTGCCTTCGGTGCGGGTCCGTACACGCAGGAGTGGTACGACACCGATGCGTCCCGCGGGTTCGTCAACGGTGTCACGATCACGTTCGGCGGTGCGTGGGGCAGCGCCTGGAGTGCGCTCGGCGCGACGACCCAGAGCAACCCAGCGCCGTGGGGTGCCGGTCACGTCGAAGGATTCGAGGAGCGCTTCGACCGGCACGTGTTCTGTGCCATCCAGGCAGACGACCTGCCGGTGGCGACCAACCGCGTCACGCTCGACGGCGAGCTGGTCGACTCCAGCGGCCTCCCGGCGGCGAACGTCCACTACGACCTGCACCCGAACACGCGTGCACAGCTCGAGTTCGGTAGCGATCGGCTGCGTGAGATCGCCGCCGCGGCGGGCGCCGTCGGGCTCGACCTGCAGCCGATGGACGACAGCTTCTGCCAGCCGGGTTGGCACCTGATGGGCACTGCGCGCATGAGCAGCGGGCCGCAGGAGGGCGTGGTCGACGAGTGGAACCGGGTCTGGGACACCCCGGGTCTGGTGGTGTGCGACGGCAGCTCGATGACGACGGGCGCTGCGGCCAACCCGACATCGACGATAGGTGCGCTCGCCCTGCGGTGTGCGGACCGGCTGCTCGCCGACATCGGACGTCAGGTGGAAGCCGACGTGAGGTGACCGCGGCCGATCGCGTGGTCGGCATCGACGACGTGCGGGTCGCGGCAGGTCGTTTGTCAGGGGTCGCGATCCGCACGCCCGTGATGCGCAGCGACCTGCTCGACGAGCTGTGCGGTTGTCGCGTCCATCTGAAGGCGGAGATGTTCCAGCGGACAGGTTCGTTCAAGTTCCGGGGGGCGTACAACGCAGTCGTGTCGCTCACGCCGGAGCAGCAGGCTGCAGGAGTCGTCACGTATTCGTCCGGCAACCACGGACAGGCGCTCGCCTGTGCCGCCACGCTGCTCGGGGTCGCCGCCACCGTCGTCATGCCGGCCGATGCCCCGACGATGAAGGTGGATGCGGTCAGGAGGCTCGGGGCGGAGGTGGTCACGTACGACCGGACATCCGCGGATCGTGCCGGCATCGCGCAGCAGATCGTCGCCGAACGGGGCGGGACGTTGATCCCGCCGTACGACCACGACGACGTCATCGCCGGGCAGGGGACCGTCGCACTCGAGCTGCTCGAACAGGTCCCGGGGCTCGACGCGTTGATGGTGCCGGTCGGTGGCGGTGGTCTGATCGCCGGATGCGCGACGGCGGCCAAGGCGCTGGCGCCGGGCATCGAGGTCATCGGGGTCGAACCGGCTGCGATGCCGCGCCTTGCGCGGTCGCTCGACGCGGGCCGGCCCGTCGGCGTCCCATTCGTCCCGACGGTCGCCGACGCGCTGCAGACCGTCGCGCCCGGCGAGAGGACCTTCACGATCAACGCACGGCTCGTGGACACCATGGTCGGGGTGGCCGACGTCGCCATGGTCGATGCGGTGGTGATCCTCTCGGACCTCGTGAAGGTGGCGTGCGAGCCCAGTGGGGCTGCCGCGCTGGCCGGGCTCCTGACCAGCGGCGCGCCGCTCCAGGGTCTTGACGTCGGTGTCGTGCTCTCCGGGGCCAACCTCGGTCTCGTGGACTTCGTGGCCCGGCGACAGCAGCTGCTCGATGCGACGGCCGCCCGGTCGTCGTCGATGGGAAGGACATGACATGTTGAAGCAACTGGGACCCACCGAGATCCTGCTGATCCTGGGGGTCCTCGTCCTCCTCGTGGGTGGCAAGAAGCTGCCGGACCTGGCTCGCGGGTCCGGTCAGGCGCTGCGTATCTTCCGGACCGAGGTCAAGGCGCTCGACGACGGCCAAGACGAGCCGGAGGTCAGGGCCGACACCGTGACGGTGCCCGAGGCCACGCTCCGCGCGGAGGACGGTCGTTGACCGCCACCGGCTCGGGTGCCACCGAGGAACTGGTGCGCCGGCTCGAGAGCGTCCGGTTCCAGGCAGTGGTGGAGCGTGACTGGGACCGGTTCGCCGCCTGTTGCCACGCGGACCTGAGGTACACGCACAACACGGGAGTCGTCGACACCAGGGACAGCTACCTGACGAAGCTGAGGGCAGATCACTACGACTACCACTGGATCACGCACGAGATCGATCACGTCCGGGTCGGTCCCGGCGCGGTCCTCGTGTGGGGCACGATGGCGGCGGAGCTGCGCGCCGGCGCGACGCAGAAGGCGCTCCGCAACCACATCCTGTCGGTGTGGGTGCAGGAGGGTGAACGATGGCTGCTCGTCGCGCAGCAGCCCACGCCGGTCCCTGGGTGAGCACCAGCCACCGACGAAGTGAGCCTTCGGCCCCACGTGGCAAATGGCTCGTCGCGGTCGGCATCGTGCTGCTGGCGTTCAACCTGAGGGCCTCGGTCGGAAGCCTCAGCGTCGTCTTCGACATCGTCAACGCCGAGCTCGGCATGTCGAGGACCGTCGGTGGGCTCGTGGCGACACTGCCAGTCCTGTGCTTCGCCGTGGTCGGCATGGCCTCAGGCACTGTCGTCCGACGGCTGGGCCTGGAGCGATCCGGCCTGCTCCTGCTGACGCTGGTCGCGGCGGGGCTGGTGCTGCGTGCTACGACCTCCGAGGTGGCGGTCTTCGTCGTGGGGTCGGTCATGGCGCTGAGTGCCGGAGCGATGGGCAACGTCCTGATGCCGCCGTTGGCCAAGCACTTCTTCCCAGACCGGGTCGGTCTGGTCAGCGCCCTCGGTGCGGCGGCTGTGATGTGCGGAGGGGCGGTGAGCGCGTTGGCCACAGTGCCGCTGTCGCGTGGGCTCGGTGGCTGGCGTGGGGCGCTCGGCGTCTGGGCCGTGCTCGCGGGCATGGCGCTCGTCCCCTGGCTGGTGCTGGTCGTGCGGGGACGCCGTACAGCACCGTCCGAGCAGGTGGTCCAGGTGCCGCTGCGAGTCATGCTTCGATCCCGTGTCGCCTGGTCCTTGGCTGCCACGTTCGGAGCACAGGCGGCTCAGGCCTACACCCAGTTCGGGTGGCTTCCGGCGATCCTGGTCGACCAAGGCGTCGGCCGGTCCGAGGCGGGCGCCATGCTGGCGCTGATCTCGGTGGTCGGGATCGTGCTGGCCCTGGTCCTCCCGCGGATGATGCGGGTCGTGGGCGACCGCGCTTGGCTGCCGTGGGGCTTCGCAGTCGTGAACGGCGCCGGATGGATCGGCATCCTCGTGGCTCCTGACACTGCGACCTGGGTGTGGGTCGGGCTGATGGGGGTGGGGGCGGGAGCCTTCACATGGACAGTGACCATGGTCGGTCTCCGGGCTCGTTCGCGCAGCGGAGTGACTGCGCTGTCGGCCTTCACCCAAGGGCTCGGCTACCTGATCGCCAGCGTCGCCCCGTTTGCCACGGGACTCCTGCGCGATGTGACGTCGTCATGGACCATTGCTCTGCTGATGCTCGCAGCGTCGTCGATGCTGATCGGCGTGTTCGGCTCGGTGGTGTCCCGGTCAGTGATGCTCGAGGACGAGCTCGAGTGACGGGCGCGTCGGCTTGGGGTCAGAGCGTCGACTGGATCCCGGCCAGCAGCTGGCGGGCCATGACGACGCGCTGCACCTGGTTGGTGCCCTCGTAGATCTGGGTGATCTTGAGGTGCTTCCGCAGACAAGCCTATGACCTGCGGGTATGCACCGTCGCTGTCACAGCGATGTCACAGAGTAGGCGCCGCCCGATGCCGACAGGTGCCGCCTAGCGCCGTCGGAGCGGGTCGAGGCGCGGATGAGGGCGAGTCTCGTAGAAGGCGAGTCACGTCTGCAGTCGGTCGGTCACCGCGGCGACTGGTCCCCTGTGCGGTCGAATCCGCATA
>JAOPWZ010000075.1 GCA_025965435.1 Aeromicrobium sp.
AAACCGAGCGCGTCGTGAGCGCAGCCTGCTCACCACGCTGCTGCTCTCGCAGGGGGTGCCGATGCTGCTGGGCGGCGACGAGATGGGCCGCACCCAACAGGGCAACAACAACGCCTACTGCCAGGACAACGAGATCTCGTGGGTCGACTGGTCGATGTCGAAGGCCGACTCGTCGCTGTACGAGTTCGTCAGCGCCCTGACGGCGTTCCGCAAGGACCACCCCGTGTTCCGTCGCCGGCGCTTCTTCGAGGGCAAGCCGATCCGCAAGGGCGACGAGCTGCGCGACATAGCGTGGTTCACCCCGGCCGGTGAGGAGATGCAGGAGCAGAACTGGGACGACGACTTCGGCAAGTCGATCGTCGTGTTCCTCAACGGTGACGCGATCGCCGAGCGCGACAAGCGCGGCGAGCGGGTCACCGACGACTCCTTCCTGATGGCGTTCAACGCGCATCACGAGGACATCAAGATGACGCTGCCGTCGCAGGACCACGGCACCGCTTGGGGCCTGGTCATCGACAGCTGCGCCGGCACCGTCGAGACCACTCCGATGGATGACGTCGTGCCCGCCGGCGGGACGTTCACCCTGCCCGCCCGATCGGTCGTGGTGCTGCAGCGGGTGACCGCATGAGCATGACGATTCCCACGTCCACCTACCGGCTGCAGCTGCGGCCGGAGTTCGGCTTCGCCGACGCGCGCGCTGTCGTCGACTACCTGACGGCCCTGGGCGTCGGCGCCGTCTACGTATCGCCGGTGCTCGACGCGACCCCTGGGTCGACCCACGGCTACGACGTCACCGATCCGCGGATCGCGCGTCCGGCGCTGGGCGGCGAGCCGGCCCGGCTCGACCTGGCCGACACCCTGCGCGCGTCGGGCCTCGGCTTCGTGGTCGACATCGTGCCCAACCACATGTCGATCGAGGTGCCCTCGGCCAACCCGTTCTGGTGGGACGTCCTGTCGAAGGGCAAGGCATCGCAGTTCGCCCACTGGTTCGACATCGACTGGAGTCGCGAACGCATCGTGGTGCCCGTGCTCGGATCGGCGTCCGACCTCGACGCCCTGACGGTCGAGGGCGACCACCTGGTCTACTACGACCACCGCTTCCCGATCGCGGGTGACGCCTCGGGGACGCCACAGGAGGTCCACGACCGGCAGAACTACGAGCTGGTCGACTGGCGCCGGGGCAACGCGGAGCTCAACTACCGCCGGTTCTTCGACATCACGACGCTTGCCTCGGTGTCGGTCGAGAAGCAGGACGTCTTCGAGGCCGTGCACGGCGAGGTGCTGCGTTGGGTCGCCGACGGTGACGTGACGGGACTGCGGGTCGACCACCCGGACGGCCTCGCCGATCCGACGGTGTACATGCAGCGGCTCAGGGAGAAGGCCCCCCACGCCTGGATCACCGTGGAGAAGATCCTCCACCCGGGTGAGGACCTGCCCGAGAGCTGGCCCGTCGACGGCACCACCGGCTACGACGCGCTGGGCGAGATCTTCGGGGTGCTGGTCGATCCCGCAGGGGAGGCACCACTGACGGCCCTCGCCGCGGAAGGCGGACAGGACACCGACTACGCGGCGGTCGAGGAGACGGCCCGCCGGCTCGTCACCGACAAGATCCTGGTCGCCGAGGTGCGCCGGATCGCCGGTCGGATCGACGGCATCGATCCCGTCTTCGCACGCGAGGCCGTCGCCGAGACCATGATCGCCTTCGGCGTCTACCGCTCGTACCTGCCCGAGGTCGGGGAGCACTGGGGCCGCGCGATCGAGACGGCCAAGGGTCGTCGTCCCGATCTGGCGGTGGCGCTCGACGCCCTCGACCGCCAGGTCACGAGCGAGCCCACCGGCGAGCTCGCCACGCGGATCCAGCAGACGTCCGGCATGGTCGTGGCGAAGGGCACCGAGGACACGACGTTCTACCGGTACACCCGCTTCGCCGCGCTCAACGAGGTCGGCGGCTCGCCCGACCGGTTCGGCATCGGCGTCGACGAGTTCCACGCCTTGGCCGCCCGCCGCGACGACCGGGCGCCGGCCGCCATGACGACGCTGACGACGCACGACACCAAGCGCTCGGAGGACACCCGTGCCCGGCTGGCGGTGCTGACCGAGATCGCCGGCGACTTCGCCGACGCCGTCCGCGGCTGGTCGCAGCGCTGCGGCCTCGGGGAGCCGTCGCTGGAGCTGCTCGCCTGGCAGACGTTGGTGGGTGCCGCCCCGATCAGCGACGAGCGCCTCGTCGACTACCTGCTCAAGGCGGCACGTGAGTCGAAGCTCCGCACGACGTGGACCGAGCCCGACGAGGAGTTCGAGCAGCAGATCCGCGAGTGGCCGGCTCGGGTCAGGGAGACCGTCGGCGCCGAGGTGGACGCGTTCGTCGAGCGCATCACCGCCGCTGGCTGGTCGAACTCGCTCAGCCAGAAGCTCATCCAGCTCACGGCCCCGGGGGTGCCCGACGTCTACCAAGGCACCGAGCTGTGGGACTTCTCGCTCGTCGATCCCGACAACCGCCGGGCCGTCGACTACGCCGAGCGGCGCAGGGTGCTCGAGCAGCTCGGCCGGGGCGCCGTCCCCGACGTCGACGCGTCAGGTGCCGCCAAGCTGCTGGTCGTCCACCGGGCGCTCACGCTTCGCCGCGACCGGCCGGAGCTGTTCCGCGGCTACCGCGCGCTGCGGGCCGACGGTCCGGCGGCCGATCACGCGGTGGCCTACGCGCGCAGCGACGACCTCGTGGTGGTGGCCACCCGGCTGCCGGTCGGGCTTGCCGCGGCGGGCGGGTGGCGCGACACGACCTTGGCGCTCGACGCAGGGGAGTGGACCGACGTCCTGACCGGCGTCACGATCGAGGGATCGACGGCCCGGTTGTCGTCCGTGCTCGACCGCTACCCGGTGGCCCTGCTCGTCCGCAACCGCTGAGGAAGCGGCGTCGGCTCACGGTCGCGAGCCGACGCCGGTGCGTACTTCCTCGACGCGCATCGGGCCGCTCGTGGCGGGATCCAGCGGGGGCATGCGGCTGCCGGCGCCGTGACGAACGCCGTCGAGGAAGGCCTCGAGCGCCTCGCGCCCGGTGTGCCGCGGCCGCCAGTCCAGCTCGTCACGGGCGCGCGCGGTCGACATCATCGGGATGCGCATGAGGGCATCGAACAGATCGGCCGGTGCCGGAACCAGGTGCGCGCGCCAGGCGAGGTCCAGCGCCGTGCGGGCGAGACGGGCCGGCACGGTGACGGGGCGTGCGTCGAAGATGTCCGCGAGTGCTGCCGCGTCGAGGATGTCGTCGGCGGCGATGTTGAACGCACCGTGGACGGGGCGCTCGACCGCCGTGGCGATCGCGCGGGCCAGGTCACCTGCGTGGACGGCCTGCATCCGGAGGCCCTTCGGCACCGGGAGCACGGGTACGTATCGCGGATCCAGGAGACGGCCGGGCAGCAACGGACCCGCGAAGATCCGTCGCTGGGCCGTGGCGGCGGACCGCTGGAAGACGAAGGCCGGCCTGATCCGGACCACACGGGTCTGCGGGTGCTCGAGCTCGAAGACGTCGAGCAGCCGCTCGACGTAGGCCTTCTCGCGCGAGTACGCCGCACTTGACGGCCCGTTGGTGGGCCAGGACTCGTCCACGAGCCCGCCCGGGCCGGGCGAGTACGCCGCGACCGAGGACGTGGTGACCACGGCGGGGACGCCGGCTCGTGCCGCGGCGTCGAGCACACGTCTGGTCCCGACGGCGTTCGCGGCCCAGGTGAGGTCGGGGTCGTGGGTCGGCTGGAACAGCCAGGCCAGGTGCACGACGACGCCCGCCCCCGCGAAGATCGGTTCGAAGTCGCTCGTCGCGGTGTCGGCCGACACCCAGCTCACCGAGGCGAGCCCCGCTGCGGCGGGCAGGACGTCCGGCGTGCGCCGGGCCACGCCGACGATCTCGTGCCCCCGGTCGGCGAGCTCGCGGGTCACAGCGCTGCCGATGTTGCCGCTGGCTCCGACGATGACGATCTTCATGTCCTGCTCCTGCCGGGTGACGATGGGCGTTCCCTGTCGGGGTACCCGTTCGGTCACCGGCCCAACCCGGTCTGAACGCATCGGGAGCGGGTAGTCCATGCGGTAGACCGCGACCATCAGGGAGAAGCCGATGTCCATGACCGTTGCCCCCGGCGTCCGCGCCATCGTCCACGCGTCCACGTGCTGCTACCTGATCGAGGACGACGATGGGCTGACCTTCGTCGATGCGGGGCTGCCCCGGTCGTGGTCGCACGCCGATCGCGCGGTGGCGGAGGCCGGGCGCACGTGGGCCGACGTGCGGGCGATCGTCCTGACCCACGCGCACTTCGACCACCTCGGCTTCGCCGCCCGGGCACAGCAGCAGCACGGGGTGGAGGTCTGGGTGCATGCCGATGACGAGCGCATCGCCCACCACCCGTACGCGTACGAGCCCGGCCGGCCCCGTCTGCTGTACCCACTCACCCACCCCCGCGCGCTGCGGCACCTGGGGGCGATGACGGTCGCCGGCGCGCTGAAGGTCAAGGGAGTGCCGACGGTGCGGACGTTCACGGGCGGCGAGGTGCTGGCCGTGCCGGGACGACCTCACGTCATCGCGACGCCGGGACACACCGACGGGCACTGTGCGCTGCACCTGCCCGAGCGGGACGTGATCTTCACGGGGGACGGCCTGGTGACACTCGACCCGTACACGGGTCGCACCGGCCCCCGCATCGTGGCTCGCGCCGGTACGAAGGACCGGGGCCGTGCGATGGAGTCGCTGCGACCCATGGCGGCGACGGGTGCCTCGATCGTCCTGCCCGGGCACGGCGAGCCGTGGACGGACGGCGTCGAGCGGGCGGCCGAGCTGGCCCACGAGACCGGCGCCGCGTGACGACGTGGCAGGTGTCACCGCCCGGGAGCGGCCCGCGGACGTGCGTCGTGTGGACGCGCCCATAGGCTCGATCCATGACGTTTCGCGTGTGGTGCCCCGAGCTCGACTCCGTCCGGATCCGTGTCGAGGGCACGGACCACGACATGCGCCAGGACGACGGGGGCTGGTGGCTCGCCGACGTCGCCGCCCCGCACGGCACCGACTACGCCTTCCTGCTGGGGGACGACGACACGCCGCTGCCCGATCCGCGCTCGGCGTGGCAGCCGGACGGCGTCCACGCCGCCTCCCGCGTGTACGACCACGCCGCGTTCGAGTGGACCGACAGCGCGTGGCAGGGCCGCGCCCTCGAGCGTTCGGTGATCTACGAGCTGCACCTCGGCACCTTCACGCCCGGCGGCACGTTCGACGCCGCCATCGAGCGGCTCGACCACCTCGTCGATCTGGGCATCGACCTCGTCGAGGTGCTTCCGGTCAACTCCTTCGACGGCCCGTACGGGTGGGGCTACGACGGCGTGCTGTGGGGCGCGGTGCACGAGCCGTACGGCGGACCCGACGGCTTCAAGCGGTTCGTCGACGCCTGCCACGCGCGCGGTCTGGGCGTGTTGCTCGACGTCGTCTACAACCACCTCGGCCCGTCCGGCGCCTACCTCGACCGGTTCGGTCCGTACTTCGCCGGCCAGAACGACTGGGGGCCCGGCCTCAACCTCGACGGACCCCACTCGGACGAGGTCCGCCGCCTGGTGCTCGACAACGCCCTGGCCTGGTTCGAGCACTTCCACGTCGACGGGCTGCGCATCGACGCCGTGCACGCCCTGGTCGACAAGCGCGCCCTGCCGATCCTCGAGGAGCTGTCGGCCGAGACCGAGCGGATGTCGGCGACCCTGGGGCGTCCGCTCACCCTCATCGCGGAGTCGGACGCCAACGACCCGCGCACCGTCACGCCACGCTCGGAGCACGGGCTCGGCATGGACGCCCAGTGGTCGGACGACCTCCACCACGCGCTGCACGTGCGCCTGACCGGCGAGACCGACGGCTACTACGCCGACTTCGCGGCCCGGGGCGCCCTCGCCAAGACGCTGCGCGGCGCCTTCTTCCACGACGGCACGTGGTCGTCGTTTCGCGAGCGCACCCACGGACGTCCGGTCGACACCGCGGCCGTGCCCGGCACCGCCTTCCTGGCGTACCTGCAGAACCACGACCAGATCGGCAACCGCGCGACGGGCGACCGCATCTCCGCGACGGTCTCCCCGGGCCTGATCGCCTGTGGTGCCGCGATCGTCCTGCTCGGCCCGTACACGCCGATGCTGTTCATGGGCGAGGAGTGGGCGGCGACGACGCCGTGGCAGTTCTTCGCCTCGTTCCCCGATCCCGACCTGGCCGACGCCGTGCGCACGGGCCGCCGCCGGGAGTTCGGCCGCCACGGCTGGGGCGAGTCCGAGGTGCCCGATCCGATGGATCCGGCGACGTTCGAGCGCTCCAAGCTCAACTGGTCGGAGCTGGAGGACGACGACCACCGCGACATCCTGGAGCTGCACCGCTCGCTCATCGCCCTGCGTCGCGAGCACCCCGAGCTGTCCGACCCGTCGCTGGAGAACTTCTCCGTCGAGGTCGCCAAGGACGACTCCTGGCTCGTGATGCACCGCGGCCGCTTCCAGGTGCGGGTCGACTTCGCCGAGGGCGCGATCGACGTCACCTCCACCAACTGACGGGACCGCGAGTGGTGCATCCGGGACCGCGAGTGGTGCATTTCGGGCTTTCTGAGACGGCGTGTCGGCCGAACTTGCACCACTCGCGGGTGGGTGTGCACCGCTCGGTGGGTGTCTAGAGGTCGACGGTCCCGGTGATGCCGACGACGGTGTCGCCGCCGATCCAGATGTCGTCGTCGACCTGGCCGACGTGGACGCGGCCGCGACGGCGCTGAAGCGTCCCCTGCGCGGCGACGTACGACTCCGGCGCCTGGCCCGAGCCGATCAGCCACTGGGCGATGCCCGCGTTGAGGCTGCCCGTGACGGGGTCCTCGCCGCCGGGGAAGAACGCCCGCACCTCGAAGTCCGCCCCGCTGCCCGGGGCGTGCGGGCCGACGATGCCGACCTTGTCGATCTCGCCGAAGGCACCCGGCTCCACAGCGAGAACCGCATCGGCACTCGCGAGCAGCAGCGCGACCCAGCCGGGGCCGTTGTCGGCCCACTGCGCGTCGACGACGTCAGACCGCGAGAGGCCCAGTGACTCGACGACCTCGAGGACGTCGGCCTCGTCGACCGGTCCGCTGCGTCGGAGCGGCGGAGCGGCGAAGGCCAGCCGTCCCCCGGCGTCGCGGACGCGCACGAGCCCGGCGCCGCACTCCTGGACGAGCTGCCCGGGCTGACGGGCGACGCCACCGGCCGCCAGCCAGGCCCGGGCCGAGCCCAGGGTGGGATGTCCCGCGAACGGCAGCTCGCCGTACGTCGTGAAGATCCGCAGCCGGTAGTCGGCGGCCGGATCGGTCGGCGCCAGCAGGAACGTCGTCTCCGACAGGTTGGTCCACCGGGCGAAGGCCGCCATGTCCTCGTCCGACACACCGTCGGCATCGTGCACGACGGCGACGGGGTTGCCGTCCATGAGCTCGTCGGTGAACACGTCGACCTGGCTGAAGCGCATGCAGCGAGGCTAGCGGCTGACCCGTACGGTGGGACAGAGCAGTTGAACCGTCATCCACCTGGAGGATCCATGTCGTTCCGTCTGTCCCACGCACCGCTCCGCCTCGCCGCGGGATCGTTCATCCTCAACTCCGGCCTGTCGAAGTGGTCGGGCAACGAGGAGGCCGCGCAGGGCGCACACGGGTTCGCGGCCACCGCCTACCCCGTCCTCAACAAGGTCGAGCCGCCGGTGTTCTTCAAGGCACTGGCCATCGGCGAGATGGCGCTGGGCGCGGCCCTGCTGACCCCGGTCGTCTCCTCGACGAAGGCCGGCGCCGGACTCGTCGCCTTCTCCGGCGGGATGCTGGGCCTGTACGCGAAGGTCCCCGGCATGCGCGACGGCATCCGCCCGACCGAGCAGGGCACCGCCGTCGCGAAGGACGTGTGGCTGCTCGGCATCGGCACGAGCCTGCTGATCGACGGCCGCGGCGAGGGACGCAAGGTCCGCAAGGCGCAGAAGAAGGTGACCAGGGCCGAGAAGAAGGCCACGAAGGCCGAGAAGAAGGCCACCAAGGCCCTCGCGAAGTAGCGCCTCGGCGAAAAGCCCGAGAAACGTGCACCTGCGACACTGGCTGGCATGGCCACCCATCCCACGCATGACACCCACGTGCTCGCCGGCCGTCCCTTTCCGCTCGGCGCGCACCCCGAGGCCGGCGGCGTGCGCTTCGCCGTGGCCAGCAGCGTGGCCGAACGGGTCGAGCTGTGCCTCATCGGCGACGACGGCGACGAGCACCGGATCGAGCTGACGGAGCGGACGTTCGGCGTCTGGCACGGGCATGTCCCGGGCGTCACCTCGGGCCAGAAGTACGGCTACCGCATCCACGGTCCGTACGAGCCCAAGACAGGCCTGCGGTGCAACCCGCACAAGCTGCTCGTCGACCCCTACGCCCGCCGCATCAGCGGAACGGTGACCGACCTGGAGGCGACGTACGGCTACGCCGACGGGCCCGAGGGTGTCGAGCCGAGCACGGTCGACTCCCTGGGCAGCGTGCCGCTGAGCGTCGTCACGAGCCCCGGCGGGCCCGACACGGGCCTGAAGCCCGATATCCCGTTCGAGGAGACCGTCGTCTACGAGCTGCACGTCAAGGGATTCACGGCCCAGCACCCCGACGTGCCGGAGGCGCTGCGCGGCACCTATCTCGGCCTGGCCCACCCGGCCGTCATCGACCACCTGGTGCGGCTCGGCGTCACGACCGTCGAGCTCCTGCCGGTGCAGGCGTTCAGCGACGAGCCATCGCTGGTGCTCGACGGCCGGCACAACTACTGGGGCTACTCGCCGCTGGGCTACTTCGCGCCGCACGCCGGCTACGCGAGCGAGCCGGGCCGCGAGATCGAGGAGTTCCGCACGATGGTCGCGGCGATGCACGCGGCCAACATCGAGGTCCTCATCGACGTCGTCTACAACCACACCTGTGAGGGCGGGCCCGACGGACCGACCCTCAGCTTTCGCGGGTACGAGGCGCCGGCCTACTACCTGCACGACGACGACGGCCACATGGCCGACATCACCGGCTGCGGCAACACGATCGACGCCGGATCCCCGACCGTCATCCGTCTCGTCACCGACTCGCTGCGCTACTGGAGCACCGAGCTCGGCGTCGACGGCTTCCGGTTCGACCTGGCCAGCACGATGGGACGTCCGCACGGCGGGGAGTTCGACCCCGCCTCGGCCCTGCTGACGGCCATCACGACCGACCCGGTGCTGTCGCGCTGCAAGCTCATCGCCGAGCCCTGGGACGCGACCGGTGAGGGATACCAGGTCGGCTACTTCGGTGCCCAGTGGGCGGAGTGGAACGGTGTCTACCGCGACACGGTCCGCGACTTCTGGCGCGGTGCGACCGGGGTGGACGATCTCGCGTACCGGCTCTCGGGGTCGTCCGACCTGTACGACCACTCGCTGCGCCGGCCGTGGCAGTCGATCAACTTCGTCAACGCCCACGACGGGTTCACGCTGCGCGACCTGGTGTCCTACGACGAGAAGCACAACGAGGCCAACGGCGAGGACAACCGCGACGGCACCGACGACAACCGCTCGTGGAACCACGGCGTCGAGGGTGAGACCGACGACCCCGCGATCAACGAGCTGCGCGCCCGGCAGGTGCGCAACCTGTTCGCGACGCTGATGCTGTCGACCGGCACCCCCATGTTCGTGGCGGGCGACGAGCGCTGGCGCACGCAGGGCGGCAACAACAACGCCTACTGCCTGGACGACCCGACCTCGTGGATCGACTGGACGCCCACCGACGCGTCCGAGGAGATGCTGGCCTTCGCCCGCCGGGTCATCTTCCTGCGCGCCAGCAGCCCCGCGCTGCGCCAGCCGGAGTTCTTCGACGGACGCACGACCCCCACCGGCCGGCCCGACCTGATCTGGCTGCGGGCCGACGGCGAGGAGCTCGACGAAGCAGACTGGCGCGACGACGAGTGCCGCACGCTGGGCATGTGGATCGACGGCTCCAACAGCCAGTCGCGCACGCGCGAGGGCGAGCTGTTGACCGACCACTCGTGGCTGCTCCTGATGCACGCGGGGGCCGAACCGGTCGACGTGACCCTGCCGGGCGCCGAGTTCGGCACGACGTTCGAGCCGACGCTCGACACGACGACACCCGACGGCGCCCCGACGTCCGACGAGCCGCTGCCGGCCCGGGCGGCGGTCACCCTGGCGGCGCGTTCGCTGCTGCTGCTCAAGGCGCCCCGCGAGCAGTGACGGATGTGGCGGGGCGCACGGTTTGGGGACGGGCGAATCTGGGCACGGGCCCCCCGTGACGAACAGCGCCCGCCTCATCGCCGTGTCGGAGCCCAGGCAGGCCGAGGCCGTGGTGCTCGTCCTGCACGGAGGAGCCGGTCGCAGGGACAACCCGATGGTCAGCCCCACCCAGCTGTCGGTGCTCCGGATGGTGCCGATCGCCAAGCGGGTCGCCATGGCCGACCGCCGGCGACTGGCGGTGTACCGCCTGCTCAACTCGACGCGCGGGTGGGACACCGACCACACCCCCGTTGACGACGTGCACTGGGCGCTCGACCAGCTGGGCGAGGGGTTCGGCTCCGGCTTGCCGGTGGGTCTCGTGGGGCACTCGCTGGGCGGGCGCGCCGCGATCCTCGCCGCTCGTCGTCCCGAGGTGCGCAGCGTCGTCGCCCTCAACCCTTGGGTGTACCCCGCCGACGGCAACACCGACCTCACCGGCCGCCGCGTGCTGATCGCGCACGGCACGGACGATCGCATCGCGTCGCCCCAGAAGGCCGCCGCCGTGGCCCAGGGACTGCAACGGACGGCGGACGTCTCGTTCGTGCGGGTCGAGGGTGGCAAGCACGCGATGCTGCGCCGCCACCGCACGTTCGACCGGCTGGCGGCCGACTTCGCCGCAGCCACGCTGCTGGCCGACCGGACGCCCCGCGGCGTCGTGGCCCAAGCCCTCGCGGGAGATTCGGTGATCGACGTCTGACACCCCGCCCGGCGACGTTGCGCGCGCAGCCAGGCGTGCAAGGCTGGGTACGCAATCTTCCATGCACTTCACTCGACCGAAGGACTCGACCATCAAGGAGCGTGCATGACAGGCCGACTCGGTATTGACGACGTCACCCCCGCAGTAGCAGGCGGACGCGACCCGGCCAAGGCGGTCATCGGTGAACACGTACCCGTGACCGCCACCGTGTGGCGGGAGGGACACGACGCCGTGGCCGCGACGATCGTGTGGTCCGGCCCCGACGGCCGCGAACGGAACACCCGGATGCTCGAGATCGGGCAGGGACTCGACCGGTTCGCCGCCACGATCGTCCCCGACGCCGTCGGCGCCTGGACGTTCCGTGTCGACGCCTGGGGCGACCCGTGGGCGACCTGGACGCATGCCGCCTCGGTCAAGCGCGCCGCAGGTCAGGACGCCGAGGAGCTGGCGAACGACCTCGAGATCGGGGCCCGGCTGCTCGACCTCAAGGCCAGGAGGACGGGCCTGCTGAAGGACGCCGCGGCAGCCCTGCGGTCGACCAAGCTGACGGTCGACGAACGCCTCGCCCTCGCCCTCGGGGCCGAGGTGCAGCAGGCGATGCACGACGACCCGGTCCGCGAGTTCCTGACCCAGGGCGAGCCGCACGTCATCGACGTCGATCGCAGCCGCGCCGCCTTCGGCTCGTGGTACGAGCTGTTCCCGAGGTCGACCGGCGGGGTCGACAAGGCCGGCAAGCCCAAGCACGGCACGCTCAAGACCACCG
Organism: Aeromicrobium sp.; assembly: GCA_025965435.1. Lineage (GTDB taxonomy): Bacteria > Actinomycetota > Actinomycetes > Propionibacteriales > Nocardioidaceae > Aeromicrobium. The sequence goes on from JAOPWZ010000075.1 coordinate 11,725, forward strand.
CGAAGGCGCTCGACCGGGTCGCCCAGATGGGCTTCGACGTCGTCTACCTCCCGCCGATCCACCCGATCGGACGGATCAACCGCAAGGGCAAGGACAACACCCTCACGCCCACCCCGGACGACGTCGGCTCCCCGTGGGCGATCGGCGCGGCCGAGGGCGGACACGACGCGATCCACCCGGCCCTGGGCACGGTCAAGGACTTCGCCGCCCTGCTCAAGCGGGCCAAGGCACTCGACCTCGAGATCGCGCTCGACCTCGCGCTCCAGGCGGCACCCGACCACCCGTGGGCCGCCGAGCATCCCGAGTTCTTCACGGTGCTGCCCGACGGCACCATCGCGTTCGCCGAGAACCCGCCGAAGAAGTACCAGGACATCTACCCCCTGAACTTCGACAACGATCCTGACGCGGCCTTCGCCGAGATGCTGCGCATCACGATGGTGTGGGTCGAGCGCGGTGTCCGCATCTTCCGGGTCGACAACCCGCACACCAAGCCCACCAACTTCTGGGCGTGGCTCATCGCGACGGTCAAGCAGACCCACCCCGACGTGCTGTTCCTCGCCGAGGCGTTCACCCGACCGGCGCGGCTGTACGGCCTCGGACGCGCGGGCTTCACGCAGAGCTACACGTACTTCACCTGGCGGACGACCAAGCAGGAGATCGTCGAGTTCGGCGAGGAGATCCGCGACCACTGGGACGAGTCGCGGGCCAACCTGTTCGTGAACACGCCCGACATCCTGCCGGAGCACCTGCAGGTGGGCGGACCGGCGATGTTCGCGATCCGCGCTGCCCTCGCCGCGACCCTGTCGCCGACCTGGGGCGTCTACTCCGGCTTCGAGATCTTCGAGCACGAGCCGCAGAAGCCCGGCAGCGAGGAGTACCTGCACTCGGAGAAGTTCGAGCTGCGACCCCGCGACTGGGCGGCCGCCCTGGAGGAGGGACGCTCGCTGGAGCCGTGGATCACGCGGCTCAACGAGATCCGTCGCGAGCACCCGGCCCTGCAGCAGATGCGGACCCTGCACTTCCACGACGTCGACCACGAGGCCCTCGTCGCCTACTCCAAGAGCGATCCTGCGACCGGCGACACGGTCCTGGTGGTCGTGACGCTCGATCCGCACGAGACCCGCGAGGGCACCGTCCACCTCGACCTGCCCGCCCTCGGCCTGGAGTGGGACGACCGGCTGGTCGCCCACGACGAGGTCACGGGGGAGACGTACGACTGGGGCGACCGCAACTACGTCCGGCTCGACCCCCAGCGCACCGTCGCGCATGTCATCAGCATCCATCGCAAGCCCCAGCAGCCCGAAAGAGAACTCACATGAGCGACGACCAGACGACCGCACCCGCGCCTGACGCGGCACTCTCCGGACTCGGCGACACGCCGCACACGGGTGAGGCGATCGAGGCCGACGGAACGCTCGTCGAGCCGCACTCCGAAGACTTCGACCACGCCGAGCAGGCACCCAGCGATCCGGCGTGGTTCAAGCACGCCGTGTTCTACGAGGTGCTCGTGCGGGCCTTCGCCGACTCCAACGGCGACGGCACGGGCGACCTGCGCGGCCTCGCCGGCAAGCTGGACTACCTGCAGTGGCTCGGCGTCGACTGCCTGTGGCTGCCCCCGTTCTACGCCTCGCCGCTGCGCGACGGCGGCTACGACATCAGCGACTTCCGGGCCGTCCTGCCCGAGTTCGGCACCGTCGACGACTTCGTCCACCTCCTGGAGGAGGCGCACAAGCGCAACATCCGGGTCATCACCGACCTGGTGCTCAACCACACGTCCGACGCGCACCCGTGGTTCCAGCAGTCCCGCAACGACCCCGAGGGGCCGTACGGCGACTACTACGTGTGGAGCGACGACGACTCGGCCTACTCCGATGCGCGGGTGATCTTCGTCGACACCGAGTCGTCCAACTGGACGTACGACCCGGTGCGTGGCCAGTTCTTCTGGCACCGCTTCTTCTCGCACCAGCCCGATCTCAACTTCGAGAACGAGGCCGTGCAGGAGGCGATGATCGACACGCTGCGCTTCTGGCTCGACCTGGGCATCGACGGGTTCCGGCTCGACGCGGTGCCGTACCTGTTCGAGGAGGAGGGCACCAACGGCGAGAACCTCCCCAAGACGCACGAGTACCTCCGCAAGGTGCGCGAGGTCGTCGACCGGGAGTACCCCGGCCGCATCCTGCTCGCCGAGGCCAACCAGTGGCCGTCCGACGTCGTGGAGTACTTCGGCGATCCCGCGGTGGGTGGCGACGAGTGCCACATGGCGTTCCACTTCCCGCTCATGCCACGCATCTTCATGGCGGTCCGGCGTGAGTCGCGGTTCCCGATCTCGGAGATCCTGCAGCAGACGCCGGCCATCCCGTCGGGCACCCAGTGGGGGATCTTCCTCCGCAACCACGACGAGCTGACGCTCGAGATGGTCACCGACGACGAGCGCGACTACATGTACCAGGAGTACGCCAAGGACCCGCGGATGAAGGCCAACATCGGCATCCGCCGCCGGCTCGCCCCGCTGCTCGACAACGACCGCAACCAGCTCGAGCTGTTCACCGCGATGCTGCTGAGCCTGCCCGG
>JAOPWZ010000053.1 GCA_025965435.1 Aeromicrobium sp.
AGCATCCCGCGCCCGGACATGGTTCTCCCTGCCAGCGTGGTAAACCGCCAAGCCCCGTCAAGGCCCGGCTGGCCAGCGGGTCAGGCGGTGACGGCGTGGCGCTCGCACAGGGGTTCGCCGGCGAGGCATCCCCCGCAGCGCACCATCTGCCGGACGCACGAGACGTCGCCGCAGTCGGCGACGTGGTTCGTCGCCTCGCCGCAGACGTCACACGCGCCGATGAGTGCCGTGTGGTCGGAGAAGTCCATCGAGATGCGGTCGTCGAAGACATACAGCGAGCCCTCCCACAGGCCGTCGTCGCCGTAGGCCTCGCCGTACGTCGCGATGCCGCCGTCGAGCTGGTAGACCTCCTGGAAGCCGCGGTTCTTCATCAGCGGGGTCAGCACCTCGCACCGGATGCCGCCGGTGCAGTACGTCACGACGGGCCGGTCCTTGAGATGGTCGAACGCGCCACTGTCGAGCGCGGCGATGAACTCACGCGTCGTCTCGACCTCCGGGCGGACCGCCCCCGCGAAGTGACCGATGTCGGACTCGATCTTGTTGCGCCCGTCGAAGAACACGACGTCCTTGCTCTGCACCAGGGCGTGCAGCTCGGCCGGTGACAGGTGCGTTCCACCGTCGACGACCCCGTCGACGTCGACCTGCAGCTCGCCGGGGGCACCGAACGTCACCAGCTCGTCCCGTACGCGGACGCTGAGCCGTGGGAAGTCGGCCGTCGTGCCGTCCTCGAGCGCCCGCCCCTCGCTCCACTTGAAGTCGATGTCCTTGAACGGCGCGTAGGCGCGGGTGCCGCGAACGTACTTCTTCAGCTCGACGACGTCGCCACCCAGCGTCGCGTTGATGCCGTCCCTCGACACGATGACGCGACCGCGGATGCCGAGCGAGGCGCACAGGGTGTGCTGCCACAGGCGGATCGCCTCGGGATCGGGCAACGGCGCGAAGCCGTAGAAGAGAAGGACTTTCGGGGTGGCCACGGGGCCGATTCTACGGGCGGCCCGCGTAGCCTCGTGCACATGACCGAGCTCCACGAGCTGGACGCCACCGACCAGGCCACGCTGCTCCGGGAGCGCACGCTCTCCGCTGTCGAGCTGGTGCAGCACCACCTCGACCGGATCGACCGGTACGCCGACACGCTCGGCGCCTTCGTGACCGTCACGGCCGACGTGGCCCTGCGCGAGGCGGCCGCCGCCGACGCAGCGCTGGCGGCCGGGGACGCCCCGCCGTTCGCCGGCGTGCCGACCGCGATCAAGGACCTCACCCCGACCGCCGGCATCGCGACGTCGATGGGGTCTGCCGCGATGCGCGAGCACGTGCCGACGGTCAGCGCCCACGTCGTCGACCTGATCCGGGGCGCCGGCTTCATCAGCCTGGGCAAGACCAACACCCCGGAATTCGGTCTCTCGTCCTACACCGACAACGACCTCGTCGGTCCGGCGCGGACGCCTTGGGACCCCGCGCGCAATGCCGGAGGATCCAGCGGCGGCGCGGCCGCAGCGGTCGCGGCGGGGCTCGTCCCCCTGGCCCAGGGCAGTGACGGCGGCGGGTCGATCCGCATCCCGGCCAGCTCGTGCGGCGTCTTCGGCTTCAAGCCCAGCCGGGGACGCGTCAGCGTCGGACCGTCGGGATCGGACTGGAGCGGCCTCGCGGGCGACGGACCGCTCAGCCGGACGGTGCGTGACGCCGCGGCCCTGCTCGACGCCATGGCCCATCCGATGCCCGGCGACCTGCGACCGCTGCCCGACCCCGCCACCGCCTTCGTCGACCACGTCGCGCGGCCCCCTCGGGCGCTGCGCATCGCCCGCTGGTCGGGCACCCACCTCGACGGCATCGCACCGGGTCCCGACGCCGTCGCAGCGTGGGAGACGACCAGCCGGCTGCTCGAGTCGCTCGGCCACGAGGTCGTCGACGTCCCCAACCCGTTCCCGCAGGCGCTCGAGCCGCAGTTCAACGTCATCTGGTCCAGCGGCATCGCCGGAGCACCCATCCCGCCGGAGGCGGAGCCGCTGCTCCGGGCCAACACCCGGTACTGGCGTGAGCGGGGCAGCCGCGCCACGGCGGTCGACCTGGCCCGCGCGATGCAGTTCCTGGAGGCGACGACCCGCGAGGCCATCACGGCGTTGCTGCCGTACGACGCGATGCTGACACCGACGCTCGCCCTGCCGCCCCAGCCGGTCGGGTGGTTCAACGAGTCAGGCGATCCGGCCGAGGACCACCACCGCGAGCTGCTCTACACGCCGTACACCGCGCTGTACAACATGAGCGGTCAGCCCGCGGCGAGCCTGCCCCTGCACTGGTCGGACGACGGCCTGCCGATCGGCGTCATGCTGGCCGCCCACCCGGCTCAGGACGGTCTGCTGTTCAGCCTGTGCGCCCAGGTCGAGGCCGCCGCACCGTGGCACGACCGACGGCCCCCCGGGTTCGCCTGAAGGCCGTCACAGGCCGGCAGGAAGGTGCTCCCGCACCCGGTCGATGTCGTCCTCGGACGGCAGCGCGTCGGTGACCTTCGTGATGCTCGCGCCGATGTCGACCGAGTCGACCGGCACCTCGCCCGCCGCGACCAGCTCCAGGACGACGGCGGCGACCTCCTCATCGGTCAGTCGTCGGCGCAGCAGCGCCAGCAGCGGGACGTGGTCCTGCGCGGGGATCCCCTGCGGATACCCCTCGCGCAGCCAGCCCACGACCGATTCCAGGAAGGACGGTTTGGTCATTTCTCCTCCGCCCCCAGGATGTACCAGCCGGTGTGGTGCCCGATGAAGTCGCGGGCGACGAACAGCACCCCGGCGACGACGGCCGTGGCGACCAGGGCGAAGCACAGGTACGCGACCGCCGTCAGCACGGGCTTGCGGTCACCGGCGAGGTGCTGACCACCGACCGCACCGGCTCCCACCGCCTGCGTGCGCACGCCCAGCGCGAACAACGCCGGGAGCCCCGCCCCCGCCATGATCCCGAAGACGAGCACCTTGAGCAGCGCCCCCACGTCCAGCCAACCATTCATGTCCGTGCGACGAGCTCGACGGGATGCCCAGCAACCAGGTCAGCAGGTTCCAGGTGATGCCTCCGACCAGGCCGGCGAAGACGATCTCGAGGGTCACCAGGTTCGCGTCGACGAGCCCCTTCGCGGTAGTCGCCGCGAGGGCGGTCGAGAGGAAGGCCCGACGAGGTTCAGGACGGCGCTGAGCGTCACCGCCGTCCTGGGTCCGAGTGCCCCGGACGCGATGGACGTCGCCATCGCGTTGCCGGTGTCGTGGAACCCGCTGGTGAAGTCGAACGCCAAGGCGGTCGCCACCACGAGGATCAAGATGATGAGGGACTCGCTCACGCATCAACGATGCGCCGTGCAACCACCCACGTCGAGACCACACCGGCCCTGTTCAGCCGATGTTCACCGCGGCCTCCTCAGCGCCCGGCGACCCTGCGCGTCGACGATGACGTCTTGGCGACCGTCACGTAGCCGGTCTTCCGGCCGGTCACCCGCACCTTGATCTTCTTGCCCTTCTGCTTCGACGTGAGCTTGAACCAGCTCTTGGTGCCCTTCGACGTGATCTTCTTGCCGTTCGCGTACCACTGGTAGCGGTACGACGGCCTCGGCGACCACGACCCGACGTTGACCTTCAGCGTCTTGCCGACCTTCTTGGTGCCGTAGATCCTCGGAGTCTTGGCGGCGATGCGCGCCGCCAGGACACCACGGACCACGGACGCGGCCGAGGTCGTCGCGTAGCCCGGGCGGGTGCCGGTCCCGACGACCCGGAGGCCTGCACCGCGCAGCGCGGGCGGGATCCGGAAGGTGACCGAGGTGGCACCTGCCACCGGTACGCCGTTGGCTTCCCACTGCCAGCTGACGGCCGTGCCGGCAGGCCAACCGGCACTCGCGGCCGTGACCGTGGCGTCGACGACGGTCGGGCCGACGTACGACACCGATCCAGCGGGCGCCGCACCCGCCTGGACGACCGAGGCGGCCGACTCCTTCGGCGTGTCGGCGAACTTGGCCTGCTCGCCCGTCACGACGACCGTCAGGGGCTGACCGGCAGCGGTGGCCGGGATGTCGTAGGACCGACCCGTCACCCCGGTCGAGACACCGCCCACCCTCCAGTCGTACGTGAGGGCGGCGCCGTCGGCCCACGACCCGGGCTCGGCCACGACCGTTCCGCCCACGACCACCGCCCCGCTGATGGTCGGCGTCGACGACCGGACGGGGGGCAGCGTGGTCACGTTCGCCGTGGAGACCGCGACCGACTTGGCCGTGTAGCCCGGTCGTGTACCGGTGACGGTCAGCGTGACCGGCTTGCCGTCGGCGTCCGCAGGAACCGTGAAGGTGCTGGCGGTGCCCTTGACGTATCCCGCGACGGACCACGCGTAGGTGAAGGACGGTGTCGGCGTCCACGTGCCTGTCGACGCCGCGAGGGTCTCGCCGACGGCCGGCGATCCCGTGATCGACACGGTTCCGGCCGTGAACGTCCCGGCCGCGACCGCCGCCGCGGCGGAGGTCCTGGTCGCCGGCGTGGTCCCGGTCTTCGAGCCCGTCACCGACACGGTCAGCGACTTCCCGGCCGCTGCGGGGGGAATCGTGTAGCTCGCGGTGGTGACGCCGGTCGGGACGTTGTCCAGCCGCCAGTCGTAGGCGTAGGACGTGCCCGCCTCCCACGCACCGGGCGCGGCCGTGACCGTCTGGTCCACCACCGCGCTGCCACTGATGGTCGGCGTCCCTGCCTGGATCGGGGGCAGGCCCAGCCGGACCGTCACGGCCGCCGAGGTGGAGCCGATGGCTCCCACCGTGACCCTCAGGAGTGAGCTGGGCGAGAACACGTTGCCCGCACCGTAGGAGCCGATGGCCCGACCAGCAGAGTCGCTTCGTGTCATCAGGTGGATGGCACCCGATGTCCCTTCCCGCTCCACGACCACACCTGTCGGATAGGTCGGGCGGGGGGCCGCGAACGAGAAGGCCGACCCGTAGAAGGCGCCGGCGTCGCGGCCCGACGCGTTGCGCCAGTCGATCGTGTACTTCGTGCCGGTGGACGGATCGGTCACGCGGAGGCCGCGCAGACCGGTCGAACCGCCGCGAGGCGTGAGCGAGAACGACTGCTCGGCGTACGTCTGCCCACTCGCGAGCGTCACCTCCGCGGACTCACCCGCGGCGGTGGCACCCAGACGGGTCCGGTACGACGTGCCGAGGGCCGTCGGCTTGAAGGCTCCCCCGACTGCGAGCGCCATGGGGCTGTAGAGGTCGTAGTACTCGCAGACGGTCGTGGACGGGCAGGTGTCCAGGTTGGCGTGGCCCAGCCCGAAGGTGTGACCGACCTCGTGGACGCCGACCTGCACCGCGATGTCTCCCATGCTGAGGCTCAGCCGCCCACCGCTGGAGAAGTCGACCCCGACGCTCGCGATGCCGGCGATCCCGCCGTCGCCACACTCGTCGGCCATGGCGACGACCAGATGGTTGCGCGAGCTCGTCGCGAAGGAGACCCCCGGGAACAGGGCCGCGGCCTCGCCCCACACTCCGCCGGGACTTGCCATGCCACAGCTGGTCTCGGTCGTCCCCGCCGCCGACGAGCTGAAGTGCTTGATGGCGCCCTGGGTCGCGAAGGAGGAGATAGCGCCGTTCGACTCCGTGGTCCAGTAGCTCGTGACGGCCTGGACGATCGCCGCCACCTGCGGGTCCGTCTCCTCGACGGTCCCTCGGTTGTCCATCACCGCGACGTACACCTGGTGCGGTGCCGGGGCGGTCACGGCGGCTGCGGTGACCGGCGCGACCGTCGACTCCGCCACCTGCAGGGGAGCCTCCTGCTGCTCCGCGCTCGCGATCGCGGCGCGGCCCGCCCGGGTGTCCTCGTCGATCGTGCTGCCGGCCCTGGGCAGAAGTCCTTGTTCTGCCAGGTCCGCAGCCACCTCGCCCCGGACGACGAGCTCGCCCTCGAACCGTGCGTTGGCCGGAGCGTTCTCGGGCAGGTCGACCGGGATCTCGGCACCGTCGGCGGTCTCGATGACGTGGAGGTGCTCGGCGTGGGCGCCCTCACCGAAGTGGTCGACCACCACGACCCGGACCGTCCCGTCGACGGCGAGCGTCGTCGGCTCGGTTGCCGCGCGCGCCGGATCGGTCGCGGCCGTGGCAGCGACGAGAACGGCTGCGAGCAGCACGGAGGCAGGACGGAACAAGCTCATGGCGACATCTCCCTGTCGAACGCGGCTGCGAACCTCTCCCGAGTTCGAGCCGACACGCCAGCGTAAGTCACCAGAGCGAGTTCCGCCCTGTCAATCCCGTTTGCTGTGGCGTACCCGTCAGTTCCGCGCGGTCATGACGATCGGATCGCCGTCGGTGATCGCGATCGTGTGCTCGACGTGCGCCCCGCGCGATCCGTCCGCGCTGCGGATCGTCCAGCCGTCCTCGTCCATGCGGATCTCGTCGGTCGTGTGCAGGAACCACGGCTCGATGGCGATGACGAGTCCCGGCTTGAGCGTGAGACCCCGGCCGGGCCGGCCGTCATTGGGCACGTGCGGGTCGCCGTGCATCGTGCGGCCGACCCCGTGACCACCGAACTGGGTGTTGACCTTGAGGCCGTGCGACCGTCCGACGGCACCGATCGCGGCGGAGATGTCGCCGATGCGGTTGCCGGGCCGTGCCGTCGCGATGGCGGCGTCGAGCGCCTCCTGCGCGTGGGCGATCAGTCGGACGTCCTCCTCTCGCGGCGTGCCGACGATGACGCTCAGCGCCGAGTCGCACACCCACTTGTCGACCGAGACGGCGAAGTCGAGGCTGAGCAGGTCACCGTCGCGCAGCTTGTACTTGTGGGGGAGGCCGTGCAGCACCGCGTCGTTGACGGAGGTGCACAGCACCTTGCCGAACGGCATGGCCCCGAAGGACGGGTGGTAGTCGATGTAGCACGACTCCGCGCCCTCCTTGCGGATCATCTCGTGCGCGAGGGCGTCGAGGTCGAGCAGGTCGACGCCGACGTCAGCGGCGTCCTCGAGCGCGGAGAGCACCGACCCGACGAATCGGCCGGCGGGCCGCATCTCGTCGAGCTGCGTGGGGGTCAGGAGCTCGATCATCGAACATCTTCCTTCATCTGGGACTGGTCTTCGAACGGGTCTGGCCGATCTGGCCGATCGTGACGGCCGCGACGACGGCCAGGGTGCCGACCAACGCCATGGGACCGCTGCCATAGAGGTCGTCGCCCGTCGCCGTCGTGATCGTGGACGCGAGGCAGGCGCCCCCGAGCAGGCCGACGATCATCGCGCTGAGCGTGTGCGGGGTGTTGTGGTGCGACCAGGCCTGGAAGGCGATGACGGCCACCACTACGGCGGCCACGAGCACACCGATGCGGACGAACCCGGCTGATGAGCCGAGATCGGCATCGGCGATGGCGCCGACGACGTAGGCCACGAGCACGACAGTCGCTGCCGCGCTCATGATCCTGATGCCCCGCACGTTCGTCACCGCTGTCCTCTCCGACAGGTCCCCCGCCAGCCTACGTGGACACGGAGCGTCGTAGCACCACGCAGGTCAGCGAGCGCTCACGAGCAGGTCTTCTCGGGCCCGGCGGGCAGCCGGACGTCGGTGATGATCCAGCCATCGCCGGATCTCGTCGCCACTGCGCCCCACGGGCCGGCGCCTCGCTTGGTGTAGCCGAGGCCTTGCCGCCCCCGAAGGAGAGATTCACGCGCCGAGAGCAGCAAGATCGATCGGTCACGCCTCCAGGCTCGTGCGGAACCGTTGCATCCCGGAGATCCAGTGATCGGCGTCCGCCGCCTTGCGCGCGTACAT
>JAOPWZ010000021.1 GCA_025965435.1 Aeromicrobium sp.
CAACGGTGGTGCCCAGCTGCTGGCCGACGGCCGGACGTCCCAGCCCATCCTCGGACCGGCCCTGGACGGCACCAGCGGCATGGCGGCCATCCGGTCGACCGAGGAGACCGTGCAGTGGCATGGCGACATGATGTGGGATCACGCCGTCGGACCGCTGCAGTTCATTCCGTCGACGTGGGAGCGGTGGAAGTCCGACGGCAACGGCGACGGTGCGATGGACCCCAACAACGTGTTCGACGCGGCCTACGCGGCCGGGCGCTACCTGTGCGCCTCCGGCGACCTCAGCACCGACACCGGCTGGACGCGGGCGATCTTCTCGTACAACCACTCCGACGACTACGTGCGCAGCGTCCTGAACTTCGCCAACGCGTACGCCGCCGCCGCTTGAGCGCGTTCCGCCCCTTGAGCTTGTCGAAAGGGCTCTTTCGACAAGCTCAAGAGGCGCGGTGGGCTCAAGAGGCGGGGTGGGCTCAAGAGGCGGGGTGGCTCAGAGGCGGGGCGGTGCGGGGTCAGTGGGCGTAGGTGCCGTGGATGATTGCGCGGCCGAGGGTCTTGAACGCGAGGTTGAAGCTCACGACGGCGGGAGACGCCGAGGCGTCCACACCGAGGGAGTCCTCACCGACCGCGTGCACGACGAAGAAGTAGCGATGCGGCTGGTCGTCGGGCGGGGGAGCGGCACCCGCGAAGTCGTGCCCGCCCATGTCGTTGGCGACGTGGAAGGCGCCCCCTGGCAGGCTGTCGTCGGACGCGCCAGCACCCGGCGCGAGCTCGGTGACGTCGGCGGGGATGTCGACGACCACCCAGTGCCAGAATCCTGACGGGGTCGGGGCGTCCGGGTCGAAGCAGGTGACGACGTACGACCGGGTGCCTTCGGGTGCCCCGCTCCACGACAGCTGCGGCGACGTGTTGCCCTTGTCGTGCACCTGGTCGTCCTTGAGCGGCTGGCCGTCGACGACGTCCTCGCTCGTGACGGTGAAGCTGGCGACGCTGGGCAGCAGGGGGTACGGGTCGGGTGTGACGGGTCGGTCTAGGCTCATGACCTCTACGCTAGCCCGGTGGCTCAGATCGTACGACTCGACGGTATCGACGACCCGCGACTGCGCGACTACACCGATCTGCGCGACGTCCAGCTGCGGCTGAGGCTGGAGTCCGAGCGGGGCCTCTTCCTCGCCGAGGGGGAGAAGGTCGTGCGCCGGGCGGTCGAGTCGGGCCATCGACCGCGCTCGTTCCTGATGTCTCCGCGCTGGCTCGACGGGCTGGCCGACATCCTCGACTCCACGGACGCGCCGTGCTTCGTGCTCGACGACGCCGCAATCGAGCGGCTCACGGGCTTCCACGTGCACCGCGGCTCGCTCGCGGCGCTGGAGCGGCCGGATCTCCCGTCGCCCGAGCAGGTGCTGGCCGATGCCCGCCGTGTCGTGGTCATCGAGGACCTCGCCGACCACACCAACGTCGGGGCCATCTTTCGCAGCGTCGCGGCGCTGGGCTTCGACGCCGTCCTGCTCTCGCCGCGCTGCGCCGACCCGCTGTACCGCCGGGCCATCAAGGTGTCGATGGGCTCGGTGTTCTGGCTGCCGTACGCACGCGTCGACGACTGGTACGGCGCACCCGCGCTGTTGCGGGCGGCTGGTTACACGACCTACGCCATGACCTTGGCCGAGGACTCCGTGCCGATCGACCAGGTGCCGCACGACGTCGAGCGTCTCGCCCTCGTCGTCGGGTCGGAGGGGCACGGGCTGACGACGCACTGGGAGCAGGGGGCCGACCACCGGGTCACGATCCCGATGGCGGCTGACATCGACTCCCTCAACGTGGCGTCGTCGGTCGCGGTGGCGTGCTGGGAGCTGCGTCCGCGCTGACGAGATCCGGTGAGCGCTACCGGTCGGCCGAGGTGCCGTCAGGGCCGGGAGCCCCGGTGGCGGACGTCGCCGCCGCGGTCAGCTCGGACGACAGGCTCAGGATGGCGCTGAGGTAGGCGGCGGTCTCGGCGCGGTCGGGCACGACCGGCATCGGGTGGGCGCAGTCGTTGCGCTGCCGCAACAGGTCGTCGAGGACGGGTTGGTCGTCGGCCGGCACCAGCTCGTGCTTGACCAGCAGCCGGACCAGCTCGGCGCCGTGGATGGCGCGCATCAGCTCGTCGAGCGTCCAGGACGCCCGCCGCCTGGAACCGCGGAGCACCGCGAAGTCGTCGTCGGCGAAGTGCGCGAAGGCCAGCGCGACGAAGCTGTTCCACGCGGCGACGTGGGCAGGTCGGGTGAGGTCGTGGGCCAGGCACTGCCGGGCCTGCTCGAACTCGTTGACCGATCGCTGCAGCAGGTCGCTCACGTCGTGCAGCACGTCGCGCCGGGGCCGGGTCGCCACGACCGGGGCGGCGTGGCCGATCCCTGCGCGCTCGCACAGCGACCGGAACGTCGCGACCACCTGTGCGGCCGCGCCGGGCTCGTCACCGGACTCGACGACGGGCTCCAGATCGGCGTCGGAGGGCGATCCGTCCTCCACGAGCTCGACCAGCGGCGCGTAGATGTCGTCCAGGACGACCCGCAGGACGTCCTTCGGGTCGTCGGCATCGCGATAAGCGATCCAGCGCTCGGTGGGAGTGCCGTCGGCATCGAGGAAGCCGATGTCGCGCAGGAACGTCCAGGCCTGGGTGGCGCCGGGCTCCGGGAGGCCGTTCTCCGCGAGGTGCTGCGGCGTGACCGTGCCGGGCGTCGTCGCCTTGAGCACGAGGTCGAGGGAGCGAGCGACGTGCTTCACGTCTTGGACGAACGGCATGGCGGCCATGGTGTCCCTCTCGGGTACTAGCGTCATATCAACGTATCGGGCCGCTGCGTCATGGCGCGTCGCCGCGCCGTGCCGTCAGCGCTCGATGACGTCCTCGTCGACGAGGATGGTGACGGGCCAGTCGTCGGGGTAGTTCTCGGCCAGCTCGGCGTGCTGCTTGTTGAGCTTCTTGCGGGCGCGTTCGGGGATGCGGTCGCCGAACACGGTGCCGAACAGGTGGTCGGTCTCGTGCTGCAGGGCGCGCGCGAGCAGGCCGGTACCGGTGAACTCGACCGGGTCGCCGTTCTCGTCGACGCCGCTGACGTGGGCCCAGTCGGGGCGCGCGCAGGTGGTGAAGGCACCCGGCAGCGAGAGGCAGCCCTCGTCGGCCTCATCGAGGTTGCGCTCCTTGCCCTCGGGCAGGGTGAGCACCGGGTTGCACACCACGCCGGTGACCTGCACGTCGTCGTCATCGGGGCAGTCGAACACGAAGACCTTGCGGTCGACGCCCACCTGGTTGGCCGCGAGACCGACGCCCCGCGCGGCGTACATCGTCGCGACCATGTCGGCCACGAGGGTGCGCAGCTCGTCGTCGAAGACCGTGACGTCCTTCAGCTCGTGATGCATGACGGGCGTACCCCACCGGGTGATGGGTCGGACGACGCCTCCGTCCGGCAGTGGACGGGACTGGCTATCGGTGCTGGGCACGTGCGGGCGCTCCTCTTGATGACGAAATCGGGTCAAGGTTATCGAGCGGGTTGTCGGGACGCGCCGCTGGCGTCGGTTGTGACGTTGTACCCAAGGGGGTGCGTCAGAGTGCAACTCGGAGTTACCCTTGTCGTGGGCGGGCACCTCGGTCCGACCCCCTTGCACCTAGGAGTCCTTGTGGCCACTCGTCGCGATCCCATGGGCCTCGGTCTGGCGGTGCTCAACCGCATCGCCAGCTCGCCGACGATCGACAAGCTGAAGCTGCGCCGGACGACCGAGCGTGCCGTCTACGAGGGTGCGAAGGGCGGCTTCCGGGTCGCCGGGGCCACGACCCGCGCCTTCAAGTCCGCCAAGGGCGGCGGCAAGCCGAAGCGGCTCGCACGGACGTCCGACAGCGGCGTGTTCGACCTCGAGCCCACCGAGGACCAACAGATGATCGTCGGAGTCGTCAAGGAGTTCGCCGCCGAGGTGCTGCGCCCCGGCGCGATCGATGCCGAGGCGGCCGACGACACTCCCAAGGAGGTCCTCACCCAGACCGGTGAGTTCGGCCTGACGCTGCTCAACATTCCCGAGAGCCTCGGCGGGCTGTCGGAGGATCGCTCGGCGATCACCGGCGTCCTCGTGGCCGAGGCGCTCGCCGAGGGCGACATGGGCCAGGCCGTCGCCTGCCTGGCCCCCGCCGCCGTCGCGACCGCGATCTCGCTGTGGGGCTCCGACGCCCAGCAGCAGACGTACCTGCCTGCCTTCGCCGGCGACGACGTGCCGACGTCTGCCCTGGCGGTTGCCGAGCCACGGGCCCTGTTCGATCCGTTCGAGCTGCAGACCACGGCGGTCAGGAACGACGGGGGATACGTCCTCAACGGGGTGAAGTCCGCGGTGGTCCGCGGGCAGGAAGCCGAGCTGTTCGTCGTCGCGGTCGACGTCGAGGGCAGTGGGCCGACGCTGGTGCTGCTGGAGTCGAGCACGCCGGGCGTCACGATCGAGGCCGACCCGAGCATGGGCCTGCGCGCCGCGGGACTCAGCCGGCTGATCCTGGAGGACGTGCAGATCCCGGCGGAGGCGGTCCTGGGCGCCGGCGCCGCGGACGACTACCGCGAGTGCATCCGGCTCTCGCGGCTCGCCTGGGCCGGCCTGGCCCTCGGCACAGCTCGTGCGGTGCTCGACTACGTGTCCGAGTACGTCAAGACCCGGTCGGCGTTCGGTGAGCCCATCGCCCACCGCCAGGCAGTCGCCTTCATGGTCGCCAACATCGCGATCGAGCTCGAGGGCATGCGCCTGGTGACCCTCAAGGCCGCCTCACGGGCCGAGCAGGGGCTCGACTTCTCGCGCGAGGTCGCGCTGGCGCGGCGGCTCGCGTCCGAGTACGGCATGAAGATCGGCACCGACGGCGTGCAGCTGCTCGGTGGACACGGCTTCGTCAAGGAGCACCCCGTGGAACGGTGGTATCGCGACCTGCGAGCCGTCGGCCTGATGGAAGGAGCAGTCCTCGTCTGAGGGCGAACACGTCATGATCAATCTCGAGACCCCCCGCAAGTTCCGCCCCTTCGTCAAGCAGGCCCACCAGGTGGCCGAGGAGTTCCTGCGGGCCAATTCCCGCAAGTACGACCGCGCCGAGCACGCCTACCCCAAGGAGCTAGACCTCCTCGCCTCCCTCGTCGACGGCATGGGCGACTCGGGGCAGAGCGCCGGCGCCGGTGCCGCCGGAGTCCGCCGTGACGACGACGAGGCCGCCGGTTCGAAGAAGGTCAAGAACGGCACCAACATGTCGTCGGTGCTGTCGATCATCGAGATGTGCTGGGCCGACGTGGGCCTGCTGCTGTCGATGCCGCGTCAGGGCCTGGGCAACTCCGCGATCGCCTCGGTCGCCAACGAGGAGCAGCTCGAGCGCTTCAAGGGCACATGGGCGTCGATGGCGATCACGGAGCCCAGCTTCGGCTCGGACTCCGCCGCGATCACCACGACGGCGGTCAAGGACGGCGACGCGTACGTCCTCAACGGCGAGAAGATCTTCGTCACCGCCGGCGAGCGCTCGGACTCCGTCGTCGTCTGGGCGACGCTCGACAAGTCGCTCGGGCGGGCCGCGATCAAGTCGTTCCTCGTCACCAAGGATCTCCCCGGCATCCGGGTGGAGCGGCTCGAGCACAAGTTGGGCATCCGCTCCTCCGACACGGCCGTGATCGTGCTCGACAACTGCCGGGTGCCGGCCGAGAACCTGCTCGGCAACCCCGAGATCGACACCAAGCAGGGCTTCGCCGGCGCCATGGCGACGTTCGACAACACCCGTCCGCTGGTCGCCGGCATGGCCGTGGGCTGCGCGCGTGCGGCCCTCGAGGACACCCGCACGCTGCTGGAGGAGGCCGGTGTCGTCATCGACTACGACCGGCCCGTGCAGTCGCAGTCGTACGCGGCAGCAACCTTCATCGCGATGGAGGCCGACTGGGAGGCAGCGCTGCTGCTGACGTTGGAGGCGGCCTGGCTGGCCGACAACCGCAAGCCCAACTCGATGCAGGCCTCGATGGCCAAGGCCAAGGCCGGACGGGTCGGCAACGACATCACGTTGCGGTGCGTCGAGCTGGCGGGCACGCTCGGGTACAGCGAGAACGAGCTGATCGAGAAGTGGTCGCGCGACTCCAAGATCCTGGACATCTTCGAGGGGACCCAGCAGATCCAGCAGCTGATCATCGCCCGTCGCCTGCTCAACCTCACCTCGTCCGAGCTGCGCTGAGGCCTCCTGAAACGGGTGCGCCCCCTCGTTGGTCGAGGGGGCGCACATCCGTTCTATAGGGTTCACCCATGACGAATGAACTCCCAGCCGGCGTCGACGTCGACTTCGAGCTGACCCGCTTCGTCCGCCGCGTCCGGACGCGGTCGTTGCGCAGCCTCGGCGACATCCACCCCAAGCTCGACTACGGGACGTTCACGTTCCTGCTCGCGATCTGCGATGCCACCGACGGCATCCGCGGATCGGAGCTGGCCGACGACCTCGGCGTCCACAAGTCGACCGCGAGCCGGGCGGTGGCCACCCTCGAGCGGCTCGGTCTCGTCGCGCGCATCCCCGACCCGGACGACGGACGCGCCCACCTCCTCGTCGCCGAGCCGGTGGCCCAGGAGCGCGTCGGGGCCTACCGACGCTCGAGCCACGAGCGGCTGATGACGCTGGTCGACGACTGGACGCCGGCGGAGATGGAGTCGTTCGTGCGCAGCCTCAGCCGCCTCAACGATCGCGCGGAGCGGGAATTCTGAGGATCTTCCACCTGGCGCTGGAGAGCGCGTGGCGAGACGCGCTCGAGACGGGTCAGTACACCGTCTCGACGCTGGGCCTCGACCTGTCCGACGTGGGCTTCATCCACTGCTCGCAGGCCGAGCAGGTCGCCGGCGTGCACGAGCGCTTCTACGACGGTGTCGACGAGCAGCTCCTGCTGCTGGTCATCGACACCGATCGGCTCACGGCCCCGTGGCAGCTCGACGACGTGCCCGGGCACGCCCTGCCCTTCCCGCACGTCTACGGGCCGCTGAACGTCGAAGCAGTGGTCTCCGCCGAACCGTTCAGATCGTCAGCATCGTCTTGATCGCGGTGCGCTCGTCCATCGCGCGATAGCCGTCGGCGACCTGGTCGAGCGGGACGGTCAGGTCGAACACGTCGCCGGGCCTGATCGTCCCGTCCAGCACGTCGGGCAGAAGGTCCTCGATGTAGTTGCGCACCGGGGCGACGCCGCCGGCGATCCCGATGTTGCGGCCGAACATCGCCGGGACGTTGAGCGACACGTCGTGAGGCACGCCCACATAGCCGATGCGACCACCCGGCCGCGCCGAGAGCATCGCCTGCTTCATGCTGTCGCCGGTGCCCACGCACTCGAGCACGAAGTCGGCGCCGATCCCGTCGAGGATCTCCCGCACGGCCGCGGCGCCCTCCTTGCCGCGCTCGGCCACGATCTCGTCGGCGCCGAACTGGCGGGCGATGCGCTGACGGTCCTCGTGGCGTGACATCGCCACGATGCGGCCCGCTCCCAGGCGCTTGGCGGCGAGCACGGCGCTGAGGCCGACGGCGCCGTCGCCCACGACGGCCACGGTGCTGCCGGGGGTCACACCGGCGGAGACCGCCGCGTGGTGCCCGGTCGGGAAGACGTCCGACAGCGTCAGCAGCTGCGCGACCATCTGCTGGCTCGGCTGCGACGGGGTCGCGACGAGCGTGCCGTCCGCCCACGGCACCCGGACGAGCTCGCCCTGGCCTCCGTCGATCGGGTCGCCGTGCTTGTCGTCGTGACCCCAGATGCCGCCGTTCACGCAGGACGTGTGGACGCCGCGGTCGCACAGGATGCAGGTGTTGTCGGAGAACATGAACGGCGCGATCACGAAGTCGCCGGGTGCGAGCGTCGAGACGCTGCTCCCGACCTGCTCGACGACGCCGACGAACTCGTGGCCGATCCTGACGGGTTGGTCCACCGCGTTGATGCCACGGTAGGGCCACAGGTCGGAGCCGCAGACGCATGAGGCGACGACCCGCACGACGGCGTCGGTGTCGTGCTTCAGCTGGGGGTCGGCTACGTCGTCGAGGCGGATGTCACGGGCAGCATGAAGGACGGTGGCGCGCATCTGGCCATTGTGGCAGTGAGGTGGTGTGAAAGGATCGGGCATATGACTGACAAGCCTGAAATCGACTTCATCGAGGGTCCCGCGCCCACCGAGCTCACGATCACCGACCTCATC
The DNA here is from genome assembly GCA_025965435.1 of Aeromicrobium sp. Taxonomy (GTDB): domain Bacteria; phylum Actinomycetota; class Actinomycetes; order Propionibacteriales; family Nocardioidaceae; genus Aeromicrobium. The sequence goes on from JAOPWZ010000021.1 coordinate 8,176, forward strand.
GTCGGCGACGGTCCCGAGGCCGTCCCCGGCGGACTCGTCGACGTCCACTACGTGGGTGTCGAGTTCGACACCGGCGAGCAGTTCGACTCCTCGTGGGACCGCGGCCAGTCCGCGAAGTTCCCCCTCCCGCAGCTCATCGCGGCGTGGCAGCAGGGCATCCCGGGCATGAAGGTCGGCGGCCGCCGCCAGCTCGTGTGCCCGCCGGAGCTCGCCTACGGCCCCGCCGGTGGCGGACACCGCCTGTCCGGCAAGACGCTCGTCTTCGTGATCGACCTGCTCGGCGTCTGACCTCGCGAGGCCCTCGCGGGTTGAGGTGCGAAGGGCGCCCAGCGCCCGAAGCCTCGAAACCAGGTGAGCGAACAGGCTCGCTGGTTTCGAGGCTCGGCCGCAGGCGGCCTTCGCACCTCAACCGGCGAGCGGGTCACCACGTGAGTGCAGGAACGTTGGTTTCGAGGCTCGGCCGCAAGCGGCCTTCGCACCTCAACCAGCGAGTGCGTCGACGAGCGCCGTCACGCGCTTGACCGAGACCGGGAACGCCGTGCGCAGGTTCTGCGCGAGCAGGCCGAGCCGCAGCTCCTCCAGCGCCCAACGGACGTGCTGCACCCGCGGTGACAGGCGGGCCCAGACCGTCAGCTCCGCGGTGCGTGCGTGGAACCGCGCCTCCAGGTCCTGCGCGGCCAGCAGGTCGTCCGTCAGCGATGCGTCGAGCCGGCGTCGCGCCGCCTGGAGGTACAGGGGCAGCCGGCGCAGCTGTTCGACGCCCATGTCGCGGATGAAGCCGGGGTAGACCAGCCACGACAGCTGCACGCGGACGTCCTCGCCGGCTTCGGTCTGCGGCAGGGGAGTGAGCTCGCCGAGGGCGCGCAGGGCGGCCAGGACGCTCTGCACGGCACGCTCGGTCTCGTCGTAGGCCTCGGCGCGGACGGTGTCGTGCAGCAGCGAGAAGGTGACCTCGTCCCACACCGGACCGCCGTGGCGCACCACCAGCGCCTCGAGGGCAGCGAGCCAGCACTCCTCGATGACGGCGGCCGCGTCCTGGTGCGGGCCGGTCGACAGCAGCAGCTTGGCGTGCAGGTCGAGCGCCCGGCCGAGCTGCGGCACGGGCGTGGGCAGGGCGTACGACAGCAGCCGGGCCTGGCCCTTGACCATCGCGACGGTCTGCTCCTCCGCGGTGTCGAGGATCCGCAGCGCGACGGAGGCACCCTCGTCCACCAGCGCCGGGTAGCCGGTGACCTGACCGGCCGTGATGGACGGCTCGATCGTCCCGACGTCCCACGTGCGCAGGCCGGACCGCTCCTCCTGCCGCGCGACCTTGGTCAGGTCGGCCCGCACATGGCTCGTGAGCTCGCTGCGCAGCGTCGCCAGGTCCTTGCCGCGGGCCAGCTCGGTCGTGCCGTCCACGACGCGGAACGTCACGCGCAGATGGGGCGGCAGCGAGTCGAAGTCGAAGTCGCTCGGTGACACGACCGTGCCGTTGAGCAGGCGCATCTGCCGGGCCAGCTCCTCGCTGAGGTCCGGGGCGTCGAGGTTCATCGACTCGACGAGCCGGGGGGCGAACTGCCCCGCGGGGACGAACTCGCGCCGCAGGCGCTTCGGCATCGACCGGATCAGCTCGGTGACGAGCTCGACCCGGTGGCCCGGCACGTGCCAGTCGAAGGCACGGTCGTCGACCGCCATGAGCCGGGCGACCGGCAGGTCGACCGTCACCCCGTCGTCGCTCATGCCCGGCTCGAACGCGTACGTCAGCGGATATGACTCGCCGTCGGAGTGCCACTCCCGCGGGAACTCGTCCTCCGCCCCGTCCCCGCCGTGGCTCAGCATCGCCGGGTCGAACGTCAGCAGGTCGGGCTGCCGGTGCTTGGTCTTCTTCCACCACGAGTCGAAGTGGCGGGTCGACACGACGTCCGCCGGGATGTGCTGGTCGTAGAACGCGTACAAGGTGTCGTCGTCGACCCGCAGGTCGCGACGGCGCAGCCGTTCTTCGAGCTCCTCGACGCCGGCGATCATCTTCTGGTTGGCGGCGAAGAAGGCGTGGTTCGTGCGCCACTCGCCCTGCACCAGCGCGTGCCGGATGAACAGGTCACGCGACACGACCGGGTCGATCCGTCCGAACTGCACGAGCCGGTCGGCGACGAGCGGGATGCCGAACAGCAGCAGCTTCTCGCGCGCCATGACCGCACCGCGCCGGGTCGACCAGTGCGGTTCGCTGTAGCTGCGGTTGATGAGGTGGTCGCCGGCCGCCTCGACCCACTCCGGCTGGATCTTGGCCGCGGTCCGCCCCCACAACCGGCCGGTCTCGACCAGCTCGCCGACCATGACCATCCGTGGCGGCTTCTTGGCCAGGCCCGAGCCCGGGAAGATCATGAATTTCGCCTGCCGCGCCCCGAGGTACTCGCGGCCGTCCGCGTCCTTGAGCCCGATGTGCGACAGCAGTCCCGCGAGCATCGCCTGGTGGATGCGATCGGGGTCGGCGCCGATGGTGCCGGGCTTGAGGCCGAGCTCCTTGGCGGTGCGGCGCAGCTGGGAGTGGACGTCCTGCCACTCGCGGATGCGCAGCCAGTGCAGGAACTCGTCGCGGCACAGCCGCCGGAAGGCCGAGCTCGACAGCTCGTCGCGCATCTCACGGATGTACTTCCACAGCGTCAGGTACGACAAGAAGTCCGAGTCGGGCTCCCGGAAGCGGCGGTGCTTCTCGTCGGCGGCTTGTTGGTGCTCCAGCGGACGCTCGCGCGGGTCCTGGATCGACATGGCCGACACGATCACGAGCACGTCGGCGAGGCAGCCGAGCTGGTCGGCGGCCAGCAGCATCCGGGCCAGCCGCGGGTCGGTGGGCAGGGTCGACATGCGGCGGCCGAGCTTGGTGAGCTTCTGACCGTCGAGCGCCCCCAGCTCGTAGAGCAGGTTGAGGCCGTCGCTGACCGAGCGCGAATCCGGCGGGTCGAGGAACGGGAAGTCCTTGATGTCACCGAGATCCAGTGACGCCATCTGCAGCAGCACCGACGCGAGGTTCGTCCGCTGGATCTCCGGATCGGTGAACTCCGGACGCCCGTCGTGGTCCTCCTCTGAGTACAGGCGGATGCAGATGCCGTCCGCGACGCGCCCGCACCGGCCTGCGCGCTGCGAGGCGCTGGCCTGCGAGATGGGCTCGATCGGCAGCCGCTGCACCTTGAGCCGCTGGCTGAATCGCGAGATGCGGGCCAGACCGGTGTCGATGACGTAGCGGATGCCGGGGACGGTCAGCGAGGTCTCGGCGACGTTGGTCGAGAGCACGATGCGACGACCGGGATGGTTGCTGAAGATCTTCTGCTGGTCGGCGGCCGCGAGACGTCCGAACAGCGGGAGGATCTCGGTGCGGGGGTACTTCTTGCCCGCGAGGTAGTCGGCCGCGTCGCGGATCTCGCGCTCACCGGACAGGAAGACCAGGATGTCGCCCTCGCTCGGCAGCTCGGAGACCGCCTGGGCGATGGCCTCGAGCTCGTCGTCGGCGCCGCTCTCGGCGAGCGGGCGGTATCGCACCTCGACCGGGAACGTGCGTCCGCTGACCTCGATGATGGGCGCGTCGAACATCTGCCCGAAGCGCTCGACGTCGATCGTCGCGGAGGTGATGACGACCTTCAGGTCGGGCCGGCGGGGGAGGAGCTGCTTCAGGTAGCCGAGCAGGAAGTCGATCGACAGCGACCGCTCGTGGGCCTCGTCGATGATGATCGTGTCGTACCGCGAGAGGCGACGGTCGCGCTGCAGCTCGGCGAGCAGCAGCCCGTCGGTGACCAGCCGGATCGCGGTGGCGTCGCTGGTCTGGTCGTCGAAGCGGACGGCGTAGCCCACCTCGGCCCCCAGCTCGACCTCGCACTCGTCGGCGATGCGCTTGGCGACCGACCGTGCCGCGATGCGGCGGGGCTGCGTGTGGGCGATCGCCCGGCGTCCCAGCTCGTAGGCGATCTTGGGCAGCTGGGTGGTCTTGCCGGAGCCGGTCTCGCCGGCGACGACCACGACCTGGTGGTCACGGATGGCGGCGGCGATGTCGTCGTGCCGGGCCGTGATGGGCAGGGCATCGGGATACGCGATCTTCACTTCAGGCCCAGCGTATCGGCCAGCAGCAAGTAGCCGACGAAGGCCACGATGTCGATCAGTGCGTGCGCGATCACCAGCGGCATGACCCGCCCGGTGCGGTGGAACCAGTAGCCGAAGACCAGCCCCATGACGAAGTTGCCGATGCCCGGTCCGATGCCTTGGTAGAGGTGGTAGCTGCCGCGCAGCGCGGCCGCCGCCACGATCGCGGCCGGGACGCCCCACCGCAGCTGGCGCAGGCGCGTCATCAGGTAGCCGATGACGATGACCTCCTCGAGCACGGCGTTCTTCACGGCGGCCACGATCAGCATCGCGCCCGTCCACCAGTAGGCGAGGTCGGGCGCGGGGATGATCTCCGTCGTGATGCCCAGGGCGCGTCCGATGAAGTAGAAGCCGAGCCCCGGGATGCCGATGACGGCGGCCAGCAGGAGACCTGAGGCGAGGTCGGGGCCCGGGCGGGTCCGGTCGAGGCCGAGTCGGCGAGTGACCCGTTCCTGCACCGGGTCGAGCGACAGCAGGTACAGCACCAGCGCCACGGGGACGAGCGCGAACCCGATCCCCAGCAGCTGGTAGACGAAGTCGAACAGCTGGCGGTCGTCCTGCGCGGAGTTCAGCGTCGCGGTCTGGTCACGCAGCCCGCCGGGCAGCGTCGCCTTGCGGATCAGGCTGACGAGCGCGTAGACCCCCGAGGCCCCGAGAGACAGACCGATGACGATCCAGATCTCGATCCGCAGCGAGCGGTCGGAGGGGGCCCTGCGCTCGGACACGGGTCAGAGGTCGTTCGTGCCGAAGGTGTCGCAGGCGTTGACCGTGCCGCTGTCGTAGCCGGCCATGAACCACTGCTGGCGCGACTCGCTGGAGCCGTGCGTCCAGGTCTCCTGGTTGACGCGTCCGCCGCCGAGCTCTTCTTGGATGTGGTCGTCGCCGACCGCCGCGGCCGCCGAGAGCGCCGAGTCGATGTCCTCCTGGGTCAGCGGCTTCAGCAGCGTGTTGCCGTCGGCGTCCTGGGTGGTGGACGCGTGGTGCGCCCAGACGCCGGCCATGCAGTCGGCCATCAGCTCGATGCGGACGCCGCCGCTCTTCGGGCCGGTCTCGCCGTCCTGGCCCTTCTCTAGCAGGCCGAGGATGTTCTCGACGTGGTGGCCGTACTCGTGCGCGACGACGTACTCCTGCGCGAGGGCGCCGTCGTCCGCGCCGTACGTCGTCGACAGCTGGTCGAAGAAGCTGGCGTCGATGTAGACGCGCTCGTCGCTGGGGCAGTAGAAGGGGCCGGTCTGGTTGGACGCGGTGCCGCACGGCGACTGGGTCGAGCCGGAGTAGATGACGGTCTGGGCCGCGCGGTACTGGCGGCTCACATCCGCCGGCAGGGCGTCGTTCCAGTAGTCCTGCACGCTGTTGACGGTGCCGATGATGCGGCACGTCGTGTCGCGGTTGGCGTCGGCGCCGGTCTTGCACTGGTCGAAGGACGTCGTGGACTCGGCGCCGCCGGCCTGCACCTGGCTGGTGTCGAACGGGTTGCTGGTGCCGGTGACGGACGAGAGGTCGACGCCGAGGAACATGCCGATCAGCACGATCACGATGCCGCCCACACCGCCGCCGATCGCGAGGCCGCCGCGGGAGCCCCCTCCGGTCACCTGGCTCGTATCCAGATTGGAACCCTCGTTGAAGCTCATGACGCCACATCCTACGCAGCGTCGCCAGCAGCGCATCACGGCCAATCCGCCGATAGTGTCGACGTGTGACCTCGACTGACGCCGGTACCAGCTTCGCCATGCCCGAGGGACTGTCAGAGGGTGACGCGCTGCGGCTGAAGGGTCTGCGTCGTATGCGGGCGCTGGCCCTTTCACTGCTGATCCTCGCCGCGATCGTCTACGTCCTGACGCGCGACCACGACACCGGCTGGCTGGGCTACGTCAACGCCGGCTCCGAGGCGGCCATGGTCGGAGCGATCGCCGACTGGTTCGCCGTGACGGCGCTGTTCCGTCATCCGCTCGGGCTGCCGATCCCGCACACGGCCATCATCCCCAAGCGCAAGGAGTCGCTGGGGGAGAGCCTGCAGGAGTTCGTCGCCGACAACTTCTTGAAGGAGGACGTGATCCGCGAGCGCATCACGTCCGCGGGTGTCGGCCGGCGGGTCGGGGAGTGGCTGGTCGAGGACCGCCACGCCGACCGCCTCGTCAGCGAAGGCTCAAGAATCCTCGCGGACGCCCTCGGGCACGTGAGGGAGACCGATGTCGCGGCGCTCATCCAGGAGGCGCTGATCCCGCGGTTGAAGGAGGAAGAGCTCAGTCCCGTCGTCGGGCAGCTCATGGAGGAGGTGCTGCGCGACGACGCGCACCGGGGCCTGGTCGACCTGGCGGTCGACGAGCTCGGCCGGTGGCTGCTGGACAACCACGACGAGGTCGCTGCACTGATCGAGAACCGGGCACCGTCGTGGACGCCGCAGTGGCTCGACAAGCGGGTCGCGACGTGGGTGCACGACCAGGTCGTCGAGTGGGTCGCCGACATCGGTCGCACCCCCGACCACAACGCGCGGATCGCGCTCGACAACTGGCTGCGCGACCTGGCCCAGGCGCTGCAGAACGATCCCGACACGATGGAGCGCTTCGAACGCCTCAAGGTGCGGATGCTCTCGCAGCCCCGCGTCAGCACGACGTCCGTCCAGCTGTGGGAGGCGTTGCGCCGGGCCCTCGTCGGCTCGCTCGGTGAGGAGAACGGTCTGCTGCGGACCCGCGCCACCGAGGAGATCGGGCGCCTCGGTGAGCGGCTGATCCGGGACGAGGCGCTGAGCACTCGCGTCGACACCACGATCTCCAACATCGCCGCCTACGCGGTGAACAACTACGGCCATGAGGTCGCGACCATCATCTCCGCGACGGTGAACCGCTGGGACGGCAAGGAGACCGCCGACCGGATCGAGCTTCACGTCGGCCGCGACCTGCAGTTCATCCGCATCAACGGCACGGTCGTCGGTGGACTGGCCGGGCTCGTGATCCACGCCGCCTCGACGATCATCTGAACCCTCGACAACGGGTCGAGACTCGTCCACACATGTGGACAAGCTGTGGGTAACCGCCTGTCACCTGTGGGTGACCTGCACCACATTGTGGACATCGCGGCTGGTGCAGAAAAACACCGGAAACAAACCCGGAGGTCCCTTGCGTCGGCGCGAAGACGGGGCGTAGAAAGGACTCAACGCAATCCTTCGGGAGAGCAGGAACGGACACCAGATTCGGACCCATGGCCGACGGCGCGAGCCAACGGCAGCAGCCGGTGATGCGGCGGGCGGGCCCAGTCGAGGTCCGGGATTCGAGGGAGTTCATCGCACTCGCTCACTGAGGCCCCGGGAACTCATACTTCCCGGGGCCTCTGCCAATTGTCCCGCGATTCATTGAGGTGGCAAGGTGGACGCATGACTGTCGATGCCGTGCGTCCCTTGTCCCAGACCCGTTGGCGCGAGGGCTACTCGATCGCGGAAGTCGACGCGTTCCTGGCGGACGTCACCCCGTTGCTGGCCGGCAGGCTGCCGGACGCCGCGCTGGCCCAGCGCATCAGCGATGCACGGTTCACGCCCACGCGGATGCGCCTCGGATACGACATGGGCGACGTCGACGATCGCCTGGAGGAGCTGCGCACGCTGGCATCGCAGGGGCATCGACGTATCTGACCGCCGACCGGCTGGCTGGGGGGTGACCGGGATTCGGTAGTCCGCAAGTCGTTTGCTAAAGTTCAGTGCTGCACCGCGCTCGTCTCGAGCGCATGTCCGGGTGGCGGAATGGTAGACGCGCTAGCTTGAGGTGCTAGTGCCCTGTTAGGGGCGTGGGGGTTCAAGTCCCCCCTCGGACACCCAAGCGAAAGTGGCCCTGAACTGCGGAAACGCAGTCGGGGCCACTTTGCATTTGCAGCCATGGCGGCACCATGGCGGCACATGTGGCTCTTGGGGATGCACCGATGACACCTAACGAGGGTCAGAGGAGCATCAACATGGCATGGATGCAGGAGCGACGGCGCGCTGACGGAGGGATCTCCGTCCGAGTCGAATGGCGGCTCAGCGGTGGTCGCACAGGACCGCGGCAGGAGGAGACGTTCAGCGCGGGCAGCGACGCGCAAAACCGGGCGCGAGCGCAGGGCTTCAAGCAGATGGTGGAGGCCGCGGGTGGCCGTTGGCCCGACGGGTGGGTCAGGGGCGAGGGATTCGTTCGGGCGCACGATCAAGATCCCTACAGCCCCCCGCCGAGCTTCGCGGCGGTCGGCGAGGAGTACGTGCGCCAGATCGTCGACCTGTCGCCCGGTCAGCGAAAGCGGTATCTATCCCAGATACGGGTGCTCGCCGGTCTTGAGATCCGCGGCACGCGGATCTTTGCGCGGCCGATCGACGCGATCGCCGAGCGGGACATCAAGGCCTGGCTCATCGCCTGGGACCGGTCGCTGAAGACCAAGGCGAACTACCACGGGTTGCTGTTCGGCGTGTTCACCTCCGCCGCCGAGCAAGGTCATCTGACGGTCAATCCGTGTGCTCGGACCGCGCCCAAGCGGTCCCGTGTCAGGCAGTCCCAGGCAGAGCTGCGGTTCCTGACCGAGGAGGAGCTGTGCGCCGCGGTCCGGCTGGCCGGCGACGCCGGCGACCTGCTGGCTTTCGCGGTGAGCACGGGGCTTCGGTTCGGTGAGATCACAGCCTTGTGGTGCGGCGACGTCGACCTCGTCCATGCAACGGGTGCGGATCAACAAGGCGTGGAAGCGTGACGGGGAGGACGGCGAGACCGAGACGCCGGGCTGGCTCAAGAAGCAGATGGGACCCAAGCACACGTATGGCGCGGGGGCTGCGGCCTGTGCGGTTTGTTGCGCCGCGTCGCTGCTGACGCTGCTCGGTGTGGCGGGTGCTGCGGCGACCGCGGTCACGTTCGTGTTCGCCGGGCTGGTCTTCGCGACGGTGGTCGCACTCGGCGCCGGCTTCGCGGTGTGGAACCAGCGCCGGCG
>JAOPWZ010000029.1 GCA_025965435.1 Aeromicrobium sp.
AGCCGGCGCTCTCGACCATGCGGACGCTGCCGCCACCGCCGGTGCCCTCCACGAGACGGACCAAGGGGACGCGCATCGCACCCGCCAACCGCTCGGAGTCGACCTGCTTGGCCATGATCGACGCGTCAGCGGCACCGCCACGGATCGTGAAGTCGTCCGCACCGATCGCCACGCGACATCCGGCGATCGATCCGAGGCCGAAGAGGAAGTTCGCCGGGACGATGCTCGCCGTCGAACCGTCGTCGGCGACGGTCGCGAACCCGGCCATCGCCCCGATCTCCTCGAAGCTGCCATCGTCCAGCAGCGCCGTGATGCGCTCGCGGACCGTGCTGCGACCTGCCTCGTGCTGCCGACTGATCTTGTCCGCGCCACCGAGCAGCACGGCCATCTCACGTCGACGGGAGATCTCATCGATCTCGTCGGACCACACGTGGCTCACCGGCATCTCCTGTCGCTCATGACTGATATCGCTGGGCCTAAGCGATCGCTTAGGCGTCGTGATGAGCGAACTTAGTGATGCGGGTCACGAAATGCAAGAGGAACATGAATCTAAATTCAATTCCAGGTGACCGCCACGCCTCCCACCCACGGAATCCGTGGGGGGAGCGCCAGAGCCGGTCGGTCAGGGCTCCAAGCGGGCCACGACCGCACCCTCTTCGACCATTTCTCCCTCTGCTACCAGCACTTCCAGGATCTTCCCCGACCCAGTCGCCAGCACGGGGATCTCCATCTTCATCGACTCCAGGATCATCAGCGTGTCACCGTCGGCGACCTGGTCTCCAGCCACGGCTTCGATCTTGAACACGGAAGCCGTCAGCTCGGCTCGGACATCGGTCATGACACAGCCCTTTCAGGGTCATCGGTAGCGGACAGCGGCTAAGCATACGCTTATGCTGAGTTCCAGACCGATCGACGGCGCCCCGGCACCGACAACAGACGGAGCGTGGAATGACGCAGACGAGCACCCGAAGCGATCCCCACTCGGACGATCACGAGCACGCCGTCCGTCGCATCGAAGAGTTCTGGGCCAGCCGCTCCTCCGAGGCCGCCAGCAGGATCCTGACCGGGGCGACCCTGGCCTTCGCCGACCTCGGCTATCACGGAGCGTCGACGCGCGAGATCGCCTCACGGGCCGGCATGAGCCCGGCAGCCATGTACATCCACTTCCCATCCAAGGAAGAGCTGTTCCACCACATCGCCCTCACGGCCCACGTCGCATCGACCGGCTCCTTCAACGACCCGGCCCGCCAGGCGACCGACCCGTCGACCCGGCTCCGCCTCGGCGTCGCATCGTTCGCCACCTGGATGGCCGAGATGAACGTCTTCGCCCGCACGGTCGAGTACGAGATGCGCCTGCACCGCGGCCCCGCCTTCGCCGACGTGTGGAGCCTTCGTCGTCGTCTCGACGAACACATGCTCGAGATCCTGTCGGAGGGGGTCGAGGACGGTTCGTTCAAGATCGCCGACCTCGAGTGGACCAAGATCATGATCCTGTCGTCGTGCATCGACGTCGGACGCTGGTACCGGCGAGACGTGCGACGCACACCCACGGCCATCGGGTTCCAGTACGCCGAGCTGGCGATGAAGCTGGCCGGGGCGCGCTGAGGCGCCTCGACCAGACTATTGACATCAGTGTCAAGCTGCGCTTCACTCGTTGACACCGTCGTCAATGAGACTGGCGTCACAGTTGGATCGACGCCGGCCGACGCCCATCAGCACCCGAAGGCAGCCTCCGATGACCACCACTTCACCCCTCGACGAGTACGTGACCCGTCTGCGCGCCCTCCACCGGGAGGCGCGTCCCGCGGGCATCCCTCACGAGGTCGTGTATCCCGCCGGCGAGATCACCATCCCGGCCCACATCTCGCACTGGGCCGAGCGCCGGCCCGATCACCGGGCCCTGGTCCTGGGCTCCGCGCAGCTCACCTACGCCGAGCTCGACGACGCACACCGCCGCGTCGCGACGTGGATGTCGGAGCACGGTGTCTCACGAGGTGACCGGGTCGCGATCTACCTCGGGAACTCGATCGAGTTCGCCCTCGCCTTCCTCGCGGTGCTGCGGCTGGGCGCCGTGCACGTGCCGGTCAATCCCATGTTCCAGCCGGCCGAGCTGGCCCACGAGCTCACCGACAGCGAACCGGCCCTGATCGTCACGTCGGGAGCCCTGCGCCCGGTCCTCGACGCCTGCGAGGGCGACATCCTGGCCATCCCGGTGCTGCAGACCGACGGCAACGACGAGTTCGGCTGGGCTGCCGCCATCGCCGCGGACCCCTACGACGCCGACGACGGCGACCTCGATTCCCTGGCCGCCCTGAACTACACCGGCGGCACGACCGGCATGCCCAAGGGCTGCCGGCACAGCCAACGTCACATGCTCTACACCGCCGCGAGTGCGGCGACGGCCACGGCGTTGCCGAGCGACGGAAGCTACGTCGCGCTGTGCTACCTGCCGATCTTCTGGATCGCCGGCGAGGACCTCGGCCTCCTTCTGCCCTTCGTCCTGGGCGGCACCAGCGTCCTGATGAGCCGGTGGAACGCCCAAGAGGCGGTCGACCTCATCGAGCAGCACCGCGTCACTCTCATGACGGGGACCGTGGAGAACTACCTGGAGCTCATGGCGATGGAGGACCTGGCCGAGCGCGACCTCAGCTCGTTGGTCGATCCGCAGGCGGTCTCCTTCGTCCGCAAGATGACGCCCGGGGTCCGGGCCGCCTGGGCCGAGGTCGCCCCTCAGTGCGTCCTGCGCGAGTCGTCCTACGGCATGACCGAGACCCACACCATCGACGTCGTCCCCTACGGGTTCGCCCAGGACGACTTCGACCTGCTCGCCGAGCCGGTCTTCTGCGGGATCCCGGTGCCCGGGACGGATGTCGCCGTGGTCGAGCTCGGCACGCTGAAGCCCGTCCCCCTGGGCGAGGTCGGCGAGATCATCGTCAGGAGCCCGTCCGTCACCGACGGGTACTGGCGCAACGAGGCGGCCACGGCCGAGCAGCTGGTGGAGGGCTGGATCCACACCGGCGACAACGGACGCATCGACGAGCACGGTTTCCTGCACTACCTCGGGCGCCGCAAGGAGATGATCAAGGTCAACGGCATGAGCGTCTTCCCCGCCGATGTCGAGATGCTGCTGGCCCAGCACCCGGGCGTCGACTCGGTCGCCGTCGTGCCGACCGATGACCCCCGCACCGGCCAACGCCCCGTGGCCTTCGTCGTGCCGAAGGGTGGCTCGGAGGTCACCGCCGAGGAGCTCATGACGTGGAGCCGCGAGAACATGGCCCCGTACAAGGTGCCGATGGTCTCCGTCCTGTCGTCCCTGCCGATGACCGCCACCGGCAAGGTGCGCAAGAACCAGCTCGCCGACGAGGCCGCCGCCCTGAACGCCTCGACCGGGGCCGCGCGATGACGGCTCCCACCATCGACGACCTCGACCAACTCGGAGCGCTTCTGCGTCGCGAGGTCCCGCCCGAGTTCGAGGACTTCAACGGTCACGTCAACGTCCGACATCACTACGCCCTGCACATGGATGGCGCCGAGGTCGCCTTCGAGGACCACCTCGGCATCGGTCGCGAGTGGATCCGGCGCACGGGCCAGAGCTCGTTCAGCGTCGCGCAGCACATGCTGTTCCACCACGAGATCCTCGTGGGGCACGAGGTCTCGATGCACATGCGCCTGCTCGGAGCGTCGGACAAGGCGCTCCACGTGCTGTCGGTCCTCGCCAACCGCACCACCGGGGAGGTCGCCAGCACCCTCGAGTACGTCGAGGTCTACGTCGACCTGACGACCAGGCGCACCATGTCGATGCCGGCCGAGATCGTCGCACAGATCGAGCCCATGATGACTCGTCACGCCGCCCTGATGTGGGTCCTGCCGCTCAGCGGACGACTCGGCACGTCCCGTCGACCCGACGAAGCGATGGCCTGAGCCTCACGGCTCGACGCACGCCATCCAGATCTGGTGCATCTGGGCCACTGCCTGCTCGCGGGTGATGGTGCCGTCGACGACCCGGGGCGCGTAGCGGTCGTTCATCCCGGCCCCCATCGTGGCGAGCGCCTCCGTGTCGGCGACCGGACGGATGCGTCCGGCCCTCGCCTGCCGCGCCAGGTAGTCAGCCGTTCGCCGGACGGACTCGCGCTGGATCTGTGACCACAACGCGCGGATCGCCGGATCACCGACGGCCTGGTGGTTCAGGACCGTCATCAGGGCCAGGTGGTCGACCGTCACGTCCAACGTGGTGGCGATGGTGTGTTCGAGCACGGCGGACACGTCATCGGGATCGATCCCGGCCAGGTCCTGCGCCTGCACGTATCGGTCGCGCACCTGGTCGGCGAGCACCGCGAAGACGTGCTCCCGCGAGGCGAAGTACACGTAGAACGTGGCGCGAGAGACGCCGGCCCGGCGGGTGATCTCGGCGATCGTGGTCGCACCGTAGCCCAGCTCCTCGAAGGAGGACCGCGCCGCCGCGAGGAGCTCCCGGTGCCGGTCGGCCTCGGTCCGGTCCCGGTCCTCGCGCACCGCCCAGCCCTGTGACATGTTCTCACCCTACAGGACCCTATTGACATCAGTGTCAAACGTGGGCGAGGATCGCGTTGACATTGACGTCAAAACCGGGAGCACGCATGAAGGTTCTGATCGCCAACCGCGGCGAGATCGCGGTCCGGATCGAGCGCGCCGTGCGTGGGCTCGGCTGGCAGGTCCAGCGGGTTCATGTCGCCGAGGAGGCCGGCGTCGCGGACACCGACAGCATCCTGCTCCCCCAGCCCGGCGTCGCCGGGTACCTCGACGTCGCAGGCATCGTGACCGCCGCCGTCGACTCCGGCGCGGCCATGGTGCACCCGGGCTACGGGTTCTTGAGCGAGAGCGCCGAGCTGGCGCGGGCCTGCGACCAGGCCGGCCTGGTGTTCGTCGGCCCCGCCCCGTCCGCCCTCGACCTCTTCGGGGACAAGGGGACAGCCCGTGAGCACGCGATCCAGCAGCAGGTTCCGGTCCTCGAGGCGACCGGCGGCAACGCCACCCTCCAGGAGGTCACCGCGCTGCTGGACCGCCATCCTGCCGGGGTGATGATCAAGGCGGTCTCGGGTGGCGGTGGCCGCGGCATGCGGTCCGTGAAGGACCCGGACCAGCTGGCAGAGGCCTACGACCGGTGCCGCTCGGAGGCGTCGCGCGCCTTCGGCAACGACGCTGTCTATGCCGAACGACTGCTCCCCGCCGCCAAGCACATCGAGGTTCAGGTCGTCGGCGACGGGACCGGCCAGGTGGTGACGCTGGGCGAGCGCGAGTGCTCGGTGCAGCGGCGTCACCAAAAGCTGATCGAGTACGCCCCCAGCCCCGCCCTCTCGGCCGATCACCGCAGTCACTTGCTCGCCTGGGCCTCGACGCTCGTCGGGTCGCTGCACTACCGCGGCCTGGCCACTGTCGAGTTCCTGGTCAACACCACCCCCCTCGACGACGCCCTCGACGCCGTCTTCATCGAGGTGAACCCACGCCTCCAGGTCGAGCACACGGTGACCGAGGAGGTCACCGCGGTCGACCTCGTGCGCGCCCAGCTGCTCCTGGCGACCGGCGAGACTCTGGCCGCGGTCGGGCTGTCTCGCGATGTCCCGGCGATCCCGGGCCGCTTCGCCGTGCAGACCCGCATCAATGCCGAGGAGGTCGTCGATGGTCACGTCGTCGCGACCACCGGGACAGTCACCGGTCTGACCGCTCCGCTCGGTGTCCGGGTCGACACCGGTCTCGAGGTCGGATCCGTGGTGGACGGCACCTTCGACTCCTTGTTGGCCAAGGTCATCACGGTCGTCGACGGCGATCTCGCCTCGGCCTGCAGGGCTGCCGCCGCCGCGCTCGACGACCTGGCGATCGACGGCGTCCGCACCAACCGCACCCTCTTGAAGGAGTTGCTGATCGACGACGTCGTGACCTCGGGACGGGCCACGACGTCGTGGCTCGACGAGGTGCTGGCAGAGCGGGTCGACGCCGCGCGGCCCGAACGCCCCACGGGTGACGTCCGGGCCACCATGAGCGGGACCGTCATGCACGTCGCGGTGAAGCCGGGCGACCCGGTCGGTCCCCGCACGTCCCTGGTGACCCTCGAGTCGATGAAGATGGAGCACCCCGTGACGGCGGGTGTCGCCGGAACGGTCCGCTCGGTCGCGGTCGAGGTCGGTGGCCAGGTGGCCGCCGGAGACATCGTCGTCGTGGTCGAACCCGACGACAGCGTGGAGCACGCGCACCCGGAGGAGTCATCCATCGACCTCGACGCCATCCGACCGGACCTGGCCGAGCTGCATGCCCGTGTTGCCGCGACCCGCGATGCCGCCCGCCACGAAGCGGTCGCCAAGCGACACGCCCGTGGTCACCTCACGACGCGCGAGTGGGTCGATCAGCTCGTCGACCCGGGCACGTTCGTCGAGTACGGGTCTCTGCCCGTCGCGGCGCAGCGGACGCGCCGCAGTCTCGACGACCTGATCGCCAACACACCGGCCGATGGCCTGGTCACCGGGCTCGGCACCATCAACGGGTCAGCGGACGACCTCACCACCCGGCAAGCCGCGGTGGTGGCGTACGACTACAGCGTCCTGGCCGGCACCCAGGGGTACTTCAACCACAAGAAGACCGACCGTCTGCTGCAGCTGGCGCACCAGAGGCGTCTTCCGGTCGTGCTGTTCGCCGAAGGCGGTGGAGGTCGCCCCGGCGACACCGACACCGCCCATCTGATGGCGGCCGGCCTCACCGTCTCCACGTTTGCAGCGATGGGTTCTCTCAGCGGCGTGGTCCCCACCATCGGCATCCTCACCGGACGATGCTTCGCCGGCAACGCGGCGCTGCTCGGGTGTTGCGACGTCATCATCGCCACGCGGGACTCCAATCTCGGCATGGCAGGTCCGGCCATGATCGAGGGCGGTGGACTCGGCCGGTTCACGCCCGAGCAGATCGGCCCGATGTCGGTCCAGAGCCCGAACGGTGTGGTGGACGTCGTGGTCGACGACGACGCCCAGGCCATCGAGGTGGCCCAACGCTACCTGTCCTACTTCCAGGGTCCGTCGACCGTCTGGACGGCAGCCGACCAACGACGGCTGCGGCACGTCATCGGAGAGAACCGCAAGGAGGTCTACGACATCGACGAGGTCATCGAGCTGATCGCCGACGAGGACAGCGTTCTGAAGCTACGGGCCGACTTCGGTGTCGGTGCCGTGACGGCTCTGGTCCGGATCGAGGGTCGGCCCTACGGCTTGGTCGCCAATGATCCCCGGCACCTCGGGGGGGCGATCGACGCCGACGCGGCGGACAAGATGGCCCGCTTCCTGCAGCTGTGCGATGCCCACGACCTTCCGGTCGTGTCGCTGTGCGACACCCCCGGCTTCATGGTCGGGCCCGACTCCGAGCAGACGGCCACCGTCCGCCACTTCAGCCGGCTGTTCGTCATCGCCGCGCACCTGCACGTCCCCATGACGACCATCGTCCTGCGCAAGGGCTACGGTCTCGGCGCCCAGGCGATGGCGGCGGGCAGCTTCGCGCAGACCACGGCGACCGTGGCCTGGCCCACGGGCGAGATCGGCGGCATGGGCCTGGAGGGTGCGGTGCGCCTGGGATACGCCAAGGAGCTCGACGGCATCGACGATCCCGCGCTGCGGGACGCCAGGTACGACGAGCTGGTGGCACAGCACTACGAGGCCGGCAAGGCCATCAACGGAGCCATGAAGCTCGAGCTCGACGAGGTCATCGACCCCATCGACACCCGACGGTGGATCGTGGCAACCCTCTCCGGCTGGCGCCCCGACCCCGCCAGGCCGAGACGGTACGTCGACACCTGGTGACTCCCCCGTGGAGACACGACGAACCCCCGACCGGACCGGTCGGGGGTTCGTTGGTTGATGCGAGGCGGGCGCGGCCCGCCTGTGTCACTTGGTGTCGTCGGCCTCGTCGGCCGCCGGCACCTCGGTGTCCGCATCGGTGCTGGACTCGACGGTCTCAGCCGCGACAGCGGCGTCCTCGGACGCCTCCACGACGTCGACATCGGTGCCGAGGTCGTCGGACGGAGCGTCCTCGGCCTCGACGACGGGAGCGGCGGCCGCGGGAGCAGCAGTCGTCCTCGGCGTGCTGTTCTGCGCGCCGAACTCCTTGGCCTCGACGATCTCGATGACGGCCATGGGGGCGTTGTCGCCCTTGCGCGGCGCGATCTTCGTGATGCGGGTGTAGCCGCCGGGACGGGTCGCCATGGCGGGCCCGATCTCGGTGAACAGCGTGTGCAGGATGCTCTTGTCACGGATGACCTTGACGACCTGGCGGCGGTTGGCCACCGTGTCGGTCTTGGCCTTCGTGATGAGCGACTCGGCGTAGGGACGCAGACGGCGCGCCTTGGCCTCCGTCGTGGTGATCTTGCCGTGCTCGAACAGGTTCTGTGCGAGGTTGGCGAGGATCAACCGCTGGTGGGCCGGGCTACCGCCGAGGCGGGGTCCCTTGGTGGGGGTGGGCATGGTGTGTCTCCAGAATCAAATCGGGCGAGAGCCGGGGTGGAGCAGTACTCAGTACTGCTCGTCCTCGGCGAAGCTGGCGTCGTCGTCGTACGCATCGATGACCGCGGACGGGTCGAACCCGGCCGGGCTGTCCTTGAGCGCGAGACCCATCTCGTTGAGCTTGGCCTTGACCTCGTCGATCGACTTCGAACCGAAGTTGCGGATGTCGAGCAGGTCCTGCTCCGAGCGCGTGATGAGCTCGCCCACGGTGTGGACGCCCTCGCGCTTGAGGCAGTTGTACGACCGGACCGTGAAGGTGAGGTCCTCGATCGGCAGGGCCAGGTCGGCAGCGAGCTGCTCGTCGACCGGGCTCGGGCCGATGTCGATGCCCTCGGCCTCGACGTTGAGCTCCCGCGCCAGGCCGAACAGCTCGACCAGGGTCGAACCGGCCGACGCGATCGCGTCGCGCGGAAGGATCGACTTCTTGGTCTCGACGTCGATGACGAGCTTGTCGAAGTCGGTGCGCTGCTCGACACGGGTGGCCTCGACCTTGTAGGTCACCTTGAGGACCGGCGAGTAGATCGAGTCGACCGGCATGCGGCCGATCTCTTCGTCACCGGACTTGTTCTGCACGGCCGAGACGTAGCCGCGGCCACGCTCGACGACAAGCTCGATCTCGAGCTTGCCCTTCGCGTTCAGCGTCGCGATGTGCAGATCCGGGTTGTGGACCTCGACACCGGCCGGGGGCTGGATGTCGGCGGCGGTCACCGCGCCCTCGCCCTCCTTGCGGAGGTACATGACGACGGGCTCGTCGTTCTCCGAGGAGACGACCAGGCCCTTCAGGTTCAAGATGATCTCGGTGACGTCCTCGGTGACACCGGGAACGGTCGAGAACTCGTGCAGGACACCGTCGATCTTGATCGACGTGACGGCCGCACCCGGGATCGACGACAGGAGCGTACGACGCAGGGAGTTGCCGAGGGTGTAGC
>JAOPWZ010000030.1 GCA_025965435.1 Aeromicrobium sp.
TGGAAGCCCATGGGCGGGCTCTTCGCGGTGTTCGCCTTCGCGGTGTGCGCGACGCAGCGCGGGGTCAGCTGGGACATGGTGCTGACCGCCGCCGCCCTGAGCACGGCGTCCGCAGCGCTCGCGATCATCGTGTGCAGCATCGGCCCGCAGGGAGCGGTCGCCGCGCCCCCGCGACGTGCGCTGCGCGCGCACCTGTCGGACGTCGACACCATCCGTCACGCCGCCCGGCACTTCGTCGCCCCGCTGCTGACCGGCTCGATCGCGGTCGCGTTGGACATCGGCCACCCGTACTGGGGCATGGTCGCCTCGATCGTGCCGCTGACGTCCCCCTCGTTGCGCGAGATGCTCTTCCGAGGCGTCCACCGGCTGATCGGGACCGCGCTGGGACTGGCGCTGACTGCCCTGATCCTCGCCTTCGACCCGGGCGCGGCAGCGCTGGTCCTCGTGATCATCGGCGCGCAGGTCGCGACCGAGATGGTCGTCCTGCGCCACTACGCGCTGGCCCTCGTCTTCATCACGCCGCTGGCGCTGCTGATGGGCCAGCTGGTCCACCCGCTCCCGGCGGGAGACGTCGTGGGTCAACGCGCCGTGGAGACGGTCCTGGGCGTGACGATCGGGCTCGCCGTGGCGTGGGTGACCCGGCGGCGCAGCCCTCAGGCGAAGAGCTTCTCGCCCCAGTAGCCGGTGGGGCCGACACCGGGCGGGCACGCGAAGAGGCCCGAGCCGACATGGACGATGTACTCGTTCAGGAGGTCGTTGTTCAGGCCCGCGAGGCTGCGTTGGATCTGGACGAACTGCGCCGGATCACGCTGGTACGAGATGAAGAACAGCCCTGCCGACAGCTGCCCCAGGCCGTTGGAGCCGTCGACGAAGTTGTAGCCGCGGCGCAGCAGCTTGGCGCCGTTGTTGAAGTCGGGGTGGGCCAGCCGGACGTGGGACTTCAGGTCGATGGCCGGCTCGCCGTCCTCGTTGGTCGCGTCGAAGTCGATCGCCGCGAACTCGTCGCCGCCGGACATCGGCCCACCGGAGCCCTTGGTGCGGCCCATGATGGCCTGCTGCCCCGTGAGCGACTCGCGGTCCCACGTCTCGATGCGCATGTCGATCTTGCGGGTCACGAGGTACGAACCGCCCACGAGCCACGCGGGGCCGTCCTCCTGGTGCACCCACACGAAGTCGTCGACGGCCTTCTTCTCCTCGACCTTGATGTTGTTCGTGCCGTCCTTGAAGCCGAACAGGTTGCGCGCCGTGACCTGTGCCGACGAGGTGGACGACGTCCGGCCGAAGCCCATCTGGGAGTAGCGCACCGAGGCTCGTCCGAAGGCGATGCGCACCAGGTTGCGCACCGCGTGCACCGCGACCTGGGGGTCGTTGGCACATGCCTGGATCGCGATGTCGCCACCCGACAGGGCGTCGTCGAGCCGGTCACCGGAGAAGCTCGGCATGTCCGTCAGCCGATCCGGGAGCAGGCCGTCGAGGCCGAAGCGGGCCTTGCCCTTGTCGTCCACGAACATGCCGCGGCCGAAGCCGATCGTGATCGTCAGGCCCGAGGGCGGCAGCCCCAGCGCCTCCCCGGTGTCCTCCGGCGGCGAGTACGGCGAACCGCCCACGGCGCCCATCTCACCGACGTCGTTGCCCTGCGTCATCTGGCGCGCAGCGACCGTCCACTGCTTCAGCAGCGCGATGAGCGAGTTGCGGTCCTCGGTCGTCAGGTCGAGCGCCACGAAGTACAGACGATCCTGGGACGGGGTGACGATGCCGGCCTGGTGAACCCCCTCGAAGCGGATCGGGAGGGCGTCGGGGTCGACGACCACGGGCGGCGGGGACGTGTCCGCCATGGCATAGCCCGCGCCCGCACCGGCCGTGCCGGCCGCCAACGCGCCGAGCCCGGCCGCCCCCAGCAGTCGCCTGCGGGAGAGGCCGCGCCCGGCTCCGTCGTCTGCGCTCATGAGGTCAGTGTCGCTCAGGCCGACGACGCGACGACAGCTGCCACCTGGCTGATCGGCTCGCTCAGCGCTGCGACGGCGTCCGAGAGCGCCTTGACCTCGTCCTTGGTGAGCTTGTCGTAGAACGTCCACTCACCCGTCGTGGTGTCCTGGTGCTGGTTGAGCTCCTCGTCGACCGCCTTGAACTGCGCGTCGAGCTGCTTGACGAGCTCGGGGTCCTTCTCCTCCAGCACGGGACGCAGCGACGCGATGGCGGCCTGCGAGCCCTCGATGTTGGCCTTGAAGTCCCACAGGTCGGTGTGGCTGAACTCGTCCTCCTCGCCGGTGATCTTGCCCGTCGCGACCTCGTCGAGCAGACCCTTGGATCCCTGCGCGAGCTCGAGCGCCGTCAGCGGGGCGTCCTGGCCGAGCTGGACGATCTGCTTGACGTTGTCCAGCAGCTGGTCGGCGTAGACGTCCATGCCCTCGGTGTTGTTCTCGACCCAGAGCTGCTTCTCGATGCGGTGCCAGCCGGTGAAGTCGACACCCTCGGCGATCGCGTCGGGCTCACGGCCGTCGGTGATCGGGTCGAGGTCGCCGAACTTCTCGGCGACGGGCTCGATGCGCTCCCAGTACGTGCGGGCGATCGGGAAGAGCGTCTTGGCCTCGTCGACGTCGCCGGCCTTGACCGCGTCGACGAACTCCTCCGTCTTGACGATGAGGGCGTCCGACTGCGACTTGACGTAGCGCGCGTAGCTGTCGGCCGCGGCGGTCAGCTCCTCGGAGTCCGACAGCGGCTTGGCCGCCTCGCCCGTGACGGTGAGCGTCTGACGGATGCCGTCGCCGATCATGCCCGGCTTGCAGGCGCCCTCGTACGTTCCCTTCGGCAGGTCGACGACGAGGTTGCGGCTCAGGCCGGGGCCCACGTTCTCGACCTCGCCCATGATGCGGTCGCCGTCGGCGTACACGTAGAACTCGGTGACCTTCGAGCCCTTGTTGGTGACCTTGAACGTCGCCGGTCCGGCGTCGAGCTTGGAGGCCGACACGGTGCACTCGGAGTCGGTGGCCTGGACCGTGAGGTCGCCAGAGGCGCTCTTGGACTCGGACGGGTCCGACGCGCAGGCGGCGAGGCTCAAGGCGGCGATCGTCAGCACGCCGAGCGTGGCGAGGGGTGACTTCATGGGGGTAGTCCTTCTGGTTCCTAGGCAGCCCATCGGTAAGGCAAGCCTCACCATGCTAAGGCACTCCTGTCCCGGCGACTACAGGGCGGCGTGTGACGTCATCGCCGTACCCGCGGCTCTTCCGCCGTCCTCACAGGATCTTCTCGAAGCACAACGACGCCGGCATGCCGACGTACGGCTCGTAGACGGGGATCGGCGTGAAGCCGTGGCGCTCGTACGTCCGCACCGCCGCCACCTGACGGTCACCCGTGTGCAGGACGATCCTGACCGCCTCCCGCGTGCGGGCCTCCGCCTCGAGGGCGGCCATCAGGGCGTCAGCGGCACCCAGGCCGCGTGCGTCGGGCGAGACGTACATGCGCTTGATCTCGACCTCGTCGCCCTGCCGGCGCAGCACGGCGTGGGCCACCGGACGGTCGCCGTCGTAGCCCACGAGCGTGACGAGCACCGTCGCGGCGTCGATGCCCGTCGGCATCCCGCTGGTGCCACGGTCGCGCTGCGCTCCGTAGACGCTCACCACCTCGGCCACCATGGCGTCCCGCAGCACCATGGCGTCGGGATGGTCGAACGGGACGCGCTCGATGCGCACCGCGGCCGTCAACCGACGACGACCTCGACCCGCTGGAACTCCTTCAGGTCGGTGTAACCCGTCGTGGCCATGGCCCGCCGGAGCGCGCCGATCAGGTTCATGGTGCCGTCGGGGACCGACGAGGGACCGAACAGCACCGCCTCCAGGTCACCGACCGTGCCGATGTCGACGCGCTCGCCGCGCGGCAGATCGGGGTGCCACGCCTCGGCGCCCCAGTGGAAGCCACGCCCGGGTGCCTCGACGGCGCGCGCGAACGGCGAGCCGATCATGACGGCGTCGGCACCGCAGGCGACGGCTTTGGCGATGTCGCCGCTGCGACCGATCGACCCGTCCGCGATGACGTGGACGTAGCGTCCACCCGACTCGTCGAGGTAGTCACGGCGCGCGGCCGCGACATCGGCGACGGCCGACGCCATCGGGACCGCGATGCCGAGCACCGAACGGGTCGTGTGGGCCGCACCGCCGCCGAAGCCGACGAGCACGCCGGCCGCGCCGGTACGCATCAGGTGCAGCGCGGCCTGGTAGGTCGCGCACCCGCCGACGATGACCGGGACATCGAGCTCGTAGATGAACTCCTTGAGGTTCAGCGGCTCCGTCTGGCCGGACACGTGCTCGGCCGACACCGTGGTGCCGCGGATCACGAACAGGTCGACGCCCGCGTCGACGACGGCGTCGGCGAACTGCTTGGTGCGCTGCGGCGACAACGCACCGGCCACCGTGACGCCTGCCTCACGGACCTGCTTGAGCCGCGCCGTGATGAGCTCGGCCTTGATCGGTTCGGCGTAGATCTCCTGCAGCCGCTTGGTGGCGTGTGGCCCTTCGATGCTGGCGACCTCGTCGAGCAGCTTCTCGGGATGCTCGTAGCGCGTCCAGAGACCCTCGAGGTCGAGCACACCCAGTCCGCCATGGCGACCGAGCTGGATCGCGGTCTCGGGGCTCATCACCGAGTCCATCGGCGCCGCGAGCACGGGCAGCTCGAACCGGTAGGCGTCGATCTGCCACGCGGTCGACACCTCCTCGGGATCGCGTGTGCGCCGGCTCGGGACGATCGCGATGTCGTCGAAGGAGTACGCACGGCGACCGCGCTTGGCCGTGCCGATCTCGATGTCTGCCATGGGGTCAGCCTAGTGGCTGGGAGTTCGGGACCGACCTACTGCACGCCGCGCTGGATGTCGTCGAGCGAGAGGTCGGGCAGCATGCCGGCCGGCTTGGCCGCCCGGCGCACCAGAACGGGCTGCACGTCGTCGCTCTCGCGGGCCAGTGCGTACTCGGTGCCGGCCAGGGCGAACCGCAGGGCACGCGACAACGAGCTGACGCGGGCGTCCGAGGGGCTGAGCTTGGGCGCGGCGGCCTTCAGCGCCATCGCCAGCATCGGCAACGGACCACCCTGATCGGCGAGGTGGTCGCTGAAGCTGCGGACCTTCGCGTCGGCCAGCACCTCCTGGACGATGGCCTTGTAGTCAGCGGGCGAGGACGCCGGTGCGTCGTGGACGACCTCGATCTCCTTCGCGAGGTCGTGCCAGGAGGTCTTCTTGGCCCGCTTGGGCGGCTCCTGCCGCCGCTCGGACCGCTTGTCGGCCTTCCTGGGCTCGACCTTCTTCTCGGCGCTCCTGGCGGGCTGCTCGGTCTTGCGCTCGGGCCTGCGGTCCGGCGCGTCGGCCGACCGCGTCGACTTCCTGGCCGGCGGGACCAGCATGGACGACGGGTCGCCGGAGAACAGCGGCTGGAGCGCCGCCGCCGGCGGAACCGGCTTGACCTTGAGCGGCACGTACTGGTCGACCTCGCGCTCGAGCACGTTGTTGACCGGGTGGTCGGCCAGCGTGGCGCCGATGACGTACTTGTCGAGCTCGTGGAGGCGTCGCACCAGCGGGACGAAGTCACCGTCGGCCGAGACGATCACGAACACCTCGAGCTGGTCGAGGTCGCCCGCGGCCCGCAGGCAGTCGACCACCAGCACGATGTCGGCGGCGTTCTTCTCGGCCTTGCTCACCGAGAACACCTGCACGGTCTCGACGCCAGCCCGCTCGACGTCGCGGCGGTAGTCCTCCAGGCCGAGGGCGCCCCAGTCGGCGTAGGCGCGGGCGAGCGCGATGTCACCGGCGCCGGCCTCACGCGCGGCAGCGGCCGCCAGCTGGTCGAGGATCTGCTCCATCGAGATGTCGGGGATCTCGAGCTTGCCGTAGCCCTTGA
>JAOPWZ010000035.1 GCA_025965435.1 Aeromicrobium sp.
GGCGCGACCGCACCCGAGGCCGCGGGCGTCATCCACACCGACTTCCAGCGCGGCTTCATCAAGGCCGAGATCGTGTCGTTCGACGACCTCGTCGAGGCCGGCTCGATGAACGCCGCCAAGGCCGTCGGCAAGGTGCGCATGGAGGGCAAGGACTACGTCATGGCCGACGGCGACGTGGTGGAGTTCCGCTTCAACGTCTGAATCGCGCGATTGCACAGGTCAGACGGGGTCTAGGTGCCCTCAGTGTCGCAGTGCTCAAGACCCACCCCCTCGTGGTGCTGACCTCCAGGAACGCACGGAGCTACACGTTGAAGCGGAACTCCACGACGTCACCGTCGGCCATGACGTAGTCCTTGCCCTCCATGCGGACCTTGCCGACGCTCTTGGCGGCGGCCATGGATCCGGCCTCGACGAGGTCGTCGAAGGAGACGATCTCGGCCTTGATGAAGCCGCGCTCGAAGTCGGTGTGGATGACGCCGGCGGCCTGGGGCGCGGTGGCGCCCTTCGGGATCGTCCAGGCGCGCGACTCCTTGGGGCCCGCGGTCAGGTACGTCTGCAGGCCGAGGGTCTCGAAGCCGACCCGCGCGAGCGCATCCAGGCCGGGCTCCTCGACGCCCATGTCGGCGAGCATCTCGGCGCGCATGATCTCGGCGTCCTCGTCGTCGCCCAGCTCGACCAGCTCGGCCTCGCCCTTCGCGTCGAGGAAGATTGCCTCGGACGGGGTGACGAGATCACGCATCTGCTGCTTGAGCGCGTCGTCGTTCAGCTCGTCGGCGTCGCAGTTGAAGACGTAGATGAAGCGCTTGGACGTCATCAGGTGCAGATCGCGCAGCAGGTCGAGGTCGAGCCCCGCCTTCAGCACGCCGGTCCCCTCCTCGAGCGCCGCCTTGGCCTTGGTGGCCTCCTCGAACGCCGGGACGAGCGACTTGTCCTTGCGCGACTCCTTGTCGAGGCGGGGCAGCGCGTTGTCGATGGTCTGCAGGTCGGCAAGCGCCAGCTCGATCGAGATGGTCTCGATGTCGTTGGCCGGGTTCACGTCACCGTCGACGTGGGTGACGTCCTCGTCGCGGAACACACGGGTGACCTGGCAGATCGCGTCGGACTCGCGGATGTGCGACAGGAACTTGTTGCCCATCCCCTCGCCCTCCGAGGCGCCGCGGACGATGCCGGCGATGTCGACGAACTGGACCGTCGCGGGCAGGATCTTCTCCGACCCGAAGATCTCGGCGAGCTTGCCGAGGCGGTGGTCGGGGACGCCGACCACACCGACGTTCGGCTCGATCGTCGCGAACGGGTAGTTCGCCGCGAGGACGTCATTCTTGGTCAGTGCGTTGAAGAGGGTCGACTTGCCCGCGTTGGGGAGTCCGACGATGCCGATGCTGAGAGCCACGAGGGACGATCCTACGTGTTCACGGGCGGTCGAGGCCAAACGCCCGCAGCTCCCGGTCGTACCAGTCGGGCCGCAGGCCCAGGTCCGTCATGCCCAGACGGGTGCAGACCGCCTGCGAGCGGACGTTGTCCGGGTCCGTGACAGCCAGTACGCGGGGCATACCGGCCGCGAAGCCACGCGCCACCAGAGCCGTCGCCGCCTCGGTCGCGAAGCCGTTGCCCCACGCGTCCGGGTGCAGGTGCCAGCCGACCTCGTGGTCGTCGCCGTCGAACCCCTTGCTCGCGGGGATCCGCACGAGCAGGGCCATCCCGACGACCCGCCCGGTGTCGTGCGGCACCACGGCGAAGAGCCCGGCGGCCGGATGGTCGCCGGCGCGCACGGGCATCCGCTCGATGCGGGCCTGCGCCTCGGAGACGTCGGTCATCGGCGTGCCCGTCCCGCTCCACCGGGCCACCTCCGGCAGCGAGAAGACTGCGAACAACGCGGGAGCGTCGTCCGGCGTGAACGGACGGAGAGTCAGTCGTTGCGTCTGGATGGTGTCCACCGTCCGTTTCTACCAGTGCAAGACTCGACCCATGACCGTCATCAAGATCAACGCCATCACCGTCCCGGCCGGCTCCGGCGACGAGCTCGCGCACCGCTTCGCCGCCCGTGCGGGTGCCGTCGACGGCGCCGAGGGATTCCAGGGCTTCGAGCTGCTCAAGCCGACCGACGACCGCACGCAGTGGCTCGTCCTGACCCGCTGGGCCGACGAGGAGTCGTTCCAGGCCTGGATCAGCTCGCCGTCGTTCGCCGAGGGCCACCGCTCGGCAGCCGAACGGGCCGGCGGCGACGCGCCGAAGCCCGTCTCGACCCACAGCGAGGTCTGGAACTACGAGATCGCCGGCGGCTCCAAGGGCTGACGTCCCCGCTGAGTGTGACGTTTGCGCGCCCTCTCCCGCGGGGGCGCCCGCAGAAACGTCACACTCAGCGGGTTGGTGAGAACTGTCGGTGGGGGCGGTCAGGATCCAGGTATGGAAGCCTTCCCCCTTCTCCTCACCGCCCTTCTCGCCCTCGCGGCGGGGCTCGCGATCGGCTACCTGCTGGGTGCCCGGCGGGCGCCGGTGGCGTCCGCGCACGACCTGAGCCTGTCGAGGGCAGCGACCGCCCACGCCGTCGAACCGGTCAAGGAGAGCCTCGACCGGTTCGGTGAGCGACTGCGCCAGCTCGAGTCGAGCCGCATCGAGTGGCACGCCCAGCTGCGTGAGCAGGTCGACGCGGTCCGCCTGACGAGTGACTCCCTGCGCAAGGAGACCGCCTCGCTGGCCACGGCCCTGCGCCGTCCGCAGGTCAGGGGCAGCTGGGGCGAGATGCACCTCAAGCGCACCGCCGAGCTCGCCGGCATGCTCGACCGCTGCGACTTCGACCTGCAGGTCAGCGTGCGCGACGGCGACTCGTTGCTGCGTCCCGACATGGTCGTGCGACTGGCCGGCGACAAGCGGGTCGTGGTCGACTCCAAGGTCCCTCTCGACGCCTACCTCGACGCCGCGCAGGCCGGCTCCGAGGCCGAGGCCGCCGAGCACCTGCGCCGCCACGTGCGGCAGGTGCGCACCCACATCGACCAGCTGGCGGCCAAGTCGTACTGGTCGCAGTTCGACCAGGCGCCCGAGTTCGTGGTGCTGTTCGTGCCCGGCGAGTCGATCCTGTCGGCCGCGCTCGAGGCCGAGCCGACGCTGCTGGAGTACGCCTCGACCAAGAAGGTCGTCCTCGCGACACCCACGACCCTCATCGCCCTGCTGCGCACCGTCGCCTACGCGTGGACGCAGGAGCAGCTCGCTGCCGACGCCCGCGAGATCCAGACCATCGCCCGCGAGATGTACGACCGCATCGGCACGGTGGCCGGTCACGTCGACAAGCTGGGCCGCTCGCTGGAGAGCACCGTCCGGTCGTACAACGAGGCGGTCAGCTCGATCGAGTCGCGCTTCCTCGTCACGGCCCGGCGTTTCAACGCGATGCACGTGTCCGACCTCCCCGTCGAGTCACCCCGACTCGTCGAGACGACACCCCGGTCATTGACGGCTCCCGAGCTCGTCGATGGTCTAGCGTCATTGCCATGACGCAGGCGGTCCCGCGCACGCCAGCTCGCACGGCCCGGCACGACCTGAGTGCCCGCCAGGCGATCGTTGCCGCATGTCTGGCGATGACCGCGATCGTGCTGCTCGACCTGGCTGACGGCCGCCTCGACCTGCTCTACTCGGTCGGCTTCGTGCTGATCGTCGTCACCGCGCCGATGGCCGTCGGCGTGCGGTCCCTGTTCCCGACCGGGGTGCTGCCGCCCGCGCTGCTGATCGGCAGCCTGCTGCTGATCTGCCTGGTCGAGCCCTCGGCCATCCGGGTCAGCGGCATGGACCCGGACGCCGGCACGTTCGCGCGGCTCATCGCCGCGACGATCGACCACGGCATGACCCTCGCGATCGGTCAGTGCCTGGCCCTGCTCGTCATCGTCCTGCGGATCCTGGGCGACACCAAGCGCTGACCGTCAGCCGGTCAGCTCGTCGACGTAGCACCAGCGCCACGCCTCCCCCGCCTCGAAGCTGCGGATGACCGGGTGCCCCTCCTCGTGGAAGTGGGACGTCGCGTGCTTCTGCGGCGAGGAGTCGCAGCACCCCACGTGCCCGCACTCCATGCACAGGCGCAGGTGCACCCACTCGGTGCCGTCCCGCAGGCACTCCTCGCACCCCTTCGGGGTGAGCGGGTCGGGCACGGCGCAGGCCGTGGCCAGGTGCTCGCACGCGCCGTCGCTGTCGTAGGTCGGTCGCAGCTCGGTCTCCCGGTCGGCCGTGGTCTCGTCCTCGTACATGCGATCCAGGATGGATTCCTCGACGTCCAGCGCGTTCATGACGCGCGCCAGCACCGACTGGTCGACCGTGCCGAGTGCCCGGATGCGCAACAGCTCGGCGCGCTCACGCGCCAGCATCGCCGCCCGCAGCCGGGAGTACTGCGCACTGGGCGTCTCGACCCCGCCGAGCCGCTCCCAGACCGCGTTCGTGCGATCCGTCGCCCGCTCGCGGAGCCGGTGCATGACCGGGTCGGAGACCGTGCCGTCGACCTCCTGGTCGAGGAACGCCATGCCGGCGTCGGTGACCGCCTGGTAGACCGTCGCCTCCTGGAGGTGGTCCTCGTGCCGGTCCGGCACCGGCACCTTGAGCCAGCGGACGAGGTACGGGATCGTCAGGCCCTGGATCATCAGGGTGCCGACCGTGACGACGAAGGCCATCAGCACCAGGACCTCGCGCTCCGGGGTGTCCGCGGGCAGCAGGAACACCGCGGCGAGGGTCACGACCCCGCGCATGCCGGTCCACGCGACCAGGAACGTCGCGCGGCCCGACGGACGCGGCTCGCCGGAGGCGACCTTCGGGACGAGGCGTGACAGGTACGTCACCGGGAAGACCCAGACGAAGCGCAGCACGATGACCGCGACGAGCACCGCGGCGCACGACGTCGCGATGCGCATCGCGCTCAGCTCGCTGTTGTCGAGGGCGTCGACGATCGAGCGGATCTGCAGCCCGATCAGCAGGAACACCGAGTTCTCCAGGACGAACGAGATCGTCGCCCAGTTGGTGCGCTCGAACAGGCGGGACCCGCCCGACTGGATGAGCGGCGACTTGTGCCCCAGGATGATGCCCGCGACGACGACCGCCAGCACACCGGACGGCTGGGAGTCCAGGCCCGCGATGTGGATCTCCTCGGCCGGCAGGTAGGCCACCCACGGCGTCAGCAGGGACACCGCGACATCGGTCAGGTCGTCCTGGATGCGGCGGCGCAGCCGGCCGACGACGAAGGCCACGGCCAGGCCGATGAGCACCCCGCCGACGGCGGACACGAAGAACCCGGCACCGACCTGCCAGACGCTGACGGTGCCCGCGATCGCCGCGATCGACGTGCGCAGGGTGACGATCGCCGTCGCGTCGTTGACAAGGCTCTCGCCCTCGAGGATCGTCACCACGCGCCGCGGCAGGCCGACCCGGCGGGCGATGGCGGTGGCCGCGACGGCGTCAGGCGGCGCGACCACAGCACCGAGCGCGAAGCCGACCGCCAAAGGTACGTCGAGCAGCGCCGCCACGAGGAACCCGACGACCACGGTCGTGAACAGCACCAGGCCGACGCTCAGCAGCGCGATCGGACGCATGTTGGCGCGGAAGTCGATCAGCGAGGTGCGGATCGCCGCCGCGTACAGCAGGGGTGGCAGCAGCCCGACCAGCACGATCTCCGGCGTCAGCTCGAAGTCCGGCACGAAGCTGAGGTAGGAGCCGATGATGCCGACCACGATCAGCACCAGGGGCGGCGACACCTTGAACCGGTCGGCCACGGAGCTGACCGCCACGACGATGGCCAGGAGGGTCACGAAGGTCAGCGCGGTGTCCACCGCCCCATTGTCCCATTCGCAACGACTCGCCAGGACCCGAAGACGGTCGTACGGTGAGGAGACGTCCGCACGACTCCGGGGGGAATCCGCCATGACCGACTCCGTCGACCGCCACCGTCCGTCGAACCGGCGCCGCCTGCTCGCCGGTGCGAGCTCCGTCGCCGTCGCCGCCGCGCTGCTGACCGCCGCCCCGCCAGGCGCGACCGCCGCGTCCTCCACGTCGTCCGGACCGACCGCCCGCGGCACGGGCGGCGCCGTGTCGTCGGTCGACGTCAACGCCAGCAAGATCGGCCGCGACGTGCTCGCCCGCGGCGGCAACGCGGCCGACGCCGCCGTCGCGATGGCCTCGGCCCTCGGTGTCGCCGAGCCCTACAGCGCCGGCATCGGTGGTGGCGGCTACTTCGTCTACTACGACGCGAAGCGCAAGAAGGTCAGCACGATCGACGGCCGCGAGACCGCACCCGCCGGCATCAGCCGCAACGCCTTCATCGACCCCGCGACGGGCAAGCCCTATCCGTTCACGCCGCAGCTCGTGTCGTCCGGCGCCGCCGTCGGCGTGCCCGGCACCGTCGCGACCTGGGACGCCGCGCTCAAGCGCTTCGGCACCCGCTCGCTCAAGCAGAGCCTGGCTCCGTCCATCAGGCTGGCGCGGAAGGGGTTCGTGGTCGACAAGACCTTCCGCAACCAGACGCTCGACAACGCCGAGCGCTTCGCCGCGTTCCCGGACACCGCCAAGCTGTTCCTGCCCGGCGGCGACGCCCCCAAGGTCGGCAAGCGGTTCCGCAACCCCGAGCTCGCCCGCACCCTCACCTCGATCGCGAACCGGGGCCCCAACGCGTTCTACCGGGGGGTCCTCGCCAAGGACATCGCCAAGGTCGTGCAGTCGCCGCGCAAGGATCCGGCGTCCACGCTTCCCGCTCCTGCGGGCACCTTGACCGCCAAGGACATGGCCCGCTACCGCGTCCGCAACCAGAAGCCGACCCACATCGACTACCGGGGCCACGAGGTCTACGGCATGGCACCGTCATCGTCCGGCGGCACCTCCGTCGCCGAGGCGCTGAACATCCTGGAGACCTACCGCCTCGGCAGCGGGAAGCGCCTGGGCCGGAGCCTGCACCTGTACCTCGAGGCCTCGGCCCGCGCGTTCGCCGACCGTGGGAAGTACGTCGGTGACCCGAAGTTCGTCAAGGTCCCGACCAAGACGCTGCTGAGCCAGCGGTTCGCCAACTCGCGCCGGTGCACGGTCGACGACAGCAAGGCGTCGACTCGTCCCGTCCCGGCCGGCGCCCTCCGGGGGCGCGGCTGCGGAACCGTCGCGCAGCAGGAGAAGCCCGACACCGAGAACGTCTCGACGACCCACCTGTCGGTCGTCGACAAGTGGGGCAACGCGGCGGCGTACACGCTGACGATCGAGCAGACCGGTGGCTCCGCGATGACCGTCCCGCGGCGCGGCTTCCTGCTCAACAACGAGCTGACCGACTTCACGGCCGCCTACGACCCGGCCGACCCGAACCGCATCGCGCCCGGCAAGCGTCCGCGCTCGTCGATGGCGCCGACGATCGTGCTGAAGAACGGCAAGGTCAAGTACGTCGTGGGCTCCCCCGGCGGCGCGACGATCATCACGACGGTGCTGCAGATCCTGGTCAACCGGATCGACCTGGGCATGTCGCTGCCGCAAGCCGTGGCGGCACCGCGTGCCTCGCAGCGCAATGCCGCGGCCACGCCCGCCGAGCCGGCCTTCATCAGGAAGTACGAGGGTCTGCTGGCGCCGTACGGCCAGGCGCTCACCCCGTCGGGCGATCAGTTCACGTCGGCCGCCGAGATCGGGGCAGCGGCGACGATCGAGGTGGGCCGGGGCGGCCAGCTCATCGCCGCGGCCGAGCCGAAGCGCCGGGGCGGCGGCACCGGCATGGTGGTGCGTCCGCGGCGCTGACCCGCGCCGCTGGGGGACCGAGGATGAGGGTTTCGGGCAGTCCCAACGACCAAGAACCCTCATCGTTGGTCCTCAACCAGCTGGACCGGTCGGGCGCTGGGCGCCCTTCGCACCTCAACCAGCGGGGGTTAGTTGTACGGGACGCCGGCGATCTTCATGTCGCGGCGCAGCTCGGGCGGCAGGGCGAAGATGAGGCTCTCGTCGGCGGTGCGCACGGCATCGGCGTCGGGGTGCCCGTGGTCGCTGAGGTAACCCAGCACGTCCTGGACGAGGTTGTCGGGCACCGAGGCACCTGAGGTCACGCCCACCCGGGCGACGCCCTCGAGCCACGCCTCGTCGAACTCGGAGATGTCGTCGATGCGGTACGACGCCTTGGCGCCGGCCTCGAGCGCGACCTCGACGAGGCGCACCGAGTTGGAGGAGTTCGCGGAGCCGACGACGATCACCAGATCGGCGTCCTTGGCGATCTCCTTGACCGCCACCTGGCGGTTCTGGGTGGCGTAGCAGATGTCGTCGCTGGGCGGATCTTCCAGCTGGGGGAACTTCTCGCGCAGCCGGCGCACCGTCTCCATGGTCTCGTCGACGCTGAGCGTCGTCTGCGAGAGCCACGACAGGCGCGTGCCCTCGGGGAACTCGAGGCCGTCGACATCGTCGGGGGTCTGCACCAGCGTGATGTGGTCGGGCGCCTCACCGGCAGTGCCCTCGACCTCTTCGTGCCCTTCGTGGCCGATCAGGAGGATGCGGTAGCCGTCGCTCGCGAACCGTCGCGCCTCGTGGTGGACCTTCGTGACCAGGGGGCACGTGGCATCGATCGTCTTGAGGTGACGGTCGGCGGCCTCGGCGTGGACCATCGGCGAGACGCCGTGGGCGGAGAACACGACCGTCGCACCCTCGGGGACCTCATCGAGCTCCTCGACGAAGATCGCCCCGCGGGCCGCGAGGTTGTTGACGACGTGCTTGTTGTGCACGATCTGCTTGCGGACGTAGACCGGCGCGCCGTAGAGATCCAGCGCCTTCTCGACCGTGATGACGGCCCGGTCGACACCTGCGCAGTAGCCGCGCGGATCGGCGAGCAGCACGCTGCCGCCGACCGGGGGCATGCCGAGAGAGACCTGGGAAGACATGGCTCCATCCTAGGCGATGCGCCATGAGCCGGGCGGAGCGTGCAAATCGTGACAATTTGTCCCGAGTTGTCGCCGGGATTCCGGGCGACGAGGCTCACATCCCCCGCGGTGGCGAGGCCCCTTTCGAGGGGGTAACGTGCCGGCGGTGGCTCCACAGGGCCCCACTGCGGATGCGCCGAGGCCCGTCACGTCCGCAGCCTTCGAATTCACCGCGACGGGCATGGAAGACCCAGCACGGCGGCTCCCCCCGGAGCCTTGGGGTTAATCGGTCTCACCGACAGGCATCCTTCGCGCCTGAACCCGACAGGTCATCTTTCACAGGCGTGCACGAAGGAAACCTCTATGCGCGCGTTCACACGTGTCCCGGCGAGCCTGTTCCTGGGCTCCGCCATCGTCCTGACGGGCCTCTCCGTCCCCGCCGTCGCCGACAGCTCCAGCAGCGTCAAGGTCACGCGGGCCGACCGGTCCGACGCCATCATCAGCCAGGCCAAGAAGCTCAAGGGCAAGCCGTACCGCTGGGGCGGCGCCGGCCCGACGTCCTTCGACTGCTCCGGCTACGTCCAGTACGTCTACAAGAAGGCCGGAAAGAAGATCGGCCGCACGTCCGGCGCCCAGCTCGCGGGCAAGAGCGTCCCGAAGAGCAAGAAGCGTCCCGGCGACATCTTGATCTTCCTGCGCGGCGGCACCGCCTACCACTCCGCCATCTACGCCGGCGACGGCGAGATGTGGGAGGCCCAGCGCACCGGCGTCCCCGTCGGCCGTCACGACATCTGGGCGGGCAACTACGTCGTCCGCCGCCCCGCCGGAGGCATCACGATCTCCAAGGCGCAGGCGAAGCAGCAGTCGTCCACCCCCGCTGCTCCGCGCACCCAGGCGGGCACCTTCGCACCCTAGGGTGAGGGCATGGCTCTCGACACCAGTGCGGACACCCCTGCACCGCTGCGCCAGATCTCGCAGCTGCTCGACGGCTACATCGGCCGTCTGGGTGCCGTCTGGGTCGAGGCCGAGATCGCGCAGCTCACGCGCCGTCAGGGCATCTGCTTCCTGACGCTGCGTGACCTGCGCGCGAAGATCTCGATCGAGGCCACCTGCCGCTCGGCCGTGCTCGACGCCTCGCCGGCCCCCATCACGGAGGGCTCGCGGGTCGTCGTGCACGCCAAGGCGACGTTCTACGCACCCCGCGGCAGCCTGGCGCTCGACCTGCGGGAGATCCGTCCCCAGGGCGAGGGCGAGCTGCTCGCCCAGCTCGAGCGCCGCAAGCAGCTGCTGGCGGCCGAGGGACTGTTCGACCCCCGGCTCAAGAAGCCACTCCCCCTCCTCCCGCGCGGGGTCGGGCTCATCACGGGACGCGCGTCCGCCGCCGAGCGGGACGTCCTCGAGAACGCCCGGCTGCGCTGGCCCGACGTGCGCTTCGTCGTCCGGCACGCCCTGATGCAGGGCAACGACTCCGCCCGCGACGTCATGGCGGCCCTGCGCGAGCTGGCGTCCGACGCGTCGATCGACATCGTGGTGATCGCCCGCGGCGGCGGCTCCGTCGAGGACCTGCTGCCGTTCTCCGACGAGGCACTCGTCCGCGCCGTCCACGCCTGCCCGCTGCCCGTCGTCAGCGCGATCGGGCACGAGCCCGACACCCCGCTGCTCGACCTGGTCGCCGACCTGCGCGCCTCCACCCCTACCGACGCCGCCAAGCGCATCGTGCCGGACGTCCGCGAGGAGCTGGCCGGCGTCGCGATGATGCGCGAGCGGGCATCCCTCGCGATCCACACGCGGATCGACCGCGAGGCCCGAGGCCTCGCCGACCTCCGCTCCCGCCCCGTGCTGGCCCAGCCCGGTGTCCTGGTCGACGCCGAGCAGGGGGTCGTGCACGACTGGCGCGACCGGGCCCGGCGCTCGCTGGGCCACCGGCTCGACCGCGCCGGCGACGAGATCGGCCACCACCTGGCGCGCGTCCGCGGCCTCTCTCCCCTGGCGACGCTCGAGCGCGGCTACAGCGTGGCGCAGCTGCCCGACGGCACCGTCGTGACCTCCGTCCGGCAGGCGCCCGTGGGCGGCGAGCTCACGATCCGGGTCGCCGACGGCACGATCGGCGTCCGCACGACCACCCAGACCACCACCCTGCCCACCGAGAATGGCGACCATGGCTGACACCACGACCCCCGACGTGCCCTACGAGCAGGCCCGCGACGAGCTCATCGCCGTCGTGGCGCGCCTCGAGCAGGGCGGCACGAGCCTCGATGAGTCACTGGCCCTGTGGGAGCGCGGTGAGCAGCTCGCCGCGATCTGCCAGCAGTGGCTCGACGGTGCCCGCGCCCGGCTGGCGAAGGCGACCGGCAACGATCAGGACGTCGACAGCGACTCGATGTAGTCCTCGACCACGGCGCGGGTGGCCGAGGAGTTGAGCAACGTCGTCAGCCCGTCCTCGTCGCGGAGGTAGATCCAGCGGCCGTTGGGTCCGGAGCGGACGGACCACGTCTGCCCGGCGACATCGGCCGTGCCGGCGCTCTTGCTGTCCTCGGCGAACCGGTCGATCGCCCGGTCGACGCTGCCCCGCAGCTGCTCGAGACCGACGTACTCGTCCTCGTCGGTCAGGACACCCAGGTGCCAGCCGTTGGCCTGGAAGCGCGCGGACGTCGCCCGCCACCCCTCGGGGAGGCTCGTGGGCGCGGCCAGCGGGAAGGTCGCGGCGGGCCGGGCCTGGGCCACGACCGAGGCGTAGTCGACGGTCTCGACCTCGGCCTTCTTGTTCGAGGTGAACAGCTGCCCCAGGCCGTACAGGCCCAGGAGGATCACGGCGATGACGACCATCGAGCGGACGATGTCGCCGAACGCGGGATTGCCGCGCGATGAACGGGACGAGCTCATCAGCAGCCACCTCCACAGGACGCGACGTCCCGGCGACGTCGGCCACACCACTTTACGGGCAGGCCCCTGGCAGGGATCACACGGCGTTGCGGTCGTCCGCGGCCTCCGGGACGTCGGCGTGGGCGTTCCGGGTCGCGTCGTCGAGCCTGCCTATAGTGCGTGACGTGACCTGGAACCGGCCGGTGCCCCTGCTCGGCGACCAGACCTCCGCAGCCGACCGGGCTGCCGAGCTCCAGGGATGGGCGTTCCCGCCGGACGCGCGGGAGGCCTTGCACGACATCCTCGGCGCGCGTCGCGACGTCCGCCGTTTCCGGCCCGACCCGGTCGATCCGCAGATCGTGCACCGGGTGCTGTCCGCCGCGCACCTGGCGCCGTCGGTGGGGCACAGCCAGCCGTGGCGGTTCATCGTCGTCGCCGATCCCGCCACCCGGGAGCGGGCGGCGCGCATGGCCGACGAGCAGCGGCTCCGGCAGGCCCGGCAGCTCGAACCGGAAGCGGCCAGGCGGCTGCTGGACCTGCAGCTCGAGGGCATCCGCGAGGCCCCGCTCGGGGTGGTCGTCGCCTGCGACCGGCGCACCCCGGCAGCCGGAGTGCTCGGCCGGGCGACCTTTCCCGACGCCGACATGTGGTCGTGCGCCTGCGCGATCCAGAACCTGTGGCTCGCCGCGCGGGCCGAGGGGCTCGGCGTCGGCTGGGTGACCCTGTTCGAGGAGCAGGACCTGGCGGACCTCGTCGGCGTGCCCGACGGCGTCCTCACCCTGGGGTGGCTCTGTCTCGGGTGGCCCGACGAACGCCCACCGGCCCCCGGTCTCGAGCGGGCCGGATGGTCGCGTCGGCAGCCGGTCGACGAGGTGATCTTCGACGAGCGCTGGAGCGACGCCACGGCCGCGCCGCCGTCCCACCTGCGGGCGCCTCTGGCCGACGCCGTCGTCGGCGCACGTGACGTGGCTGACGAGCTGCTCACCCCGCCGGGCTCACTCGGGCTGCTGGATCGCTACGTCGACCGCGTCGAGGCCGCGGCACGAAGCCGTCCGGCGGCGACACCGACCGGCCAGCTGATCATGGTCGCCGGACGGCATCGCGTCACGGCGCACGGCATCTCCGCGTATCAGGACTCCGTGACCGAGGACGTGCTGGAGGCGAGCCGCGTCGGGGAGTCCGTCGGAGCCGTCGCGGCGGCGGCCGCACATCTGGCGTTCAGCGCGGTCGACGCCGGGACCGCCACCGGCGATCTCGTCGGGACCGACGCGATGACCGCTGAGCAGGTGTCGACCCTGATCGATCGCGGCCGACTCCTGGGGGCGGCCGCGGGCCAGGACCACGTCATCGTGGCGCTCGGGGAGGTCGGCATCGGCAACACCACCGTCGCCGTCACGCTGGCGGCGGCGTTGCTCGGGCTGCCCGCCGGCGAGGTGGTGGGCCTCGGCGCCGGCGCCGACACCGACATGGTGCGCCGCAAGACGCAGACCGTGGAGGCAGCCCTGGAACGGGTGGCGACCACCCGGGCCCTCGATCAGCTGTCCCCCCACGAGGCACTGGCCGCCTTGGGCGGGCCCGAGTTCTGCGTGCTCGCCGGCATCGTCCTGGGTGCTGCGTCCGCGGGAGCGGTGACCGTCCTCGACGGACTCGCCACGAGCGTCGCGGCCCTCGTGGCGGTCCGCATCGAGCCCGGCGCGTCGGCCTACCTCGTGGCCGGTCAGCGCAGCCGCGAACGCGCGCATCCCGCGGTCCTGGAGCACCTGGGACTCGAGCCGGTCCTCGACCTGCGGATGCGGGTGGGCGAGGGCGTGGGGGCCGCGCTGGCGTCCGGCCTGCTGATCAGCGGGTTGACGATGCGTCGCGGAACCGGCCGGACGGCGCCGTCAAGCCATG
Source organism: Aeromicrobium sp. (assembly GCA_025965435.1). Taxonomy (GTDB): domain Bacteria; phylum Actinomycetota; class Actinomycetes; order Propionibacteriales; family Nocardioidaceae; genus Aeromicrobium. Next base: position 13,587 of record JAOPWZ010000035.1, read on the forward strand.
GCCCTGTGCCTCCCGCAGCCCGCTAGGATGTGCGCGTGGACAGCCTCAAGCCCGCCGCCCAGGCGCCCGACCGAAATCTCGCCCTCGACCTGGTCCGTGTGACCGAGGCCGGAGCCATGGCTGCCGGCCGGTGGGTCGGCCGCGGTGACAAGAACGGCGCCGACGGCGTCGCGGTCAACGCGATGCGCTCCCTGATCAACACCGTGCAGATGAGCGGGGTCGTCGTGATCGGCGAGGGCGAGAAGGACGAAGCCCCGATGCTGTTCAACGGCGAAGAGGTCGGCGACGGCACCGGCCCGGCCTGCGATGTCGCGGTCGACCCGATCGACGGCACGACGCTCACCGCCAAGAGCCTGCCCAACGCCGTCTCGGTCATGGCCGTCGCACCGCGCGGCTCGATGTACGACCCCTCGGCGGTCTTCTACATGGAGAAGCTCATCGTCGGGCCCGAGGCCGCCGACGTCGTCGACATCCGCCTGCCCGTCGCCGAGAACATCGCCCTGGTCGCCAAGGCCAAGGGCATCTCCAACAGCGACGTCACGGTGTGCGTCCTCGACCGCCCCCGCCACCAGGCCATGGTCGACGAGATCCGCGCCGCCGGTGCCCGCATCAAGTTCATCATCGACGGCGACGTGGCCGGCGGCATCACCGCAGCGCGTCCCGACACCGGCGTCGACCTGCTGGTGGGCATCGGCGGGACGCCCGAGGGCATCATCACCGCGTGCGCCATCAAGGCCATCGGCGGCACCATCCAGGGCAAGCTCTGGCCGATCGACGACGACGAGCGCCAGCGCGCCCTCGACGCCGGACACGACCTCGACCGGGTGCTGCACACCAACGACCTCGTCAACGCCGACGACTGCTTCTTCGTCGCGACCGGCATCACCGACGGCGAGCTCATGAACGGCGTCCGATACGGCGCCGGCAAGGCGTACACCGAGTCGCTGGTCATGCGGTCGCGCAGCGGCACGATCCGCAAGATCACCAGCGAGCACCAGCTGCACAAGCTGCAGGCCTACTCCGCGATCGACTACGAACACTGACATGACCCGCTCCGGAGAGCTCTTCGCAACGCTGCCCTCGGGCATCGACATCTGCCACGAGACCTTCGGGAGCCCGGACGATCCCGCGGTCCTGCTCATCATGGGCCTCGGCGGCCCCATGGGCTGGTGGTCCGTGCCGTTCTGCGAGCAGCTCGCCGACCGCGGCTTCTTCGTCATCCGCTACGACAACCGCGACACCGGGCGGTCCACGAAGCTGCGCCAGTACCCGGTCCGCCGCAAGGACGTCCTCAAGGCCCTGACCGGACTGCCGGGCGCGCGGTTCAAGCCGCCCTACACGATCAGCGACATGGGCGACGACGCGATCGGGCTGCTCGACCACCTCGGCATCGACCGGGCCCACCTCGTGGGCGTCTCGATGGGCGGCATGATCGCGCAGACCATCGCGATCGAGCACCCCACCCGGGCGCTGTCGCTGACGTCGATCATGTCGACGACCGGACGGCGCACCGTCGGCTTCCAGCACCCCAAGATCCTGCCGGTCATGATGTCGAAGGCCGGACCCACCCGCGAGGCCTACGTCCAGCGGTCGGTCAAGGGATCCAAGCTCATCGGCTCGCCCGCCTTCCCCACCGATGACGAAGCCGCCCGTGAACGCGCCGGCGAGACGTACGACCGGGGCTGGACCGCCAGCGGCGTGAGCCGCCAGATGCTCGCCGTGCTGACGCAGCCCAACCGCACCGCGGCCCTCGCCCGGCTCGACCTGCCGGCACTCGTCATCCACGGCCTGAGCGATCTGCTGGTGCACCGCTCCGGCGGCAAGGCCACGGCGGACGCGATCCCCGGCGCGGAGCACCTCGAGATCGCCGGCATGGCTCACGACCTGCCGGCGCAGCTGTACCCCACGTTCATCGACGGCATCGTGCGGACGGCTGCGCGGGCCCGCGACACCTCGCAGCGATGAGACACAACCCGCGTCACGCCACGACGGATGAGCAGATCGCCCGCCAGATCATCGCCGACCATCCGTGGGCGACGCTCATCAGCCAGAACGCCGGCGAGCTGGTCGCGTCGCACTATCCCGTGCTGATCGACGAGTCGGCCGACCAGCTGAGCCTGGTCACCCACGTCGGACGTCCCGACGACCGGCTGCACGGCCTCGGCTCCGGCGAGGTGCTGATCGTGTTCGAGGGAGCCAACGGCTACGTCTCGCCGAGCTGGTACGTTCCCGGCTCGAGCCGCGCACCGACGTGGAACTTCAGCGCCGTGCACTGCTGGGGCACGCCGGAGATCCTCGACCCGGACGCCAACCTCGACGTGCTCGAACGTCTGACCGCCCACTTCGAGCAGCACGTCGACGAGCCCATGTGGCTCGACCGGGACTGGGCGACGCCGGTTGCCCGTGGCACCGTGGGCCTGCGCATCCCGGTCGACCGGTTCGTCTGCAAGGTCAAGATGAGCCAGGACAAGGACCCACAGTCGGTGCAGAACGTCATCGACCACCTGCGGACGCCGGGGCCGTACCAGCAGCTGCAGGTCGCCGAGGACATGGAGCGGGCCCGCACCACCGGCATCGGTTACGCGTCTACGGAGTAAAGGGGACCCGTCCGCCGCAGGTGATGCTCTAGAGTGCGATGCATGTCGCATGTGCGGATCTCCGATGCAGCCCGGTTCCTCGGCGTCAGCGACGACACCGTCCGTCGCTGGGTCGGCAGCGGCACCCTGGCGTCCACCACCGACGCGTCCGGCCGGATGGCCATCGAGGGACGCGAGCTGGCGGCCTTCGCCAAGGCACAGGCCCGCGACGGCGCTGACCCGACGGGCGCGACGAGCTCGGCGCGCAACCGGTTCGTCGGGCTCGTGACCGCGGTCAAGACCGACGCCGTCATGGCGCAGGTCGAGCTGCAGTGCGG
>JAOPWZ010000037.1 GCA_025965435.1 Aeromicrobium sp.
TCCGGGGATCGCTCGCGGCGGGCACCCCGGTCATGGGCATCTGCTACGGCACCCAGGTCCTGGCACGTGCGCTCGGTGGCACGTCGTGGCGCGCCGACCGGCCGGAGCTGGGCTGGGGCCGGGTCGACACGACCGACGACGTGCTCTGCCCGGAGGGGCCCTGGGGCCAGATGCACAGTGACGTCTTCGCGCCGGGTCCCACCACCAAGGTGATCGGGACGTCGTGGCGCGGGCCGCAGTGCATCATCGACGACAGCTTCGGCGCCCGGGCGATCGGCTGGCAGTTCCACCCGGAGGTGACCCCGACGACGTACGCGCGGTGGGTCATGGAGGGCTACTACGGCGACACCGGCGCCGACGCGAAGGACCTGATCCGTCAGGCGAACGCGCATGCGCCCAAGGCACGCAACCTGGCCCATGCCCTCACCGACTCGGCCCTCACGTTCCTGGGTGTCGCGTGAAGGGGCGGCCGAGCGGCTACAGCTGGGAGGTCCGTGACAAGCAGATCGTGATCTCCCACCACGGCGCGGAGGCGGCGGTGCTGAGCGGCGAGCGCGCGCACCAGTTCGTCCGCGAGGCCGAGAAGGGTGATCCCCAGCTGCTGATGGCGCGGATCGCCGGCGGCACCTACAAGGCACCCGACGAGCGACGCTCCGGCCCCAAGCCGAAGCCCAGGTCCCGTCGCCGCTGAGACCGGCTGATCAGCCGGTCGGGCCCTGCTGCTCGCGCAGCATCGGCAGCATGTCGCCGAACGCGCAGGCGTTCAGCGCCGTGAGCCCGTCGTCCTCGGCGGCGTGGGCGGGGGCGTCCATCGCGAGCATCACGTTGAGCAGCATGCCCTGCGCCACGAAGTCGCGGGCGCGGTCGTCGGTGCACCCGGTGCTGCGCACGACGTCGAAGATCTCGCCCATCCGGGCACGGGCCCGGGCGCCGATCGTCGGCTCACCGCTGGCGGCGAAGCCGTGCATCATGACCTGGAGCATCGCGCGGTCGCCCAGCACCAGCTCGGTGTAGCGCAGGCCGAGGCGTTCCCAGTCGTCGTCGCTGTCGGGATCGAACGGCCTGGCGTCGATCACCTCCTGGAACCCGGCCATGATCTGCCGGGTCGAGCGGTCGAAGACCTCGAGGAAGAGCTCGAGCTTGGTGCCGAAGATCCGCACGACGTAGGGCTGCGAGACCCCGGCCTCGCGCGCGACGGCATCGGTCGTGGTGCCGGCGTACCCCGTGGCGCCGAAGGCGCGCATCGCGGCGGCGAGCACCAGCTCGCGGCGGTCCTCGGCGCTCATGCGGCGGACGGGAGCGGGGGAGTCAACGGGCATGCTTGACATGTTATCAGTTCATTACTTAGTGTCGGCGATGTTAGTAATCATTCGATGCCTTCCAATCCGAAGTGGAGCCCGCCATGACCGCCATCGCCCCGGAGAACCCCGCCGAGGGGGACACTCGCACCGCCCGCGATCGACGCATCCCGCTGTGGGTCGCGATCGTCGCGACCTCGCTGCCGATGTTCATGGCGACCCTCGACAACCTCGTCATGACGAGCGCACTGCCGGTCGTCCAGGCCGATCTCGGCTCGTCCGTCAACCAGCTGTCGTGGTTCCTCAACGCGTACACGTTGACGTTCGCCACCTTCATGCTTCCTGCCGCGACCCTCGGCGACCGCCTCGGCCGCCGGCGCATGATGATCGCGGGCATCACGCTGTTCACGATCGCCTCGATCGCCTCGGCCCTGTCGACGACCTCGGAGGCACTGATCGTGGCGCGCGCCGTGCAGGGGCTCGGTGCCGCGGCGATCATGCCGCTGTCGCTCTCGCTGCTGGCCTCCGCGGTGCCTGTCGCGATGCGGCCCGTCGCGATCGGCATCTGGGGAGGAGTCTCGGGGCTGGGTGTCGCACTGGGACCGGTCGTGGGCGGTGCGGTGGTCGAGGGCATCAGCTGGCAGGCCATCTTCTGGCTCAACGTGCCGGTCGGCCTCGTCGCCGTCCCGCTCATGCTCATCGCGGTCAAGGAGTCGCGCGGCGTGTGGCAGCCGCTGGACCTGCCCGGCACCGCACTGCTCGGGTCGGCGGTGTTCCTGGGCATCTGGGGCATCGTCCACGGCAACGACGACGGCTGGTCGTCGGCCGGGGTGCTGGGGTCGCTGGTCGTCGCCGTCGGGCTGCTTCCCGTGTACGTCCTGTACGCCCGCGGTCGCTCGCACGCCGTGCTGCCCTTGCGACTGTTCGCCTCGCGGGGCTTCTCGGTGGCCAACATCATCGGCCTGATGTTCTCGATCGGGATGTTCGGCGCGGTGTTCCTGCTCTCGCAGAACCTGCAGATCGTCCAGGGCTACTCGCCCTTCGAGGCCGGGCTGCGCACGCTGCCGTGGACCGCGGCGCCGATGGTCGTCGCACCGATCGCGGGGATGCTGGCCGGCCGGGTGGGACTGCGGGCCCTGCTGCTCACGGGCCTGATCGTGCAGGCGGTGGCGCTGGTGTGGTTCGCCGTCATCACCGAGGCAGGGTCGGGCTACGGCTCGTTCATCGTCCCGCTCCTGCTGGCCGGTGTCGGCATGGGACTGACCTTCGCGCCGAGCGCCACCGCGGTGCTGGACGGTCTGCCCGACGACGACTTCGCGATGGCCAGCTCGGCCAACGCCACGCTGCGGGAGTTCGGCGTGGCCCTGGGCGTCGCGCTGCTGGCTGCGGTGTTCCTCGGCAACGGCGGAGAGCTGACGCCGACGGGCTACACCGGGGCCATCGGCCCGGCGCTGCTGACCGGAGCGGGCGCCGTCGTGATCGCAGTGATCGCCGCGCTGTTCGCCCCCGGCCGGAAGCCCAGCGCCTCGATCGAGTGACGTGAGACGTCACACGACAGACGAAGCCCCGATCCAGCGTATGGATCGGGGCTTCGCGCTTGGGGGCGTCGGTCAGTCGTCCGATGCCTTCGAGGCGGCCGCGGCGGCCTTCTCCTCCGAGGTCGCTCCGTCGGTCGACAGTGCGCCGCCGGCGCTCTCCAGGTGGGCCCGGACGAACCAGTGGAACAGCTCGAGCTTGCTCAGCTGGCCGATGATCAGGTCCTCGGTGACCGGATCGAGCTCGCCGGCAGCCTCCACCGCCTTGCGGTGGTCCTGCAGCAGGTTGACGTAGACCTCGTCGAGCGCGCCGAGGTGCTCGTTGGTCGTGGCGCGGCCGAGGGAGTAGTCGTCCCACGTACGTCCTTCGACGATGGCGCCGGGCGTGCCCATCGGCGAGACACCGAGCGTCGCGATGCGCTCCGCCGTCTCGTCGACCATCGCGAGGACCTCGACGACGTGCGGGTCGATCATCTCGTGGACCGCGATGAAGTGGGGGCCGACGACGTTCCAGTGCACGTGCTTGAGCGTCAGGTGCAGGTCGTTGAGTGCGTTGAGCCGCTCCTGCAGGACGCCGGCGAGCTTCTTGCCCTCAGCGGGCGTCAGGCCAGGAATGGTGAATTTCGGTGAAGTAGCCATGCCCTATGAGTACCCCTGTCTCGCCATTTCATGCAACCACCCCAAAAGATGCTTTCGGGTTGCCGAACGGCTAACGTCGTTGGTCGCCGTCGCGCGCACATCCGCGCATCCGCGGCGGCCACACCACCAAGGGAGGACCCCCCATGGGCATCATCGGATTCATCGTCGTCGGTCTCATCGCCGGATTCATCGCTCGCGCCGTCGTGCCGGGCAAGGACCACATGGGCATCATCGCGACGATCATCCTGGGCATCGTCGGCTCGTTCATCGGCGGATTCCTGGGATCGCTGATCCAGGACGGCCCGGCCGAGCTGACCGCTGCGGGCATCATCGGCTCGATCATCGGTGCGATCATCGCGCTGCTCATCTGGCGCAAGGTCGGCGGACGCTCGCGCGTCTGATCTCCCTCCAGCACCGCCCCTCCGCACTGCGGTGGGGCGGTGCTGTCGTTGGTGGCGGTCGACCGGTCATGGCCGCCAGCGGGTCGTGCCCGCCCGGCACGTAGGTTTGACCCATGGCCTTGATCGTCTGTCCGCTGTGCGTTCGCGAGGACGACATCCACCTCATCCGCACCTTGCCCGACGGCCGCAAGGAGGCCCGCTGCGACGACTGCGACTTCACCTTCGTCTTCGGCTCGCCGGTGGAGGAGAAGAAGGTGGTCGCCCCCCGCAAGCGCGCGGCCCCCAAGGTGTCGAAGCCGTCGGTCGCGCCGATCTCCGTGGTCGTGCGCCGGTTCCCGACGATCGACGACGTCGTGCTGACGGATCGCCAAGGTGCCGAGCTGTTGAAGCAGAGGTTCCTCGCGACCGTCCCGTACGAGCCCAACCGGCTGGTCGGTCCGCACTGGACCAAGTACCGCTGGGTGTTCTCCGCGGATGGCCTCGAGAAGGTCGCGATCGCCGACCTGAAGTACTTCGCCGACGATCCCATCGGCGCCGCCACGGGGGACCCGACCACGTTCGACAAGGCGTGGGTGCTGCTGGGCGAGCTGGAGGGCGCGCGCCGCGTCCGCGCCGTCACCAACCACCTGCTGCGGGGGCCCGGGGAGCTGGCAGATCGTCTCGACGACCTCGCGCAGGGCACGTACTCGATGTCGATGCCCGGCTGGGACGAGGCGCTCCTCACCAAGACCCTGTCGGTCGCGGACCCCGACCGTTTCCTGCCGGTCGTCACGTACGAGCAGAAGAAGGCCCTCGCGCTCGCCGTCTACGGCATCGAGCTGCCCGTGGTCGACGAGACCTCCCTGACGCTCGGTCGCCTGGCGGTCTGGAGCAACGACCTGCTGGTCGAGCTGCTGGGCGACGGCTTCGACGACCTGCACCACGCGGCCGCGTTCCTGCGGTGGGCCAAGGACCAGTAGCGCCCGCGACACCTACTCCGGTGACAGTCCGTCGGTGTCGAAGCGGCGGTCGAGCATCTCGGTCCTGCGCAGCTCGTCCGGCGACATCGCCGGACTCCACAGCCAGCCCTGTGCGAAGGTGCATCCTCGAGCGCGCAGCGCGTCGAGGTGGGCCGGGGTCTCGACGCCCTCGGCGACGACCTTGAGGTCGAGCGAGTTCGCGATCTCGATCAGCGACGTGACGATCGCCAGCGAGTGGGCGTCGTCGGGGATGCCCTGGACGAATCCGCGGTCGATCTTGAGGATGTTGATCGGCAGGTCCCGCAGGTAGGCCATCGAGCTGTAGCCCGTGCCGAAGTCGTCGATCGCGACGCCGAAGCCGTAGTCCCGCAGTCGCTGCAGGACGTCGATCGCAATGTCCTTGTCGGCCATGATGGCGCTCTCGGTGATCTCCAGCGTCACGACGTCAGGGCTGAGCCCGGCCTCCTGGGCCATGCCGATGATGTAGGTGTCGAGTCCCTCGGCGAGGCTCTGGCCGGACAGGTTGATGGCGAGCGTCGTGGCCTCGGGCATCGTCCGGTCGGCCTTCAGCTCGGCGATGTCGCGCATCGTGCGGCGGATGACCCAGCGGTCGAGGTCGGACGAGCTGGCGCTGAGCTCGGCCAGCGCGACGAACCGGTCGGGTGCGATGAATCCTCGCGTCGGGTGGTTCCAGCGGGCAAGGGCCTCGACGCCGGAGATCTCGCCAGTGCTGATGTCGATGACGGGCTGGTAGTGCATCTCCAGGCCGTCGGTCGCCAGCGCGGTCAGCAGGTCCGCCCCGAGGATGTAGCGCTCCTCGGCCTGCTCGGCGATGGCCTTGTCGAACAGCCGCACCCGGCCACGACCGCTGGCCTTGGCCGAGTACATCGCGGTGTCCGCGAAGCGCAGCAGATCGTCGGCCGAGGGGACGGGTGACAAGGCGATGCCGATCGTGGCGCCGATGCGCAGGGTCTGGTGGCCGACGTTGTACGGGGCCGACAGCTCGTCGAGCAGCCGACGGGCGGTGACCAACGCGATGTCCTCGTCGACGCCGTGCAGGACGACGACGAACTCGTCGCCACCGAACCGGGCGATGAGGTCGGCCGGCCGGAGCGTGGCGCTCAGGCGACGGGCGACCTCGACCAGGACGCTGTCGCCCGTCGTGTGGCCGCTGCCGTCGTTGACGTCCTTGAAGTGGTCGAGGTCGATGAACAGCACGGCCGTGCCGGCGGTCTCGTGGTCGCTCAGGTGCTCCATGAGCATCGTGCGGTTGAGCAGCCCGGTCAGCTCGTCGTGCTCGGCGGCGTGGCGCAGCTCGCGCTCGCTGGTTCTCTGCTCGGTGATGTCGGAGATCATCGCGAGCGAGCCCTGCTGGCGTCCTTCGACGTCGGGCATGGGCGATGCGGCGACCCACAGGATGCGCAACGACCCGTCGGGATGCTGGTAGGGCACCTCGTAGCGCTCGGCGCCGGCGGCCCACCGGCGCTTGACCCGCTGCTCGACGTTGTTGGCCGCCTCCCCGTCGAGCACCGACCAGACGAGCCGGTTCAGGACGTGGCCGATGTCGACGCCGAGGATCGAGGCGACCCGGCCGTTGGCGTAGGTGACGATCCCGCCCGGGGCGATCACGAGGATGCCTTCCTCCGCGGTCTCGGCGATGGCGCGGTAGCGGGCTTCGGAGACGCGGAGGGCCTCGGCGGCCTCCACCTCGGTGGTCACGTCACGGATGGTGCACACGACGACCGCGGCCCGGGTGTCGAGCAGGTTGGTCGAGGTCAGCTCGACCCACATCCACTCGCCGTCCCCGCCCAGGGCGCGGAAGCGCTCGGACGTCGACTCCTTCTGCGTCGGTACCCCGGCCCAGTACGCTTGGGCGCGCTCGACGTCGTCGGGATGGACGAACCCCCACTGCTCGGTCGTCGAGTTCTCGAACGTGTCGCCGAACATCGCCTTGCCGATGGGGGAGGCGAAGACGTTGTTGCCGTCGGCGTCGTAGAGCGTGATGAAGTCGCGGGACCGTTCGGCGATCACGTCGAAGATGTACTGCGTCTGGGCCAGGGCGGACTCGCTGTCGCGCAGCGGGCGGAGGTCCTGCACCGACGCCGCGCAGCCGTCGGGGTTGCCGTCGACATCACGCAGCAGCGTCGCGTCGATGCGCACCGGTACGGGCTGTCCGTCGGCGTCGGTCAGCAGCCCGTCGACCTGTGCCCACTCGACATCGCCGTGTCGTAGGCCGGCCATGACCAGCTCGGTCTCGGCGGTGGCGTCCGGGTGCATGACGGCCGTGCAGGGCTGATGGAGGAGCTCTGCTCGGGTACGGCCCAGCAGGGCGCAGAAGGCATCGTTGACGGCTTGGTACGACCCGTCGACGGCTTGCAGGACCTGGGGGACCGTGGACTGGTCGAAGCGGGCGCGGAAACGGGACTCGTTGAGGCGGCGTCGTGCCTCTTCAGCCTTCTGCTCGGTGATGTCGGTGACGTTGCCGATGACGGACTGCACGTCGGGGTCGTCGCGCAGGTCGCTGATCACCAGACGTCCCCACGAGACGGTCTCGTCAAGGTGGGTCAGGCGAACTTCCAGCTCCGCTTGTGCTTGATGCCCGAGCGACACGGCGAGCCACGCCTGGTTGGCCCGACGGCGGTCATCGGGATGGACGAAGGTCAGGCCGGCCTGACCGACCACATCGGCGACGGCCCACCCAAGCCGTTCCGGCAGGGCCGAGGTGACCGAGGCCAGGACCCCGTCGGACGTGGTGGTGAAGACGATGTCGGCGGAGTTGCGGAGCAAGGACAACCAGCGTCGCTGCGACCGGGCGAGCTCGCGCTCGGCGTCGACGCGGCCGGTCTCGTCGATCACGACGACGGTCAGCGCGTCGTCCGCCGACGGGGTGACGACCAGATGCACGTTCAGCTGCTGGCCGTCGGCCGTCGTCAGGTCGACCCTGACCCCGCCGGAGGTGCGGCCGGACGCGACCATCCGCAGGCACTCCAGCAGGCCGGCGGCGTCGTCGGGGGAGCCGGCGAACGAATCGAGCTGACGGCCGACCAGGTCGCCGACGTCGGTGCCCAGCAGCTCGGCGAGAGCCTCGTCCGCGCCTGTGATGAGCCCTGCCGGGGTCGTGGCGCCGCAGGGAGCGACAGACGGCGCATGCATGGGCTGTCACTTCCGTTCCGCGCTGTGGATTTGGTCCTGAGACGTTGGGACAACACGCTACGGCAGGAAAGCGCGCCGGGCCCCTCGAACGCCCAAGGGGGGTCGTGTCGGTGTGACGGGTGTGACTCGCACCGCACCTGACCTGCAGGTTTGCGGCGATCGCAGGGCCTGCGCAAAAAATGTCAGCGGGCGCGCCCAATGTGGTTGCCGACGCTCGTGATCGCGGCGTATGGTTACCACTACATCTAGTACTTACACCGATGTAGTTCTCCACATGTGGGTCCACAGGATGTCGCCACTGCTGCACAGCTTTTCGGCCCAGTGCACAGATTTCAGGCGCTAGTGCACAGCTTGATCCACAGATTCATCCCCAGAAGACCCCCGTCAGCCACCGGAAGGAGCGCCTCATGCACTGCCCGTTCTGCAAGAACACCGACACCAAGGTGCTCGACAGTCGCGTGGCCGACGAGGGCGGTGCCATCCGGCGCCGTCGCGTCTGCGCGCAGTGCGAGAAGCGCTTCACCACGATCGAGCAGATGCAGCTCATGATCGCCAAGCGGTCCGGGGCCACCGAGCCCTTCGTCCGCGACAAGGCCATCGCCGGTGTGGCCAAGGCGTGCAAGGGGCGTCCGGTCTCGGCCGACGACCTGGCGCGCCTCGGGCAGCAGGTCGAGGACGCGCTGCGTGATCGTGGCGCGGCCGAGATCCCGGCACACGAGGTCGGCATGGCCATCCTCGAGCCGCTCAAGGCACTCGACGAGGTCGCGTACCTGCGGTTCGCGAGCGTCTACAAGTCGTTCGAGTGCGCCGATGACTTCGCCGCCGAGATCGCGACGCTGATGGTCGCCGCGGCCGACGGCGAGCTGGCCGAGGAGTCCCGCGACAAGGCCCGCAACTCCACCCCCCAAGACGGCGGCTGACGAAACATTCAACACCCCGGGGTTGTTGATACTGACGACCCCGCAGCACCCCAGA
>JAOPWZ010000044.1 GCA_025965435.1 Aeromicrobium sp.
GCTGCTGCGATGCCGCGACGGGGACGACCATCAGGGCGGAGACCAGCAGGAGTCCGACGGTCCGCATCGCGACCGTGATCGTCACGGCGGCCAGCACCGCGATCAGGATGCTGTAGAGGCGGACCGGTACCCCGCTGACCTTGGCGTGCTCCTCGTCCTGGCACACCGCGAACAGCTGCGGGGAGAGGCCGAGCGAGAGCGCGACGACCAGAAGACCGAGCAGACCCACGAGGACGAGATCGCCGTCCGACACCGTGGTGATCGCGCCGAACAGGTAGGCGTTGAGCGAGGCGGCACTCTCATCGGCAAGGTCGGTGAGCAGGATGCCGCCGGCGATTCCGCCGTAGAACAGCATCGCGAGGGCGACGTCGGCGCTGGTGCGGCCGTACATGCGCAACAGCTCGATCAGCACCGCGCCGAGCGCTGCGACGATCACAGCGGTGATGGTCGGGGCGAAGCCGGTCACCAACCCGAGCCCGACCCCGGTCAGGGCCACGTGCCCCAGCCCGTCACCGAGCAGGGCCAAGCGGCGCTGCACGAGAAAGGTGCCGATCGCGGGGGCGGCGAGCCCCGTGAACACTGCCGCGATCAGCGCCCGGCGCATGAAGTCGTAGTCAAGCAGCTCGATCATCGCCAGATCGCCTCCCCGAAGGTCTCCGGCACGTCGCCGAGGTCTCCGTGGTGATGCGCATGGGTGTTGGCGTGGTCGGAGATCGCGTCGACCGGACCGGCGTACTCGACCTTGCCGGCCTGCAGGACGACTGCACGGTCGATCAGGGGGCGCAGCGGACCGAGCTCGTGAGCGACCAGCAGGACCGACGTGCCCTCGTGGACCAGCCCGGCGAGCAGCTCGGCCAGCGACTCCTGGTTGTCGTGGTCGACGCCGGCGGTCGGCTCGTCCATGATCAGCAGGTCGGCCTCGGAGGCCAGTGCCCTGGCGATCAGGACACGTTGCTGTTGACCGCCCGACAGCTCGTTCACCGAGGAACGGGTGCGCTCGGACAGCCCGACCCGTGCGATGGCCGCCTCGACCGCGCCGAGATCGGCACGGGTGCGCCACCCGAAGAACCGGCGCCGGGACAGGCGTCCGCTCAGGACGACCTCGTGCACCGTGGCGGGGACGCCGGCGGCGGCCTGCGTGCGCTGCGGCACGTAGCCCAGCCGCCGGCGGTCGCGGAACTGGTCCAGCGGTGCGCCGAACAGCTCGATCGTGCCGGCGGCGGTCGGGACCAGCCCGACCGCCGCACGCACGAGGGTCGACTTGCCCGAGCCGTTGGCGCCCAGGAGTGCGACGAACTCACCGGCCGTGACGTCGAGGTCGACGTCGTGCAGGACAGGCCGACCGTCGAGCTCGACGGTCACGCCGCGCGCCAACAAGGGCTGGGCTTGGCTCATGAACAGGAATTCGCCTTCTTCAAGTGGTCGAGGTTCGCGCGCATCAGCGTCAGGTAGGTCTCGTCCTTGGTCGCGTCGGAGAGTCCCTCGATGGGATCGAGCGTAGCGGTTGCCGCTCCGGTCTCCGTCGCGATGGTGTCGGCGATCGCGGGGTCCACGAGCTCCTCGGTGAAGATCGTGCTGATCTTCTCCGCGCGCACGAGCTTCGTGATGTCGCCGAGCTGCGCCGGGGAGGGTTCGTTGGTGGGGTCGACGCCCGCGATCGCGACCTGCTTCAGGTCGTAGCGCGCCGCGAGGTACTGGAACGCCGCGTGGCTCGTGACGATCGTGCGGGTGCGGCAGTTCTCGAGGCCGGTGGCGAACTCCTCGTCGAGGGTCGTCAGCTCGGCGACGAGCTCATCGGCGTTGGCCTTGAAGCTGTCGGCGCTGCCGGGGTCCAGGTCGGACAGACGGTCCGAGACGGCCTCGGTGAGAGCGATCATCGACGTGGGGTCGAGCCAGACGTGGGGATCTTCGTCGCCGTGGTCGTGCTCGTCCTCGTGGGCGTGATCCTCCTCGTCGCCCTCCTCGTCGTGCGCATGGTCCTCGCCCTGGGCCGGCAGCAGCTCGACGAGTGACGCGAGATCGATCGTGTCGTCCTTGCTGCGTCCGGCCTGTTCGACAGCCTCGTCGACGGCGGTCTGGAAGTGCTCCTCGTAGACGACGAGATCGGCGTCCTGCACGGATGCGACCTGCCGAGGCTTGAGCTCGAGGTCGTGCGGCTCGGTGCCGGGGGACGTCAGGTTCTCCACGTCGACGACCGAGCCGCCCACTCGTTCGGTGACGAAGTTGAGCGCATAGAACGAGGTGACGACCGATGTCTTGCCGTCCTTCTCGGCGGAGCCGCCGCACGCGGCAAGGAGGGCGACGAGCGGTAGCGCCGTGAGCAGGGCGAGCGACTTCTTCATGACAATGATTCTCAACGCCAGTGGGAATCATTGTCAAATCGATGTGCCCTCCCGGCGGCGGGAGCCCCGCCGGTAAGGTGGACCGCACCCTCGGGCGTCCGTCATCACGATGACGACACAGGCCCGCCGACACCCAGCCGGATTGGAAACATCCCCTCATGGCAACGACCGTCGACCACGTCATCAGCCTCAGCAAGCGCAGGGGATTCGTCTACCAGTGCGGCGAGATCTACGGCGGCACCAAGTCCGCCTGGGACTACGGCCCGCTCGGCGTCGAGCTCAAGGACAACATCAAGCGCCAGTGGTGGCGCTCCATGGTGCAGGGCCGCGACGACGTCGTGGGCCTTGACTCCTCGGTCATCCTGCCGACGCCGGTGTGGCAGGCGTCCGGACACCTCGCCGCCTTCGTCGACCCGCTGGTCGAGTGCCAGCACTGCCACAAGCGCTACCGCCAGGACCACCTGCAAGAGGCCTACGCGGAGAAGAAGGGCCTCGACGACCCCGATGCGGTCGGCATGGAGCTCATCGTGTGCGCGAACTGCGGCACCCGCGGCGAGTGGACCGAGCCGCGCATGTTCAACGGCCTGCTCAAGACCTTCCTCGGCCCCGTCGAGTCCGAGGAGGGACTGCACTACCTGCGGCCCGAGACGGCCCAGGGCATCTTCATCAACTTCATGCAGGTCATGACGACCGCGCGCAAGAAGCCGCCGTTCGGCATCGGCCAGATCGGCAAGAGCTT